>CAJFUH010000175.1 GCA_904420155.1 uncultured Clostridia bacterium
AAGATTCCTTGTAAAAAGGGTTTTTATCCATCCTCTGAAACAGGACAACGATATGGCCGATAGAAAGCTATGTAATATAAGCAAACGCTTTGTCATCCAAATGCTTCAGATACCATTTCTTTTTACATGGAATTTACATAAATTGTAATTTTCTTTATTTATGTTAAAAAATTATCAATATTAAAATTATTTTTTGTAAAATATGCTTGTTTTTGCTCCGCTTCATGTTATAATACAAGTGAAATGTCGGTTTTGATCGAAAGATCAGGGCAGTCGGATAAAACACCGCGGGATCATCCGCAGTCAATTCAAAAGGAGGGTAATCTTTCAAGTATGGATGCAATGTATTTTGTGGCGATCGGTTCTCTTGCGGCCTTGGTTTTTGCCGGGGTAATGTTTGCCCGTGTGAAACGGGAATCCCCAGGCACGGCGGAAATGGAGCGCATTTCAAGCGCGGTGAACAAAGGCGCCACCGCCTATCTAAAACGGCAATATAAAGGGGTCGGCATTTTCTTCGCCGCTGTTTTCGTCATTTTGCTGGCTATGGCAATTGCCGGCTTGCTAAGCTATTTTACCCCCTTCGCCTTTATCACCGGGGGATTCTTCAGCGGCCTGTCCGGTTTCATCGGGATGAAGACCGCCACCATGGCAAACTGCCGTACGGCCAACGCCGCCGGAAAGAGTTTGAACCGCGGCTTACGGGTAGCTTTCTCCGCAGGAAGCGTAATGGGCTTTACTGTAGTGGGCCTTGGGCTTTTAGACCTGGCTTTCTGGTACTTTTTCCTGCATTTCTGGTACACCAGCGTCCAGCCGGTGGCCAATGAAGCGGACCTGATCGCCAACATCACTTCCAATATGCTCACTTTTGGTATGGGCGCTTCCTCTATGGCGTTGTTTGCCCGTGTGGGCGGAGGTATTTTTACCAAAGCCGCAGACGTGGGCGCCGACCTGGTGGGAAAGGTAGAAGCCGGGATTCCTGAAGACGATCCCCGCAATCCGGCTGTTATCGCGGACAATGTAGGCGATAACGTGGGCGATGTGGCGGGTATGGGCGCCGACCTGTATGAATCTTATGTGGGTTCTATTGTGTCTACCAGCGCGCTGGCGGTTGCCGCCGGATTCGGCATGAACGGCGTGGGCGTGCCCATGCTTTTAGCCGCTATGGGCGTCATATGTTCCATCCTGGGGACATTTTTTGTCAAGACCAAAGAAGGGGCCAGCCAGAAAAATCTGCTGACCGCTTTGCGCACCGGCACTTATATCAGCGCCATCCTCATTGCCATTCTTTCCTATTTTGTGGTGCGTTGGCTGCTGCCCGACCATACCGGCGTTTATTTTGCCATCCTCAGCGGGCTGATCGCGGGGGTTGCCATCGGGGCCATTACCGAATATTACACCTCCGATACCTACAAGCCCACCCGGAAGCTCTCCGCCTCCAGTGAGACGGGCAGCGCCACGGTCATTATCAGCGGTTTGTCCCTGGGCATGCTTTCCACGGTGGCCCCCGTGGTCATCGTAGGGGTCTCCGTACTGATAAGCTATTTCCTCAGCGGCGGCGCACAGGACTTTAATATGGGCCTTTACGGGGTTGGCGTATCCGCCGTCGGTATGCTGAGTACGCTTGGCATTACCCTGGCCACCGACGCTTATGGGCCCATTGCGGATAACGCGGGCGGCATCGCGGAAATGACCCATATGCCGCCGGAAGTACGCCGGCGTACAGACGCCCTGGATAGTTTAGGCAACACCACCGCCGCTACTGGAAAGGGCTTTGCCATCGGCTCCGCGGCCATTACAGCCTTGGCGCTGATCGCAAGCTATATCGACAAGGTACATCAGATCGATCAAAATGTGGTGATGGATCTCAGCATCACCAATCCTACGGTACTGATCGGGTTATTCATCGGCGGGATGCTTCCGTTCTTGTTTGCCGCCCTCACCATGGACGCTGTGGGCAAAGCCGCCCAAAGTATCGTCATAGAAGTCCGCCGTCAGTTTAAACATATCAAGGGCCTTATGGAAGGGAAGGCCGAACCCGACTACGCTTCTTGTGTGGATATGTGCACCCGCAGCGCCCAAAAGCTCATGCTTGCCCCAGCCCTTATCGCAGTCATTACCCCCGTTGTGGTGGGTCTCATTCTCGGCGTCAACGGCGTGGCCGGCCTGCTGGCGGGTACTACAGTCACCGGATTTGTATTGGCGGTGATGATGTCCAACTCCGGAGGGGCATGGGATAACGCCAAAAAGTTCATAGAAGGCGGCGCCCACGGCGGCAAAGGCAGCGACTGCCACAAAGCTGCTGTTGTGGGCGATACCGTGGGAGATCCCTTCAAAGATACCAGCGGGCCTTCCATCAATATCCTGATTAAACTCACCAGCATGGTTTCTATTGTGTTTGCCGGGCTGATCGTAGCGGTCCATCTGCTGTAAAGAGACCCATCGCATCTCCAACGGCTAAGCAGGGAAAAACAATCATTCTTCCTATTATGAAAGCAGGGATCCTTGTCCCGTAACGGAGCAAGGATCCCTGCTTTTTCTCCTATCGGATAGAAAGGGAATGAGTCGCTTGGTTACATCCCCTTTTTCACAGCATACCTATTTGTTGGGATAGCCTGCCAGGACTATAAAAAAGTCGCTATGTATAAAAGGCCGTCCTTGTAATCCCTCCGATTGGAAAGAATCCAGTCAAAGGTCCCCGTTTCCGTCCTGTAAGATCTCCCAGGGGCCTTGCAGGGAAGAGGAAACCAAACGGGTCTTCCTTTCCCCTTGCGCAATGGTCAAGGCATACTGGCCGTCCACATATTCCAGGGAAGACGCCTTACAGAAAGCATACCATTCTGAGGTACGGACGTCTTCTGGCAAAACGGTGATTTCGGTCCAGGTCTCTCCTCCATTATCCGTAGCAAAAAAGGTGGGATAATCCGCGGAAATAGAACGCACCGTAATAATGCCGTGCTGTAAATCGGAAAATGCCATTCCCCGCAGGATTTCGTTATATCCGCCGGGAAGGGAATGCTCCTGCCAGGTGTTGCCGCCGTCCTGGGTGGTAAACCAGCCTTTGTATCCTCCCCTCCCCATAGAATAATCGGTACCGATTCCCACATACCCTTCTTGTTCATGAAAGAACTGCAAAGCCCTGGATCCGTATCCCAACCCCCTCAGGGTCTCTTCCCATTCCCCCACAGAAATGGTCTGCCAGGATTCGCCGTCGTCCCTGGATAAATAAAGCTTGGGATCCGCGCCATATAAAAACGCGATGACGCCGGGACTGTCCGGGGAGATGTAATAGGTCCCTTCCGGGGGCTGACTGCTTTGGTAGAAGTCCAGGGCGCTGGCTACGGTCTCTTCCGGCAGGTCACAGGAAATCCATGTTTCCCCATAGTCCCGGGTAAATTGCAGCCGCCCGTCTTTTTCGCGGCATGCGGTTCGGTTTCCCGGCTGCCGGCTTTGCACCAGCGTACTGGGGTCTGCGGGATCGCACAAATAAGTCATGGAGAGAGAGCCTGTCCGGCTCCCCAGGGTAAACGTCACGCCGGTTTTTCCGTCCCCCAGGCCCCCTTGTCCAGCCTGGTATTCCTCCCAAGTCAGAACCGGAAAATCCACATGATTGCGCCCGTCCATCAGGGGAGTTCCCTCCCCGGTCTGCCCATTTCCCTGATATCGGATGGAATAGAGCGATTCATGGAGCAGGGAAAACTGCTGTTCCCATGGGATCCTCAAAAATTCTTGGTTGAGCGCATGCAAGTCGTTGTTGCTGTTGTAAGGGACGGAAAGTTCCGGGTATTCATACTGTTCCGGCGGTGTATAGCTCATCTGTTGGTCTTCATAAATAAATTGGGAAAGCCCGGTGGATTGCTTGTCTTCGTCATATCCTTCCACCAGCAGATTGAAACTTTTTAGCCCGCCGGAGGAATCTACCGTGGCGTCCAGAAGGTGGAGCCCCAGCGTCCCCGGCAGCGGCGCGTAATCCCGGAGTATGGAAACCAACCCTTCGATCCCTTGCTCCGTGATCCGGAAATTCCCCAGGGAAAAATCCTGTTGCCCCGCCTCCAAGGGAAAGGGGGCGCTCCTGGCTTGTCCTTCCGGGAACGAGCATCCGGAAAAAAGAACCATGCAAAACCCCAACAATACCGCACAGACCCGTTTCATAACAAATCAACGCTCCTTTCCATGCCATCAATGGGTGTGATAAAAAACAATAGGGGCGGTTTTCTCCATAGAGACCCGGCAGGCAACCAGGCTCCCCTCTTGCAGGACGCCGCCGTCCACCCGGCAGTCCTCCCCCAGCGCCAATGTCCACTTAGGGCGGCCATCCTGGCACAAAACCAGGGCGGTGGTGCCAAAAGGGACGCAGTCTTCCAGCTGAAACCTTTCCTGCTGGGCGCCGTCCCCCACCCATAGAAAACCGTCCTCAGTCTTCAGCTGCCATCCGGCGGAATCTACGACATCGGTTACCATCCAATCGGAAGCAGAGGAAAGGACGGAAATCATAGAATAATAACTGATGCCGTTCCCCCGGTCTCCATAAGTTGCCACATACTGATGGATTTCCCCGTCATCAGGGGAGATATAAGTAACGGCACAGATATCGTTGGTGAGCCACTGGGTTTTGACTGGCTGTTCTACGGTATACGGAAGGGTCTCCCGATACATGGAGAGCATAGGGAACAGCGTCCGGAATCGTTTGGTCTTGCCGGTCTCCCTATCGGTTTTTAGCACCAGGGTACAGGAACCATTGTCAGACGATGTGACGATACTTGCAGAAGTCACAGGAGGCGTAGTCCACACCATTCCCACCGCCAAAAGCGTTAGGGCCGCCCAGATGGAAAGGGTGGCCTGCCAAGGTTTTTTCCGGCGGGTCAACAGCAACCCGCCTATGAATAAAAGGAGCAAGGTGAAAGCAGTCACCAAAATCCCATAATAATCTTTGGTATATGCAATCTCATAACGGGGCCCCAAAAAATGTACGGCAAACTGGAGGCCCGCCGGAAGAAACGCGGCCATCAAGCAGGCGCAGCCCACAATAGGGCGAAACCTTTTTTCTTCCGACAATGGGAGCGTTTTGGCCGAAGGGCATCTCTTTTGCAGGAAAGCCAGGCAGTCCGGAAGAGCGCCGCAGCGGAAATCTTCCGCCTCCATCAAATAAAAAGTCCTGCCGCAGCGGAAAAGCAAGGTATCCTGGGAATAAGAGATGGAGGTAACGGATCCATAGGCGATTTTTCGAGAACCTGTTCCCCCGGCGATCTCTATTCCGGAATCAGTAAAGCGGTAGGTATAAACTCCCTTGGGATTCTCTGGATGGCAACGGTTTTTCTGATAGACCCGGGCGTAGATCCGGTAACCTTGGTATCCCAAAACCAACGCAACGGCGGGAACTACAAGCAGCAAAGCAAATGGCCGGAGATCCCGGGCAGGGAAAAGGATCGCAAGGGCGGTCAGCCCCACGCACAGCAAGACCAAAACGCCCCACAAAACCGTGAGGATTGCTGGACGCATGGGAAAAGACGCGCGCTGCTGCAACAGCGCTAACCGGCGGCAATAACGGGGAAGCGCCTCGTTGCTGCCTTGAAACAGGACGGTTTCCCGGCCTCCTTCCGGTTCTTTCTGTAGGGATATTTGCGTGATATCCGTCCCCCGCACCAGATCGTCGATGCTGATTTCCAGCACACGGCTTAAATCCTCCAATAAACTGATGTCCGGCATCCCTTGTCCGGTCTCCCATTTGGAAACAGCCCGGTTGCTGACCCCCAAAGCGTCGGCCAGTTCCTGCTGGGTCAAGTTTTTCTGTTTTCTCCGGGCGGCAATGAGCCGTCCGGTGCGTTTGATATCCATAAAAGCACTGATCCTTTCTGGGTGAGAAACTAACCTCAGTATAGCGGCCGCTAGGGAGAAATGCAACACACGCCCTGTTAGAATCAGTCAACGCCGCGTGGAATATCCCGGAAATCCTGGCTTTTTTACATATCCCCACGGACTGGGATAAAATGATCCTGCGAAAGGCGGAAGGCCTTCTTACAGGTGTTCTATCCTTGGAAAAAAGGACGGGCTATATAAAAACTATCATAAAAGGGGCTGTAAAAATTTTTGCCCGCCTTTTTCAAAAGGGAGCTCTGAAGTCCTGTGGCAGCGCCTTTGGTCGCTCCCCACAAGGAGCGGAACGCCTGAGACTTGCTAGTTCAGGCGGGGAGAGCGGATTGTTTGCAGTTTGCTAGGGGAAAGTCCCTTTCCCCACAGTTTGACAGAGGTATCCTTTTTCGTAACGCTGGGATACTCCAGCGAAACAGGGAACAAGCATAAAACCATCATTTTCGGGCCGGTTAGAAACGTCCCATTTCTTTCCATTATCATATAGAAAAAAGCAAGCCGATAACCCTGACAATCGGCTTGCTTTTTCATGGGTTGGGAATCCCCTACCTATCGTGTTAAACAAACGGTTTGGCGGCCATCCGGATCGTTTAGGCCCGGGACTTCAAACGATTGAAAGCAAACGTGAGGAAAAACAATACCGCCGCCGCCAAAACAATGGTCCCTCCGGCCGCCGTGCCCCAATAATAGGAAATAATCAGGCCGCACAAGCCGGAAACCATAGAAAACAAGATGGAAAAGCCGTGATAAGAGCGCATACTGCCGGCCACATTCCGTGCGGCGGCGGCGGGCAAAACCAGTAGGGAATTGATAATGAGGATGCCCACCCATTTGATGGATACGGTCACAATCAGGGCGATGGCGATGACAAACAGGTTTTTATATAGCCGCACGTTAATTTTTTTGCTGACCGCCAGGTCCGGATTGAGGCTGGCGATCATCAGGCGGTTAAAGGCGAATATCCACAAAATTACCACCGCTACCAGCACAAAAAGCAAAAGGACCAGTTCGTCGCTCTGGATGGAGAGGATATCCCCGATTAAATAGTTGGAGTATTTGGAAAATCCTCCATTGAGGGAGAGGAGCACCACGCCCAAGGCCACTCCCGCGGAAGAAAAAACGCCGATGATGGTGTCGGAAGAGGAGGTCCCGGACTCAATGATGGCGGAAATCCCCAAAGCGAACAACAGGGCAAATCCCAGCATGGACACCAGGTAATTGTCGATCCCTAACATAACCCCGATGGCAATGCCGGTTAAAGCGGAATGGCCCAGCGCGTCGGAAAAAAAGGACATGCGGTTGTTGACAATCATGGTCCCGGTCAGCCCAAACAGAGGGGTAATGATCAGCACCGCCAGCAGGGCGTTGAGCATAAAATGAAACTGCGCCCATTCAAAGGGAAGCAACTGCTGCAAAAAAGAATAAATGGCGTCCATCACCGATCCCCTCCTATATCCAGACCAAAGGTTTCCCGTACCACAGGGTTATTGAGCACTTTGTCCACTGTGTTCTGCATCACCACCGTGCGGTCCAAAAACGCGGCCTTGGTGGCATATTTCCTGACATGCCCGATATCATGGGAGACCAGGATAATGGGCATGTGGTATTCACTGCGCAAAGACGTGACCAGCTGGTAAAAAACGCCGGTGCCCTTGCGGTCTACGGCGGAAACCGGTTCATCCAGCAGCAGGAGGTCCGGGATAGGGTCCAGCGCATACGCAAGCAGGATCCGCTGCAGCTCTCCGCCGGATAAGCTGCCCAGTTTTTTATGGAGCAAGGAATGGGCCCCCACTTTTTCCAACATTTGCTCGATGCGTTTGAGTTCCGCTTTTCGGTGGCCCATCCAAACAGGAAGGCCGCTTCGATTGGCGCAGAACATATCGGCCACAGTAACGGGAGTACTCCGGTCAAAGGCCAGGCTTTGCGGGACATAGCCGATACGCGGGCGCTGGATCTGCTGCCCTTGGGCGTCGTAAAAGGTAATGGCGCCGGTATAGGGCATTTGCCCCATGATCGCCTTGAGCAACGTGGTTTTACCGGCTCCGTTCCTCCCGATGAGCGCCAAAATTTCCCCGTGATGGGCCGTCAGGGAAACATCCTGTAAAATGACTTGGCTGCCCCGTTTGACGCCCAGATGGCTGATTTGGATACTGCAATGGCAGGGGCAGGGAAACTGTTCCAGCATGGAAAGACCTCCTTTATGGTCAGGGTCAGAAAAACCAGGGGACCGCGCGTCGGAACGTCCGCCGGATGTGCAAGCCCCCCAAATACGATATGGTTCGCGTCTATTGCAAGGCGGTGATCAACACCTGCAAGTTTTGTTCCATGATGTCGAGATAAGCGTCCTTCTCTTCCTTTCCCGAAACCCCGGGATCCAGCACATAGACCTGCGCTTCTGTCTCATCACTGATGATATCCGCCGCTGTTTTGGGATACTGGGGTTCCACAAACAGGGCTTTCACCCCGGTGGAACGCACCAAAAGGATGGTATTGGCCAATTCTCTGGCGCTGGGTTCGCTCTCCGGTTCCCGGTTGATCACCGCCGCGATATGCAGGTTGAATTCCTGGGCGAAATACGGGAACGCCTCGTGAAAGGTGACGATATCCCGGTGGGGAAGCCCGTCCAGCTCCTGGTGCATGCGCTGCCTGAGCGCTTCCAGCTTGCCCACATATTCTTCACAATTCTTTTGATACTGCCCAGCATAAGCGGGGTCCAGCGCCGCCAGGCCGTCCCGGATATTTTCCACCTGCTGGATATAATTGGAGATGGACACCCACAAATGGGGATTATAATCCGAATGATGGTCATGCCCGTCCCCCTCATGATGCGCCTCTTCTTCCGGTTCTTCCTCCCCGGAGGCGATCAAGGGGATCCCCACGCTGGAATCTACGACGGTGAGCGAAGGCAGTTCCTCCACCACCTTATCTAAAAAGGATTCCATCCCCGCGCCGTTGATGATAAACGCGTCGGCGCTCTCCAGATTTTTCATATCATCGGTCTGCATCTGGAAATCGTGCAGACAGCCGGTCTGCTGTCCCGCCATGTTGTCCACTTGGATCTGCGGGATGCCGTCGGTCAAATTGAGCAGCATGATATAAATGGGATAAAAGGAAGCCACCACTTTTAGACGCGGCTCCTGCTGGGGCTCCGGCCTGGCGCAGCCGGACATGCCGCATATCATAACACATAACGCCAGACAAAAAGCAACGATTCGTTTCAATGTTCACTCCCGAGGGTCCCCCCTCGCTTAGCCGGACATGGGAGGCCCTCTTTTTTCAAAAAATCCAAAACGCAAATGCAAATCATTTGCATTTATGTCCTTTATCATACGCCAACCAAAACGGCTTGTCAAGAGATTTTATGTCGGGAAAACCATTGTGCGCCCCCGCGTAAGAGGGATGAAATATCCTCCCCAAGAAGTTTGATGAAAAAGAGAGGTTCTGGCAAAGAAGGCACAAGCTTCCGCTTGAAATTCCGGGTATAAGGCGTTACAATAACAGCAAAGGGGGTGGGACGGTGCCCGCATGGAAAAATACCAAACAGCGCGAAGCCATCCTACAGGTTTTTAGGATGGCGGAATCACCGTTATCGGCGGAAGAAGTGTGCGAAAAAGTCAGCAAACAGTATCCCCGCCTGGCGTTGTCCACGGTATACCGGAATCTGGAACGCTTTGCAGACGCAGGGCTTTTGGAGCGGTGCCTTTTTCACGACGGCGTCACCCGTTACAGCCTGTCCCAGGGACGTCACGGGCACTATCTGGTGTGCACCTCCTGCAACGCCAAACTGCGTATCGGAGATTGCCCTCTGGAAAGCGTGGCGCAAAAGCTGGAACAGGATACCGGCTATGAAATTTCCGGGCATGATCTCACTATCTATGGGGTATGTCCCCGGTGCCAAAAGGAAAAATAAATGGAAAAGGCAAGGGATTTCCTGCGACAGGAAAGAAAAAGGATCCTTTTTTCTGGATTTTCCGGATTTGTCTATTTTCTTTTCATAACTTTGTGGTATATTAAAGATAATCAAAGATAAAAAAAGGTGAAAACCATCAAAAAAACAGGAGGAATTGGCATGAAAACATTTTTGAAAATATTGGGCGCCGCAGCTATCATCGGCGGCGTGGTATACGCCTGCGTCAAGTGGCTGGACCGTCGCCCCAGGCATGCGTGTATGGAGGACGAAGAGCTTCCAGAAATAGACGATGAATGGGATGATTTTGAAATCCAGGACGAGCTGGAGAAAGAAGAGCCCAAAGAGGAAGCCCAGACCGTCCCTGACGTGGAAGTTGAGATTTCGGAGGAATTAGAATGAGCATCAGTGGAGAACTCAGGAAAGTGCTGTTGGCGGGGATCGGCGCGGTAGCCACCACGGCGGAGAAATCCAAGGATTTGGTGGACGCGCTGGTAGCCAAAGGGGAACTGACGGTGGAACAAGGGAAAGTCCTCAATGAAGAACTTAAGCGCAATGTTTCCGAAAGCATCCAGCAGGCCAAGGAAACGAAAACCGCCCCTGCCTCCCGGACTGTCTTAGAGCAAATGGACAGTATGACCCCGGAACAGCTCCAGGAAATCAGAGAAAAACTGGAAAAGCTGGAGAACCAATAATATGAGGCGGGCGGATAAGCCTAAACCAAAAAAGCAAAAAAAGAAGACCGATTCCCCCAGCGTCTCCCGTTTAAAGGAAATGCTGGGGGTATTGCGCCAACATGATATTATGCACGGCGTCAACCCGGAAAAGCTGCGCCTGATTTTAGAGGATATGGGGCCCACTTATGTAAAGCTGGGACAGATCATGTCCATGCGGTCGGACATCCTGCCCCAAGCGTACTGCGACGAGCTGGTACATCTGCGGGCGGATGTAAAACCCATGCCCTTTTCCCAGGTCCAGCAAGTGATTGAGCAGGAATACGGCGCCTCGATCCAGTCCATTTTTTCCGACATCGATCCGGAACCCCTGGGGGCGGCGTCCATCGCCCAGGTACACGCCGCCACCCTAAAGGATAAAAGCCGGGTGGTGGTGAAAGTACAGCGGCCCGGTATCCAGGAGACCATGTCCCAGGATATCACCTTGATGAGAAAAGCGGTGCGCATCCTCAAAGCAGTGAGCGACCTGGGGGATACGCTGGATTTTTCCGCTATCATCGACGAGATGTGGATGGTAGCCCAGCAGGAGATGAATTTTCTGCTGGAAGCCGAGCATATGGAGGAGTTCAGCCGTTTGAACCGGGAAATTGAGTACGTCACCTGCCCGAAAGTGGATCAGTCTCTGACCACCAGCCGGGTTCTGGTGATGGAATATGTAGAGGGCGTACAAGTAGACGACCTCAAGGCCCTACGCCAACAGGGTTACGACATCAAGGAAATCGGCGTTAAGCTGGCGGAAAACTACTGCAAGCAAGTGCTGGACGACGCTTTCTTCCACGCGGACCCCCATCCCGGGAACATCTGGATACGGGACGGGAAAATCGTCTGGCTGGACCTGGGCATGATGGGGCGTTTGACCAGCCGGGACAAGCACCTGTTCCGGGCGGCTATCCGCGCCGTGGTCAACAACGACGTTTACGAGCTGAAAAATATTATCCTGACTTTGGGCGTGGTAAAGGGCAGGGTCAATCATACCCGCCTTTATACGGACCTGGACGACATGGTGCTCAAGTACGGGGACATGGACCTGGGCAGCATGAATATGGGGCAGATGGTACAGGAGCTTTTGGAGCTGGCCAAAAACAACGGGATCGGCATGCCCACAGGCGTGACCATGCTGGCGCGGGGTGTTGTAACCATGGAAGGGGTATTGGCCGCTTGCTGCCCGGAAGTGAGCTTTTTAAAAATCGTCAGCGCCCATTTGGCCGGGGAAGCGGTCAGCGACTTTGACCTGCAAAAGGAGCTGCGCCATAAAGCGCAGGCTTTTTATAATCTGTTCAGCAAAGGGATTGAGATCCCGGCCCATCTGTCCGACGTGCTGAAAATGACCATCAAAGGGCAGACCAAACTGAATTTAGAGCTGACCGGCTCGGAGGAACCATTGGGCAACATTGACCGGATGGTCAACCGGATCATCGTGTGCATCATTACCGCCGCGCTGTTGATCTCCTCCAGCACCATCTGTACCACGGATATGAACCCCAAAATGCTGGGAATCCCCCTGCTGGGCGCGTTGGGATACATAGCCGCCCTGATTTTGGGAGGATGGCTGCTGTTCCATATCCTACGGAAAAAGAAATAGGGGCTTGCAAAAAACGATTTTGCAAGCCCTTTTTGCAAGAATCCTGTAAAAATCCCAAGAGAAGGGCCGGTGTTTCCCATTGTCTTGGGAAACAGACAAAGAAAGGAAGAACATCCCTATGAATTATTTTTCCGCCTTAATCAAACCGGCCTCTTCCCTTTGCAATATGCGCTGCAAATATTGCTTCTATGCGGACGTGGCGGACAGCCGGGAAGTGCCCTCTTACGGGATCATGGATGAGAACACCATGAAATGCCTGATCGACCGGGTATTGGGGGAGGTCAAACCTCCCGCCCAGGTGGTCTTTGCGTTCCAGGGGGGCGAGCCTACCGTAGCGGGGCTGGAATATTTCCAGTCATTTGCGGAATACGCGCAGCGCCGCAATACGGCGGGGTGCGATATCCGCTACGCCATCCAGACCAACGGGCTGGTTTTAAACGAGGACTGGTGCCGGCTGTTTCAACAGTACTCCTTCCTGGTGGGGGTATCCCTGGACGGCGAGGAAAGCCTGCACAATTTCTGCCGCCCCGACGCCAAAGGACAGGGGACATATTCCCGGGTAAGGCGTTCCATCCAGCTCCTGAAACAGTTTGGGGTGGAATACAATATCCTTTCCGTCATCACCAAACAGGCGGCAAAACATCCGCAGAAAGCCTTTCAATTCTACCGCAGGAATGGATACGGCTTTGTCCAATTGATCCCATGCCTGCGCCCACTGGACGCCCAAAAGGACGGCCTGTGCGATTTAACGCCCCGGTTGTACGCGGATTTTATGAAGCGTTTCTTCCAATCCTGGTTTGAAGCGCTGCAAAAAGGAGAATATTTGAGCGTGCGGCAGTTCGACAACATCATGATGATGATGCAGGGGCGGCCTGCGGAACAGTGCGGCATGATGGGGAAATGTACGCCGCAGTTTGTGGTGGAGGCCGACGGAGGCGTCTATCCCTGCGATTTTTATGTACTGGACCGTTACCAATGCGGCAACGTGCGCAAGCAGGGATTGCAGGAGCTGGCCAAATCCGAAGGGATCCAGCGCTTTTTGCAGGATACGGAACCTCAACACCCTCTGTGCGCCTCCTGCCGGGTGTACGGCCTCTGCGGAGGTGGGTGCAAGCGCTACCGTTCCTTTTACGCCTCAGAACCGGGATACTGCCCCTGGCAGGATTTCCTTTACGCTAC
>CAJFUH010000176.1 GCA_904420155.1 uncultured Clostridia bacterium
TCTTCTCATCCCTATCAATATGCGGGATGGAAGCCTCATCTGTGTGGGCCGGGGACAGGAAGATTGGAATTTTTCCGCCCCTCATGGAGCGGGGCGCCTGATGAGCCGTTCCCAGGCGAAACAGAGTTTTACAGTGAACCAGTTTCGCAAGGAGATGGAGGGTATTTATACCACCTCTGTGGGCAAAGCGACCCTGGACGAGTGCCCCATGGCATATAAAAGTCTGGAGGATATTGTCAGCCATATCGGGGAAACGGTGGAGATAGAGCGCCGGCTGTTTCCCATTTATAATTTTAAAGCCGGGGAAGAATAACGGAAAGCAAAAGAGGGATTTTTATGAATACGTCAGTATTGCCGGAAGGGTTCCGGCTGAAAAACGTCGTGGATTTTCGGTACAACGGAAAACTGGTTTTACTGATCAACTTTGGGATGATCGGCATTACCGTCCTGCTGGTGTGGGCAATGGCGCAGATCCATCCGTTCACGCTGTTTCTCCCATTGGACGCCGATTACACCACGTTTCAGCGTTTTATGGTTCCCATCAGCGTTTTGATTTTTTTATTTCTCTACAGCCATGTGCGGGAGCTGCTGCACTTGCTGGCCTTTGTGCTGGTTTCCCGCAAGAAGCCCGTCTACCATATGCGCTTTTTTTCTGCCTCCGCCGGACAAACCAATTTTTATTTTACAAAATCGTGGTATCTATTTATCACGTTATTCCCGTTCGTTTTCATAGCCGTTGTTTTAGGTGCGATGCTCTTCTTTTTGCCGGACCCCTGGTTTTGGGTGGTCTTTATCGTAGAGGCGTTTCACATCTCCAGCGGCGTGAAAGACGCTTATATCTGTTCAGCGATCCACGACGCCCCAAAGGGTTCCTTCATTTTGGACGACAGCAGTGTGATTAAGATTTATTCCCCGGAAGCTTCCTTTCCGGTTCATAAGTAAAGAAATCTTGCAGGAGATTTCTCTCCGGCTTGATGGATCTATAAAAAGGAGTGTTTTTATGCAAAGACAAAACAAAATTACCAGACCCATTGCCCTAGTGGTAGCTATTTTATGGACCTTTCTGTTGATGACGGGCTGTTCCTCCCAATCGGGAGGGGCGGATCATTCCCAGGTGGGGATTACCGTGACGGTGCGGCTGATCTCTGCGGAAGAGACCATCTTGGATCAGCAGGTTACCCTGACGGACGACCTCACTGCGGGGCGCGCTGTCAAAGACGCCTGTCAAAGCCAAAATATGGCCTATACGGAGCAGGACGGCATGTATATTTCTTTCCAGGGGATTACCTCTGCGGATACTGACGGATGGTTGTTCTATTTAAACGATGAATTGCCTGACCGCGGGGCCAATGATGTGACGGTTTCTGATGGAGACGTTATTGAATTCCGTTATGTAAATTATGATGAGGCGTTTGCCCAGTAACAGGGAGCATACTCTTTCTGTTACCTATATCAAAATCCCCGCTTGCGGGGATTTTTTGTTGTTCAAATATAAATTTTTTATAAATTTTTTGCGTTATACTTGACTGGATTTATTGCTCACCACTATACTACAAGCGTTACCGTTACGGTAAAAATAGCAACGGCTATAAACGGAGGATTTATCATGTCAAGTTTTTCTCGTTCTCACAGCAATGGGTCTTATCCATATCCGCATCGGGGGCAATCCCATTACAAGCGCAATGGATTTTTGGGGAAAATTATGGGTGGATTTTCCAATTCATTCAGCGGGGATAAGGGGGGATACCGGCGCTATCCTCAGCAGGGCTATCCATACCAGGATTACCCGCCCCAGTATCAACAGCCGTCGTACCCGCAATCGCCCACGCCAATGTCGGAAAATACAGCGGTGTGTCCGAAATGTAAGACGGCGGTTCCCGCTGGTTCCAAGTTTTGCCTGTCCTGTGGAGAAAAGATGAATACCGCCTCATTTTGCCCCGAGTGTGGCAGGCAAATCCCATCTGCATCAAAATTCTGCCCGGAATGCGGCCATAAGATACGGTGATGCTATTCCGCCGCCAGGTTAGGGAATATACTGTCATCTCGAAGATCGGTGGTGGGAGATATGGCGTTTGTTATCTCGCACAGGATCAAACGGGCCGGGATGTAGTGCTCAAACGCTTCCGTCCCCGAATGCTGCGGAAAAACCAGAGAAACAATTATCATGAAGCGGTTATCCTTTCCAATTTGCAACATGGAGCCATTCCAGAACTGTTGGGCGTCGTCAATAACCGGCAGGGATACTTTTTTATTTTGGAATACAAGCCGGGCGATTCGCTGGAAAGGCAGTTGTTTCAGCAGGACAGGAAATTTTTGGACGCCGATATTTTTAGAATTGGATCCCAGATTCTGGATATTCTTTTATATCTCCATCACCATGGTGTTGTCCATCGGGATATCAGCATTGCCAATGTGCTGGATGATGGGAAACAGGTGTCCCTGATTGATTTTGGATTAGCCCGCTATATGGACAGCGGCAGGATAGACCCGGCCCTTGATTATTCCTGTTTTGGGAACCTGCTTTTATATTTGCTGTACTCCACCTATCACGGCAAAGAAAAGGGGGCGTGGTATAGGGTGCTTCCTCTCAGCCAAGACAAAAAATACTATCTGATGCGTTTGATGGGTTTGGCACCACGATTTAAAAGTACGGAGGAGGTTCGCGCCCAATTTGATTCTGCTTTTTAGCCATTTGGGATGCGATGCGTCAGAAACAGGCCGTTTTTTCCAAGCCTGCCTTCCGTTTATATTATTATCGTTTGGAATGGTGAAAGGAAAAGGGGGACGTCCTATGACAAAATTGGAACAACTCAAGCAATGGGTCATGCAATCCGATAATATCGTATTTTTTGGAGGGGCGGGGGTATCTTGTGAAAGCGGGATCCCCGATTTCCGGTCAGAGGACGGCTTATACCGTCAGCAGTACCGCTATCCTCCCGAGACCATATTAAGCCATCGCTTTTATCTTCATCATCCAGAAGAGTTTTTTACCTTTTATCGCAATAAAATGCTGTATCTGGACGCTAAGCCCAACCCGGCCCATCAAAAATTGGCCCAGTGGGAAAAAGAGGGGAAGTTAAAAGCGGTCATTACCCAGAACATTGACGGCCTGCACCAGGCGGCGGGAAGCAAAGAAGTGCTGGAGCTGCATGGATCAGTACATCGCAACTACTGCGGGAAATGCGGCAAAGAATATCCGGCCTCCTATATCCGGGATTCCCAGGGGATTCCCCGGTGTTCCTGCGGCGGCAGGATCAAACCGGACGTGGTTTTGTACGAGGAAAGTTTGGATGAAGATGTCATTGCCCGCTCCGTTATGCGTATCCAGGAGGCCCAGATGCTGATTATCGGGGGAACATCCCTGGCGGTATATCCCGCCGCGGGATTAATCCGTTTTTATCAGGGAAACCGGCTGGTAGTGATCAACCGCGATCCCACTCCCCAAGATGACCGGGCGGATCTGGTCATCCATGGGAAAATTGGAGAAATACTGGGACAACTTTGATATCTTTTTGAAAAGCGGGGGAGGGACCGTTGGTGTCCCTCCCTGTTTTATGTTATAATTTCATACATAAGGAAATGGAATGGGAAGGAACGAGAGAGTAGAACGTGGAAGCAAAACTAAGGGAATGGATCCTTTTATTTAAAAAACGTTTTTTGACGGCGTTGCCGGTTATCCTCTTCTTTTTATTTAACTTTTGGGTGGTAACTAGTTTTTTTGGAATCCAATATGCCATGGTAGTATCGGTCTTTACCACGGTATTTCAGATACAGCATCTGCGGAATCAGTCCATATTATATTTTGTCAAAGTGATATGTTTCAGTTTGCTGCTGTGTGTGCTGGCGTTTCTTGCCTCCCTCCATTTGGCGCTGTGTATCGGCCTGAATATCTGCGTACCGTTCCTGCTGATTTTTGTCCAGGCGTCCCAGATCAATCCCAAGGGCTACTTTGCTTATGCCATGATGTTTGTATTTTTAGAACTGATGCCCCCGGCGCCTTCTGCCCTTTGGATGGAATTGATTGTGGTTTTTGTGATCTCCCTGATCCTGGTAGCCGCTTTGCTTTTTTATTCCCGCTTTTTCCGGAAGCCGGTAGAAAAAGGCGAAGGGATTCACCAGGGCTTTCAGAAATTGGCGGATCTTTTGGACCGCTTTGCTGAAAACAAGATGAACCGCAAAGAGCTGTACGACCTTAAAAATTCTTTTTATAAGATATCTTACAACAATCATAAGCCCTTTTCCTTATACAGCGAAAAGACAAAGCTCCAGGATATGTTCTTTGTGCTGTTTCAACGGGTGTTTTATCTGGTCAGCGATTCGGTATGGCAGGATGAAACGGAGAAAAAAGGAATACAGGAGATTCGGTATCTGGCCCAGTTTTTACGAAAAGTAGATCGGGAGGTATCCCGGGGGGAAAACGGCATATTGATCCAGCAGGCTTACGCGATGCTGGAGGAGATGAGGCTTCCGGAAGGGAGACTGCGTATCTGTGTCCGCAGCATCTTGCATATGCTCATTTTGATTCTTCGGACGATGGAACATCCGGTTCCCCATAGGCTGGCCTGGAAAATAAACGGCAGGGAGCTTCTGGTGCACATCCGCAGAAAGTGTACCATGGGGTCCTTTGAAATGCGGGTGGCGCTCCGGCTTGCCGTTGTGTTGGTGGTCAGCTTCACCATCAGCTGGTTTTTGCCAGTGACCCATTCTTATTGGATTCCCCTCAACGCTTTTTTGCTGATACAGCCGGATTATGAGGAGAGCGCCCACCGTATGAAAACCCGTCCCATCGGAACTGTGATCGGATGCGTCATTGAGTATCTGATTTATCCTTATTTGCCAGGAATGGCAGGGCGCTTTGCCTTTGCTCTCGTCATGCTTTCCCTCATGTACTGCGCTACCCCGGGTACTTGGAACCATCCCATCTTTTCTACCTGCTATGCTTTGACGCTGGCGTCCATGACGATGGAAGAGACCCTGGCCATAGAACTGCGAATGATATATTTGCTGGCTGCGGTGGGAATTGTTTTCCTAGTGAATGTATTTGTTTTCCCCACCAAGAAAAAGGTGCTGTTCCAGCTCAACATAAAGGAGTTATTCCGCGCCCAGAAAGAGTATTGGGAGATCGTCAAGGACAGCGTATACGGGTGGCAGGGGATTTCGGTTTCCAGCGGGCTGCTGGCCCATTTCCATATGATTTACGAACAGGTAATGGATTATCTAAAGAATCCTACCGAGGAGCTGGATCAGGATGCCTATCGAAGAAACCTTTTAACCCTTTGGCATATGTTTTCCGAATTGGAACAGATAGAATATCTCATTGAGGCCGGGGCATTATCCCCTGAAGAGTATCAGTCTTTTTTAGGAATGGCTTCTTCTATTCAGGAGCAGATTCAAGCAGCTTCTCCCAGACAGATTCAGCTTTCCCAAGCAGTGAATTATCAGGAAAAGGATCTCAATTATGTGTTGGAGCAATATTTAAAAAATGCTGCAAAACTACAAAAAGTATAAACGAGGGGAAAGAAACAACAAAAACAGCGTATCCCAAATGGAAACTCCAATGGGATACGCTGTTTTTCAATAGTTAGGATTGTTATAAGGCAAAAAGCCGTTTTCCTACAAAAATAAAGGGGATATCAGTCTTCTTCCTCACAAGAAGCTTAATTTTGATAGCGCTCAAGCCGCGCGGGCTCGCCCTTTCTCTGCCGCCAGAGAAAGGGCGGAAAGAGAGCGTAAATGGGGGAGTCGTGTCTCCCCCATTTGAACCCCTTACAAAGGCCGCTGCGGCGGGTCTCCTAAGAAAGCCCGGGAAGTATGCCGGCTCAAAATAAGCGGCTTCGCCCGCTCAACTCGCCGTCATACCTCGGTTGTACCGCTCATCCAAATTTTTTCCCTATCCACAAAAAGAAAACAAGAGCAATGGTTTTCACAAGAGGAAACTTTGAGCGAGGGTGGCGCAGGGGAAAGACGGCGGCACAAGATTTCATCAAAAGGGAAGATGAAATCCCTGCCGTATCGCAATTGTCATCCCTTTTGCAGTAACTAAACACTATCCACCCAGAAAACTGCCAAAACGGCTTAATCTAAGATAATCAGCGCCATGAATACCAAATCTTCCGTTCCGGTATTTTCCATCCCATGCCCCCAGCCGTTTGGCGTAAAGGTGACGTCGCCAGGCTCCACGGAGCGCAGGATGCTGTTATCGTTGTATTCGCCGATTCCAGAGAGAATATAGTACGTCTCGCTTTCCCCATGATGGGTATGATAACCGATGGAACAGCCGGGTTCCAGTGTCACTTTGGCGTACATGCGGCATTTGCCGTTGAGTTCTTTCTCGTCTAAAAGGCGTTCAATCAGCACATGGCCTGTTCCGCCGCCCATGGATTCTACCCGTTCAATTTCTCTTTTTGCCATAGAAATTACCACCTTTCTGTTTTCTCCATTATACCCATAGATTGCGGAAGGTTCAACGGAAAAATAGAAAAACAGAATGTCAAATGATTACAAGGTTATGAGGAGGAAAACTTTACGGCCCATTCATAAAATCTGTTCAAAAGGAAAATATATTTTTAAATGATATCAGAAAAAAGGAGAATGTCTGGTGAAATCAATTTGGCGAGCGGGCATCCCGCTCCCCCAGGGGCGGCCTTTGACAGAGGACATCCATACCGACACGGCAGTGATCGGCGGAGGAATGGCGGGAATATTAACGGCGAAGCTCCTGCGGGAAAAAGGGGTGGAATCCATTGTGGTAGACGCTGGGCAAGCGGGAGGCGGCGTGACAGGGAATACCACGGGGAAAATAACCTCCCAGCACGGTTTGATCTACAGCAAGCTGTTTTCCATAGTTGGAAAAGAAGGGGCTTTGCAATATGCCCGTGCTAATCAGAAAGCCATTGAGAAATACCGGGAATGTATCGAAAACGAGCGCATCGACTGCGATTGGGAAGAAGAAAGCGCCTATGTGTATTCCCTCACAAAGACGGAACATTTGGATCGGGAGTACCGGGCGGCCAAACAATTGGGGATACCCGCCCGTATGACGGAACACCCGCCCATTCCATTTCCCATCAAAGGCGCGGTGGAATTTCCCAAACAGGCCCAATTCCATCCGCTTAAATTTTTGTCCGCTGCTGCGCGGCAAGTCCCCCTTTACGACCATACCCGGGTAGATCGGATTGAGGGAGGCGAGGTAATCACCGAAGGCGGGACGATCTACGCAAAAAGGATTGTGATCGCCACCCACTATCCCATCCTGAATACGCCGGGATATTACTTTATGCGGATGTACCAGCAGCGCTCCTATCTGTTGGCGCTGTCCGGCCTTCCTCCTATTTCGGGGATGTATATAGGAGAAAATGATAGCAACCTTTCCTTACGGCAGTGGGGGGATTTTTTGCTGTTAGGAGGTTGCGGGCATCGGGTCGGACAGGTGGGAAAAGGGGGATACGAACAGTTGCGCCAACGGGCAAAGCGTTTGTTTCCCCAGGCTAAGGAAGTATTCTCCTGGGCCTCCCAGGACTGCATGACGTTGGATGGGATCCCTTACATTGGAAAATTTTCCTCCGCTATCCCCAACCTCTATGTGGCCACAGGATTTGGGAAATGGGGGATGAGCGGCAGTATGGCGGCGGCTATGATCCTTTCCGATCTTATCGCAGGCCGGCCGAACCAGGATGCAGCTGTCTTTTCTCCACAGCGGATGCATTGGGGAGCCTCCCTTCCCAATTTGCTGTCAGGGGGTGGGCATACGGTTTCCGGACTGCTCAAACGGTTCCTCTATGTGCCCACCGCCCAGGCGGAGCAGCTGGAAAAAGGGGAAGGAGCCATTGTGAATTATCAAGGGAAAAAAGCGGGGGTGTATAAGGACGAGGAAGGAAACCTGTATGCGGTATCCGTCCGCTGTCCGCACTTAGGATGCCAGTTGGAGTGGAATGCCCAGGAGCGTTCCTGGGATTGTCCTTGCCATGGTTCCCGGTTTGATTACCGGGGCAAGAGGCTGGATACCCCTGCTAGCTCTGATTGCCAAAGACGATAAAAAAAGAGAACCAAAAGGAGCGGGGATATTTCCCACCTCTTCTGGTTCTTTTTTTACATAATACCGGTTTCCTCTAGCTGTTCTTCAAAAAAATGATTGAACCGGATCAAAGGCTTTCTCAGAATCACTCCAATCAATAAACTGATGGGCAGATAGGCCGACAACTTTAGCAGGTCCATCCAATAGGCGGTTTGATAAATCCCCCCGATAGTTTCCCGCATGGCGTTGATTGCGTGGGTAAAGGGAAGCAGGGGATGAACCGCCTGGAAAAATTGCGGCATCACTTCAATTGGGTAAGTACCGCCGGCCCCAGCCACTTGAATCACCAGCAGGATCACTGCGATGGCCTTGCCGATATCCCCGAAGGAAATGGTAAGCGTATAGACAATATTCGTGAAAACCAGGCTGGCAATAAAAGCGCTCAGGAAGAAAAGAGGAATGTTTTCGCATTGGATCCCCAGGAGATAAAGGTCGCCCAGGCAGACCACAAGGGTTTGTAAAAGCCCTAGAAACAGGAAAATCAGGTAACGCCCGAAATAAACTTCCGTGGGTGTTAAATCGTGGAGCCTTTCATCCTCTTTTACATTGCATTTTAGAATAGCTACCAGAACCAGGCCGCCCACCCACAGGCAGAGAATGGTATAAAAAGGGGTCATGGCGGAACCGTAATTTTCAATATTGTAAAGATTATTGGTCTGGATTTGAACGGGCGAAGACATAAAGCTGGAGGTTACGTCGGGATCATTCCAGATAATTTCCAATAGCTTATCCCATCGCTCTTCTTCTTCCACAGAATTTAGCCCATCTACCATCCGGGTAATTTTGTCCTGCGTTTTGGTGATAAGGGTATCCACACTGGCCAGCGCGTCTACCGTGTGCCCCAGGGCGCTTGAGGTACCCTCCAGAGAACGGGTGATCCCGGGCATGGTGTTTCCAAAAGAACTTAGTAATTCAGAAAGGCTGCCCAAGGATTGATACACGTCCTTGATGGACTGTTCCAGGCTGGGACGGATACCGGTTTTATAGACATTGGAAATATCGGTCAGATCTCCCTGTATCTGGTTGCATTTTTCAAGGAGCTGGTTTTGTGTTTCCAAGGGGAGGGATCCGGCCTCCTCTATAGTTTTGGCGGCGCCGTCGATGTCGGTGATCAACTGGTTTATGACGTCATTCGAGGATTGCAGCCGGGCTACCATCTGCTTGACCCCATCCAGAGGGATGGGCAAAGCGTTGTTGATATCCTCTAGGGCTGTGATGACCTTATTGTTAAACCCGATTATACGGTATAACCCGTCCTTTGTTTCCCGCATTTGATTGGCAGCCGCCTGGGCATCGGTATGCAGCAGGGCGAAGGCGTCCGTAAGGGATTGGCTGGCGCTGCTGCCGGTTTCCTTGGCCATTTCCACAATATCTTCCAAAGAAGAAGCAATTTGCGTGGAAGCGGTTTGGGAAGAATCCATGAGCCCCTTCACATCGTCCACGGAGGTAACCGCATCCTCCCAGGTTTCCGCCTGGGGTACGGTATCCTGGACCGTTTGCAGCACGTCGTCGATAGCCAGGGAAGCGTTTTCAAAGGCTTGGATAGAGGTGGAAAAGTCTTCTAAGCTGCTGTTGGCCTCATTTAGGGATTGGATCAGCCCATCCAGAGGCTTTTTCTCTGCGTTTTGTATGGATTGACCGGCGTCGTTGAGCAAATTCCCTACAGCCTCTGTGGCGGTGGCGATAAAGGTTTCATTGATCTGCTGCTGGATCACGCCCACCCCTTTGTCAGTGATTTTGGGGGCTACCGCGTTTTTCTTTTGATTGACATAATACTGGATGGTGGGCCGCTGGATATCATCAGTCAGGATGCTGGCGATTTTGGTACTGAAATCTTCCGGGATGATGACAGCGGCGTAATAAGAGCCGTCTTCTACCCCTTGCAGGGCCTGTTCTTTGCTGACGAACCTCCAGCCGATCTGATTGTTTTTGGCCAGGTTATCAATCACCATTCCGCCTACGTTTATCTGTACGCCGGCCAGGCTGTAGCCGGAGTCGGTATTGGCCACCGCCACGGAAATTCCCTGGGTATTGCCGTAAGGATCCCAACAGGCGGCGATATTAAACCAGGCATATAAAGATGGGATCATCACCATGCCGATGGACACAATTAGTGCAAAAGGATTGTGTATGATCTTGGTCAGATCGCGGAAAAAGATCTGAATGGTATGTTTCACAAAGCTTCCTCCTTTGCTAAACGGAAGTAAATACAAGATTTAAACGGGATTCAGTATAGCATGAGGAAGAAAACCACGTCATTAGACGAAGGGATACGGATGTAAAAAAAATATACATTCCACTATATTTGTCCGGGAATGCGACAGAGGGAGGTTTTTGTCTATAGGCAAAAAAACCAAATTAATTAAGATAAAATAAATAAGGATTTTTATAATTTATATTTAATAAAAACATAATAAAACAGCTTTTTCTATACAGGAATTTCCCTTTTGAAAGAATCTTAAGAAAAAATTGTTGAGAAAGAGGGGGGAATAGGATGCTGACATTGGAAAATAAATTGAAAAAAGTCGCTGTTTGCGCGGCAGTGGACATCACCCTGCGGGGAAAAGAACGGTCTCCGGAACGATGCGCCCGGAACCTGGCGGAATTGGGGGAATCGGTAGCCGGTGCTATGAAAAAGGAACAAAAGGAGAAAGCTTATCGGCAGCTTTTAGAGGCTTGCCGCAACGCCAGCTTTCTGGAATGCCGGTCTTTGTTTTCTGCATTATTTTTAGAGCATAGGTAAAATGATTTTTTCCCTTTTGGCTGTTCTAAAGAGGGTTTCCGTGATACCACACAGATAGATGGATGGCGTTAGAAAAATTATTTAAAGGGAGAGCTCCTTTAAATAACGCTGTACGGCCACCTTTTTGCTGTCTTCCAGCAGGTTTCTCAGGCGGGCGGTGACAAACTCCGGGCTTTCTTTCATTCCATTTTTGGCCCAGCTGACAATTACGCCCACAATCCCGAAAGAGAAAAAATCTGCGATAAATTGCCGGTCTTCAAATTCAATATGGGTTTTCTCTGAAATACGGTCAATAATATTAGAAAAAAGCTCCTTTGCTACGCAAAGCAAATAATTCTCAAATTCATACTGGCAGTTTTCCCGTAAGGCGTTGCCATAGAAATAAGAATCGGTTTTCATCAAAGTCAATAGATCCAGGATCTTACGGTCCCAGGTCTCAAAAGAGAGATCCTCGGTCAAGGGGATGATCGCTTCATGATAGTAAATCCAATTGATCAATTCGTATTTATCCTGAAAATGGTAATAGAAGGTTTGCCGATTTAATCCGCAGCTTTTGGTGATATCTGTAATAGTGATTTTGTCAAAGCTCTTATGGCGCATCAATTCTTTGAATCCCTGCGCAATAGCCCGTTTGGTAATGATAGAATCTGACATATAGGTACGCCCCCTCTTTTTTGACTGCATATCCAACCGATATGCCAATGATTATATCATATCCGGGAAACAGCCACAACCAATAGAAAAGGATAAAAAGGGTAGATTTTTATCCTTTGAAAGGGAACGGGGGCGGAACTGTCCGCGGTCCTGGTTATTTCAAAAAAGCCTTACGATAGAGGTTCTCTTCCTTATCCCTGGCCGCCATTCTCTCTTTGCAGATTGATCTCCAGAATAAAAACAGCTCTCAGCCAGCGGTGGAAGGCGCTGATGAGAGCTGTTTTTATTTTTTGAACTGATACGGCACTAGGACCGCTGGCCTTGCAGTACTTTTTCCACGTGTTCGGGTGTGTACTTATTGACGGCGGCGTCATTCATTTGCACGCCTTCAAAGGCTTCCGCGTCCGCCGCCATGGTGGAATCATATTCCCCGCCCTTCATATAAGCCAGATATTGTGCGCGGGTATCCTCATTCTGCAAGTCGGATACAGAATCGTTGATGTCATATTTGTAAATGACATAGTATGTGGTACCGGATTTAATGGCCTGGGCCTTTCCGGCTTCCAGATCTTTGAGGGCGGAAATCAGGTCTTCGCTCAGGGAAGAATCGTCAAGGATCTGGGTGCTCTCCTGATAGGGGGAGGTGTCTAATCCTTCATCATTCTGATAAGTCTGGGCTACTTCTTCCGGGCTTTGGCCCTCGTTGATAGCATTGGCGTATTCTTCAAATTTAGCGCCGATCTCTGCGATTTCCTCATCTGATAAATCTACCGCCTGGTTATCTTCATCCGTAGTGGTCAAAGATTTGGTGAAATAACCATAGTGGGTATAATTCTCCGTATAATAGTTTGCCAGTTCCTCGTCGCTGACTTCCTTTTCGCCGCCTTTGCCATAAATGGCTTCAAAGATCTTCTGATACATGGCCTGCTGTTGGACAAAAGCGATGTTGAAGCTCTCTTTGGCGATGCCCAGGTTCTGCATCAACGTGCTGGCCTGCGCCCAGTTGGAATTCAAAGTGGCCTGTTGCTGGGTAAGCTCTTCATCGGTAAAGCTGAGCCCCAGATCTTTAAATTTCTGTTGGGTAAAGAGGATGCCTTTTACGCTTTCGGCGGCCTGCTCTTTGATCCAATCGCTGGTAGGCTGGTCGTTGATCTGCTGTTCCAGGACCGGCGTAGAAGAATCGGATGTCTGGTAATAAGCTTGATAGTAGGCGTTATACACATTATAGATATAAACGCCTACCGGAAGCGTAGTATCCCCATATTTCGCCGCCCAGGTGGTGTCTCCGCTGCAGGCGGTGGTAGACAAAAGCATAACCAGGGCCAACAGCAGTGCTGCTGCTGATTTTAATTTTCTCATGTTATTGATAATCCTCCCTTGATTGTTCCCTCTTTGCCCATTCTCCAAGATGAAAAACCGGAGACGACCGGAAAGGCCGTTTCCCCGTTACCAGGGATACGGCCGGCATATCATACATGGAAAAAGCATCGATACACTCCATGCCTTTCTGTCTTTGCAAAGGGAGAACCGACATAAACATATCAGATTATACACGTTTTACGCTATTTTGTCTATAAATTCGTGAAAATGTTTACATTTTGACTGAAATAAATGAGAGGGGAGAAAACAGCTAGCCTTTCAGGCAGCTTATTCAGGAAAGAGGGGTTTGAGCGTTTTTCAACACTTCCCGCAACAGGTCCAGGGGAGGGATATGATTGTCTATTTTTACGGATATATAGGGTTTGGCCCCTGCGTTTACCATCACGCGCCCTTTCATGGAAGAAGTGAGGGCGGCGATCTGTTTCATATCGATCTTCTTTTGGAAGAGCAATAGGGCGTTATTCTGCTGTTTGATCTCATAGATCCCCAGGGAGGCCGCCGTGTTCCGGATCAAAGCCACGTCGATCAATCCTTTGACAGAGGCGGGGGGTTCGCCGAAACGGTCGATCAGCTCGTCGATAACGTCGGAAGCGTCCTCCTCGGTGCGGATATCGGAGATCCGGCGGTAGATATCCAGCCGCTGGCTGAGGCTTTCGATATAGCTTTCGGGGATATGGGCCTGTACCTGGACGTCCACCAGGCATTCCAATTCGTAGGGGGCGGCTTTTTCCCCTTTTTCCTCACTGACAGCCTCGCCCAGCAGGCGCAGATACATGTCGTAACCTACGGACTCCATATGCCCATGCTGTTCCCCGCCCAATAGGTTTCCAGCGCCCCTCAACTCTAAATCGCGCATGGCGATCTTAAACCCGGATCCGAATTCGGTGAATTCCCGGATAGCGGACAAGCGTTTCTGGGCGATTTCCGACAGCACCTTGTTGCGGGTAAAAGTGAGATAGGCGTAAGCCCGGCGGGAGGAACGGCCCACACGCCCGCGGATCTGATGAAGCTGGGAAAGCCCCATATGGTCGGCGTTTTCAATAATGATCGTATTGACGTTGGGGATATCCACGCCGGTTTCGATGATGGTGGTGCACACCAGCACATTGATCTCCTGTTCCATCACTTTCCGCCAGATCTCGGAAAGTTCCCCTTCCGCCATTTTCCCGTGGCCAAACCCCACATTGGCTTCAGGGATATTGGCCTGGATGGAAGCCGCTACCCGTTCGATGGATTCCACGTTATTGTGCAGCCAATAGACCTGCCCGCCGCGGCGCAGTTCCCGGCGGATCGCGTCGTAAAGCATCACCGGGTCGTATTCCAAAACGTAAGTTTGCACCGGATGCCGGTCTTGCGGTGCCTCTTCCAGAACCGACATGTCCCGAATACCGGACATCGCCATATTTAAGGTACGGGGAATGGGGGTGGCGCTCAGGGTAAGCACATCCACGTTTTTGGTCATTTCCTTAAAGCGTTCCTTTTGGGCCACGCCGAAACGTTGCTCCTCGTCGATGATGCACAGGCCCAGGTCGTGGAAAAAAACGTCTTTTTGTACCAAACGGTGGGTCCCGATGATCATATCGATTTCCCCGCGTTTCAGGCGTTTCAGGATCTCGGTCTGCTGTTTGGGGGTGCGGAACCGGGAGAGGATTTCAATCCGGATAGGAAAGCCCTCAAACCGGCGGCACACGGTCTGAAAATGCTGCCAGGCCAGAATGGTGGTGGGGACCAGCATGGCGCATTGCTTGCCGTCGGTGACGCATTTAAAGGCGGCACGCAGGGCGACTTCGGTTTTCCCAAAGCCTACGTCCCCGCACAATAAGCGGTCCATGGGCTGTTCCCGTTCCATATCGTCCTTGATCTCCCGGATGCAGCGCATCTGGTCTTCGGTTTCCTCATATTCAAAATGGGATTCAAAATCCCGCTGCCATTCGTTGTCCGGGGGAAAGGCATGCCCCACGGTTTTCATGCGTTCCGCATACAGGCGGATCAGCTCCTTGGCGATGTCTTTTACCGCCTTGCGGACGCGGGTTTTGGCTTTTTGCCAGTCCGTGCCTCCCAGCCGGTTGAGCCGTACCGAGGAATCCTCCCGGGGGCCGATGTATTTCGATACCATGTCAAGCTGGGTGACCGGGACATACAGGGTGTCCCCTTTGGCGTATCGTACTTTGATATAATCTTTGATAACCCCCTGCATGGTAAGTTTGTGAATCCCCTCAAAAACACCGATCCCGTGGGCGGAATGCACCACGTAATCCCCGGGGGTCAGCTCGGCGAGGCTGTAGATCTCCTGGCCGTTTTTGGGGCGACGGCGTTTTTTCGCAGGCAGGGAAGAGATGTGCCCGTGAGTAATCAAGGCGAATTTGGCGCCGGGGTACTCCATCCCCGCGCTGAGTGCGCCGGGAGTGACCAGCACCATCCCTTCTTTGATTTCCTCCGGATCCTCCACATATTCCGCCGGAATGCCTTTTTTCCTCAGTTCTTCGGCGACCGATTGGGCCGAACGCTGGGTCCCGCCCAGCACCACGCAGGCAGATTTTTCGTCCAAAAGGGATTCCAGATCCTCTTCCAAAAGTTGAAAGGAACCTCCCCAGACAGAGAGCTGCCGGGCGGTAAAATTGATGAGGGAAGAGAGGGGGGTGTCATAACTGCCGCGGACAAAGGTATCCAGATAAATACAAGGACGCCCCTGGGTTTGCTTCTGCCAGTAAGTGAAGTCACCGGAATAGGTATCCAGACCCCTGCAAAGGACGCCGTCGGAGAAAAATTCTTTGACGTCCTCCCCCCACTGCCACTCCACAGAGCGGAGGCGTTCTTTGATCTTGATGGGTTCCGATTGGAAAATGAGGTCGTCCGGCCCAAAGTAATCCAATAACGTGGCAGGTTCCGGGTATATCAGGGGGAGAAATTTATCCAATGATCCGGGACGGCGCCCGGTGCGCAGCTTGTCGGCTTCCTTCTCCAAAACGTCTCTGGCCTTTTGGGCGGATTTTCCCCGCAGGGAAGAGGCCAATGCGTCGATTTTTTTGGCCAGGGATTCCGGGGAGCTCAGCAAGATCTCCGTAGAAGGGGCCAAGGTAATTTCTTCCACGGGATCGGTGCGGCGCTGGGATTCCACATCAAAGTACGACAGGGTATCGATTTCCTCCCCCCAATATTCCGCGCGGATAGGGGCGGGGGCGTCGGGGGTAAAGAAATCCAAAATACCGCCCCGGACGGCAAACTGGCCGGGGCCTTCCACCTGCTCATAACGTTCATAACCGGAGGCCAAAAGCGCTTCCGTCACATGGGCGATGGGGACCTCCTGCCCCTGGCGCAGGGTTACAATCTTGCGGCGCAGTTCCTCTGGGGGGATGGTATGCTGTAGCGCGGCGTCAATACAGGAAATGACTACCTGATAGTCCCCATGGACCATGCGGGCCAGTACATGAAGGCGCTGGTGTTCGTATTCCCGGGACTGCCCTTCGGTGTCCCGAAAGTTGAAATCCCGGGCGGGATAAACCATGGCGTCAGCGCCCATAGCCAGCAGGTCGTTGCACAGCCGCTGGGCTTCCGCTTCATCGGAAGCAACGACAAAAGCCCTGCGGTCTTTTTGAGAACACAGGGAATAGATGAGATGCGCTTTATGGATGCCGGAAAGCCCCGTGGCGGCCGCCGGGGTTTGCTTTTTGTCAATGGCGGCGCTGAGGCTCCGGTATTCCGGCAATCGGGTGAGAACATGTTTCAGGAATTTCATAGCAGCTCCTAAGAAAAGCCCCGGAAAGGGGCGGGACAAAATGATGGATCAGAACAGATATTTTCACAGTTGTTTTACAGGAAAAACACAGAACTTTTGCGGTAAAGAGACAGGGGGCCCGTTCCCTTTGAAAAAATATTTTCCACCGAACAGCGGCCCATGGTGGAAAATACTTTGGATTTTCAGGAATTATACCGGTTCATGGCTTCTTCGGTCTTACCTTCTACCATAAGAGACACAGCGGATACCGCTTTTTCAATGGCGGAGTACAGCTCTTTTTTCTCCGCTTCGGTGAATTGGGACAGCACCCAATCCGCTAGGTTGTAATCGGGGCGGGGTTTGGCGCCCACGCCCATTTTGATGCGGGGGAACGTATCTTTCCCGGAAAGATAAATGATATTTTTGACGCCGTTGTGTCCCCCGTCGCTGCCTTTTTTCCGGATGCGGAGCCGCCCCGGGGGAAGGGAGATATCATCAAATATTATAATCGTCCGTTCCGGGGGAATTTTGTAGAAAGCCATAGCCTCCTGAACCGCTTGCCCGCTGAGGTTCATAAAAGTCTGGGGTTTCATCAACAGGACCCGTTTGCCTCCCAGCTCAGCGTCCCCTACCAGGGATTTAAACTTGATACGGTTGATTTGGGCATGGCATTGATTGGCCAGATAGTCCATGGTCATGAAACCGGCGTTGTGGCGGGTATTTTCATACTGCCGGCCGGGGTTTCCCAGCCCCACAATCAGGTATTCCACCGGGCCGGTAGGCATAAGGGAGGATTTGCGAAAAAGATGAAACATAGGGAGAAAACCTTCCTTCTAAACTAAAATCTGATTTTGAAAGGGACCGTTGTAAGGAAAAGACAAGATTGATATCATGAGACACTCAAGGGGAGACGCAGCAGAATACCCTGGAGTTTCATGCCAAGCCATCCTTTTTATCCCTGATGGAAACTTTTGGTGCCGATGGAGCGCAAATGATTACAGAAGCTGCCAGGATGGGAAGGAAAAAGGTAGAAGGGTTTGATCCCCA
>CAJFUH010000177.1 GCA_904420155.1 uncultured Clostridia bacterium
ATGCGTCCCCATCTTACTCATTTTGATGGTGTAGGCCACACCATACAATAGCCCAATGGAACTCTTATAGGCTCCGTCCTCCTCATTAGGATTACCCCAGCCCCGCACCGCCAGAAAATTGATAAGCGGGATCACAATGACCTGCGGCTTTTTAGGCGGTAGGTAAAATTCCTTGTATTCTTTTTTGTAATCAAAAGCTGCCATTTAGATTCCTTCCTTTCTTTGGTTTTGATTCCGGGAGAGCTTCCCAGGTAAATCTCACCAGTTTCGTGAGGAGTTCTTGATCATCGATATCCTCTATCAAAAAATAGTCCTTTGCTCCTTTATAGGGCGGCGCTTTTGGAATGTCCGGAAAAGCCTGTGCCGCCTCCGGAGTGAATTTTACAAAAAGCTGATCATCACTGATGACGCCTAAAAACTTCCCATTACAATACCACCCATATTCCCCGAACATCCTGCGGTACGAAATGGATCCCGAATCACGCAGCTGCTCCACAGTGTATTCCACAAATTCTTTACTTGAGGCCATGTTTCTCACCCGCCCGAATCCATCTGGCTACATATTTCAGGGGGACACCCATTCGCTTTGTAATCTCCTCCACCTTCATGCCGGCATTCAAGAAACGCTTGCACACCGTTTCCATATTTTCACCGACTTCGATGATATGGTGGTCGGGATCGTAAAATCTTATCACCCTCTGCCCCCATGGATGTTCAATCACCGGATGGACATAGCAAATGAAATCCATTTTATTAATTTTCTCCAGAAAGTCATCAAAGGAATCCTCTTCAAAATAAATCTCTGCGTCCATTCCACGAAAGGAAACCTCATCCTCCTTCGATTGAATCAATGCAAGCCAGCTTTCTTTCGTTTGCAAGCAGATACCACCTGTCAGCGTTATATTCGCGCCAAAATCTAGGATTACATGAAGCCCAAGTACTTCCCGATAAAACATCTTGGATACCTCTAAATCCGTAACCACCAGCAATGGATTTTTAAATTTCATCCTTTACTTTCTCCTTTAAACCAATATAGAGATGGATTTCCGTATGTTCCATATCATCGTTTTGGTACTCTTCAAAGTCACAGATGAAGATTCGGGGCAAATCCATTTTCCAAATTTCCTGCCAAGCCTTTGCAACCGCTGTAACTGCCGTGTGCATATTGCAGGAAATTACAAATTTTGCATAGCGTCCGGCTGGGATCTTCCGAATCTCATATGGGGAATCCTCCGGCTTCTTCCCCACCACGCAGCATACCATCACGGTATAATCATCGGTTGCATCCCCGGCGTAATCTGTGTAAAGTCCGATGGCCTTCTCATCGGCCTTGTCCAGAATACTCTCATACACACCTTCCCCGTAGAATCGCTTCCACAAGCCGCCTATCACCATGCCCATGTCCGTTGCACTGTTGTTGGTACGAGCAGCAATCCCCACCACAACTTTTTCCGGCAGACTTACAATTTCATATTCCATTAAACAAACTCCTTTCGATTTGATAGATTTATTCTATCAAATCAAACAGGACAACTGTCTGTCATGAATTAGAATATTGTTTTTGAAGTTCTTTTCCGAATGCTGCCAATTTTTCACGGAGTTCTTCTGGTTCTAGAAGCTCCGCCCCGCCCCGAAAAGATAAAATCCAGCTCAGAATACTTTCCTCATCCGTAAATCCGAAGGAGGCGAGCAGACGCCCATCCTTCTGTACTGTAAAGCAGTCCGGCCCGTACTCCTCTACTAATCGCCACTGGTATTTCGGTGAAATTAGGACTTTCACTTGAAACGTATGGGGAAACACTTTTTCATTGGATAAATCCGGAAGTGGAGCTGGGCTCTTTTCAAAAAGTTCCCCGGTTTTGAGATCCGTCATCCGGTTCAGTTTAAACAGCCGGTAATCCCTCCGTTCCCAGCAATACCCCCAGACATACCAGTTGGACCAACGAAAAATTAGATAGTAGGGTTCAATTATCCGGAAGGATTCCCCCTTTGGCGCAAAATAGCGGAAGCTCACGCACCGCCCGTAGTCAATTGCACCGTGAAGCAACTCTATCTTGGGAGACAAAGCAGATTTGCTCCAAGAGGAAAGATCGATGAGGATATGCTGGCCGCCGGGTATTAAAACGGAAGCACCGGCGGAGAGCTTTTCCATCAGTTGGGTATACCGGTTTGTGCCGCTGACACTGTCCAGGCTGCGAAGCCCTGCTAAAATCGCCTGCATATCTGCGGAAGTCAGCAAAGTGTTGTCGATTTTATAGCCCTCCATAATAGAAATCCCGCCGTTTACCCCTTGGGTAGTTATCAGTGGAATTCCCGCCTTGCACAAATCCTCGATATCTCGGTTGATGGTACGGCGGGAAACCTCGAATTTTTCTGCCAGATAAGGCGCGGTTACTTTGTTCTGCTGTAGCAAGATAGATAGGATTCCAATCAGTCGATCAATCTTCATTTTGTTTCCTTAGCTTTTCTGCCAACTTTTCAAATTTTCCTATGGACAGGATTTCATGGATTACGAATTGCCCGTGATAAAATAAGGCGAAATTGATTACCGCCGCCGGTACGTTCTTCGCCTTTTCCTTACTATCAATCAGAACAGTTTTAAATAGAATTCCCATTTCGGGAGCAGACGCTTCTAAAAGCGGCACATACTTAGCTGTGAAAGGGCATTGGTGAGAATAATAGAGTACAAACCCCGGCTTTTGTATTTCCGGCGTTTTCACCTGGAAACAGAAACAGGGCTTAGGTGCATCTTCAGAAAACGGCAGATAGAAAAGAGTAAAATTTGGTTTTGCCATATCTGCAATCTGAAAACCCTTGTAATTCAGGTATTTCGGGTCGGGCAAAAAAGGCTTCTTTTTAAGGGAAGAAATTATGCACAATCCTAATACTCCTTTTTCTTTGCTGTCGAGGATGCACTCTATGATAGCGCAACAGACATGTTCCTTTCCCAAGTTTTTCGGTGTCAGGCGGGTGAATTTCATCTACCTCATCTCCTTTGCGTTCAGTATAACACAGTATCCATGACAATAGTATGTCATGTTTCA
>CAJFUH010000178.1 GCA_904420155.1 uncultured Clostridia bacterium
CGCTCTCTTTCCGCCCTTTCTCTGGCGGCAGAGAAAGGGCGAGCCCGCGCGGCTTGAGCGCAATCAAAAATAAGCTTCTTCTGAGAAAGAAGGCTTATGAAAAAAACAGGAAAAGAATCAACCTTTGTTGCAGTCTTGCAAACCAATGATGAAGGCATCCATCAAGATAGTGATACGGCCCCCGTAATGTAACAATTCGGCCCCTTTCTTACTGCGAAATTCTTTTCCGTCTGTAAAGCAGGAAAAGAATTACAACAATAAGCGCCGCCAAAGCGATACCGCCGCCGACCAGGAAAGCGTTGTTTCCGGCGGAAACCGGATTTTCTGTGGAAGCCCCGGCGCCTCCATAAGGGGCCTCGGAATCCGCCCCGTATACCTGTTGGGGAGACGTTACCTCCAAGATATCCGCCGCTTCCTGGACGGAATAAAGCGTTCCATTTTCCAGCCCGGTGAGATCGGGGCGGAGTCCATAGGGAATCAGAAATTCCTGTCCGTCCGACAGGATATAAATAAAGGTCGTGGACGTATACATGGGGGAACTGATATAGGAAAGCTCAGAAATATTTTTGATTGCAGGATTTTGTTTGACTGTTTCCAGGAGTTTCTGTCTATCAAAAACCCCGGAAATATCCGCAGAACCTTCGATGGGCCGATAATCAGCGCCAATACCGCTCAATTTATTCCAGGCGCCGGAGGAATCCTGGCTTACTGTAATCAGATACCCGGTGGAGGTGGGAATATTCCACCGGTAATCCGGCTGGATATTGGTATCGATCCGGCCGTGTTCCCGATAATAGGAGACAAAGTCGGGATGTTCAAAAAAGTGTACGGGATAGGCGTTTTCCAATAAAAAATTCCCTACGGGCAGGGATTGGGGCGTTTGGGCAACCGTATGCTGTATCTCTTCGGTAGATTGGGAAAGGAAAAATTCCACCTCTTCCAGCTGGGAAACATAAGAATCCTGCTGCTCCTGAAGAAAATTTTCCACAGGGGCGGCATACACCGGGCAACCGCTGGAGGCTGGTAGTACCCATAAAACGAACGCCGCCAGGGAAAAGATAAAAATTTCGGAAAAAAAATACGCTTTTTTCATCACAAACCCCTCCTTCAGCCACCATGGCAAAGAGATGAGCCGGAATTTCGGTTATTCTTTTAAAGGATGCATCGGTTCCGAGCTTTTGACAGGATATCTTTTCATTTTTATCATAGCATATTTTCTTGTAGATTGGTATTTTTTGTGAAAAAACAGCTCATATTATTCCAAGTAAAAGGTATCCTTTTTATCTTTTTGGGAAAAATAAAAGGGATGCTTTTGGAAAACGTTTCACCATTCTAAACATGATGTTATTTTTCTTTTGGGGTGATGAGATCGAAGTGTTATGAGACCATCACTTTGGCAACAGCCTGTGCGGGAAAAGAAAAAGGCCGTTGGGGAAACTGTCCAAGTTCCCGAGCATTGAGAAAGGAAATATTTCCTTGAGAAAGGGAGGATTCGTGGGCGTGATACTTGAAAAAATCCAGGTTTTGGTATACAATAAATAAGTAAATTTGTTACTTTGTTAACAACTACTTGGAAAGGGTGTTTTTCATGGATTATTCAAAGAAAAAGACAGTGGAAGACATTGACGTAGCAGGCAAGCGCGTTCTGGTCCGCTGTGACTTCAATGTTCCCTTTGACGCTGAGGGCAATATCAGCGATCCCAAGCGTATCAACGAGGCAATGAAAACCATTAAATATTTGATTGACCACAAGGCAAGAGTGATCCTGTGCTCTCACCTGGGCCGCCCGAAGGGCGAGGTCAACATGAAATATTCCTTGGCTCCTGTGGCAAAGTATCTCGCTGAGAAACTGGGCCAAGAGGTTAAGATGGCCACCGACGTTGTGGGCGAATCCGCCCAGAAGATGGCCGCTTCCCTGAAAGACGGCGAAGTGGGCGTGATCGAGAACGTCCGCTTTGAGCCGGGCGAGACCAAAAACGATCCGGAGCTGGCCAAGAAGATGGCTTCTCTGGCTGAAATTTATGTCAACGACGCGTTCGGCACCGCGCACCGCGCCCATGCTTCCACCGCCGGCGTGGCCGATTACCTGCC
>CAJFUH010000179.1 GCA_904420155.1 uncultured Clostridia bacterium
AAGGAACACGCCGAACTGTGGTTCAAATACCTGCACGACGGCGGAAAGCCCAATACCCTGGACAGCCTGGTGGACGCCGCCAACGGGGAACATTACGAATGGACGGAAATGTACAAGGAGTTCGCGGAAATCGCCCAGGAAGAGGGGTTTACGGAAATTGCCGCCACTATGCGGATGATCGCCAGCGTGGAAAAGGAACACGAGGAACGTTTCCGGAAGCTGTGCGTCAACCTCAAGGAAAACAAAGTCTTCACCAGGGACGGCGAAATGGTATGGGTGTGCCGCAACTGCGGGTATATCCATGTGGGGAAAAGCGCCCCTGGTATCTGTCCCGCCTGCAAACATCCCCAGGCTTATTTTGAACTGAAAGCAGAAAACTATTGATTGATTTTTCCAGACAGGAAACAGGTTCCGGATTCATCTGAAGTGGGATGAATCCGGAACCTGTTTTTATGTTTTCCACTCAAAGGGCTATAGCTGTGGATAAGTTTGTGTTTTTGTTTTTATCAAACGATTTCTTGAGGATAAACAAAGTAACTTTTATCCGCATAACAGGGCCAATCGGTGAAAAAATAGCCTTGAAAGGAAGTGGATTATTTGAAAGTAACCAAACAGGAATATTCCAATATGACGGATAAAGCCTCCCCGGGCAGTAAGACCGTTAGAAACTGCATCCGCGCCTTTCTGGTGGGCGGATTTATCTGTACCATTGGACAGCTGCTATTTGAGTTGTATTCTTATACTGGTCTGGAAACCACAGACGCCCGCAGTGCGGTTTCTGTGACGCTGGTGGGAATCGCCGCCGTTCTCACGGCGTTCGGCGTGTATGACAAGATCGGCAAATTCGGCGGTGCCGGCAGCCTGGTGCCTATCACCGGTTTCTCGAATTCGGTGGTGTCTCCCGCTATCGAATTTAAAAGCGAAGGACATATTATGGGGATTGGCGCAAAAATGTTCGTCATCGCCGGGCCGGTTTTGGTATTTGCTATCACAGCATCTATTGTATATGGTGTGGTGGTCTTTCTGTTCCATCTGTATTAAAAGGGGGGGATTCCATTGGCACAACGATTGGGACGCTATACGCTGAAAATGGAACATATGCCATCTATCCAAGGATATGCGGCCGTGTGTGGAAAAAAGGAGGGGGAAGGCCCTCTTGGAAAACAATTTGATTATATTTATGAAGATACCACCTTGGGGGAATCCTCTTGGGAGAAAGCGGAGAGCCGGCTGCAGACGGACGCTGTCAACCGGGCCTTGCAAAAGGCGGGGGTTACCGCCTCTGACATCGACTATATTTTCGCAGGAGATCTCCTTAACCAATGCACCTCCTCCACCTTTGGACTGCGGAGCCTTTCCATTCCCTTTCTGGGACAATACGGGGCCTGTTCCACCATGGCCCAGACCCTGGCAATGTCCGCCATCCTGGTGGAGACTGGGGCCGCGCGGCGTTGTGTGGCGGTTACCTCCTCCCACTTCTGCTCGGCGGAACGTCAATTTCGCTTTCCGTTGGAATACGGAGGACAGCGGACCCCTACCGCCCAATGGACAGTGACCGGGTCAGGGGCCGCCGTAGTGGGGAACACAGGCAACAGCCCCTATATTTCCGCGGTCACCGTCGGGCGGATCACGGATCTGGGAATCAAGGACGCCAACAATATGGGGGCGGCTATGGCCCCGGCGGCTTATTCCACCCTGACTGATTTTCTAAAGGATACGGGAACGTCTTCTTCTGATTACGATTTGATTGTCACCGGGGATCTGGGAGAGGTAGGCAGTACGCTGCTGAAAGAGCTTCTGCAAAAGGATGGAATTGATATTTCCAAGAACCACGCCGACTGTGGGCTTCTGATCTATGACAGGGAAAAGCAGGACGTCCATGCAGGAGGTTCCGGCTGCGGATGTGCCGGTTCGGTCCTGTGTTCGTATCTGCTCAACCGGCTGAAATCGGGAGAACTGAAAAATATACTTTTTATGGCTACCGGCGCGCTGATGTCTACCACCTCTTCCCAACAGGGGGAAAGCATTCCCGGAATTGCCCATTTGATTCACTTGAAAAGCAGCTTATAGGCCAACAAAAACGACGCTTTTACAGCTTCTATGCTGATAAAAGCGTCGTTTTTCTATTTGTAGCAATTTTTCCCAGACCTTTTGAAAAAATTTTTGACAGGGATTGACACCCATATGCAGGGAGAATGAAAGAAATCTTTTCCCTATTTATATTTATACCCAGCCCTTTCCTGCTTCTTCCATCCGGTTCTGAAACGACAGTTTGGGTAATATGGTATGAATGATCCGAATCGCAAAGGATAGGTCCTGTAGGTCCTCCGCATCCAGTTGATGTAAAGAACACAAGATCTGCCGGCAAATTTCTTCCTGATATTTTTGAATATAAGCAAAAGCTTTTTCTGTGGGACGGATTTTAACCAGCCTGCGGTCGAAAGGGTCGGGAATTCGGCAAACGATCTCCAGTTCTACCAGATTGTTAATAATCTTTGTCATCTGCTGTTTGGAAATACCGAAATGACAGGCCAATTCCGTCATCGTCATACAGCGGTTGCGATGAAGGGCGATCAGTGTGTAAAACTGCATGGGGCTGAGCTCATCCCGAAAGATACTTTCAAAGGGTTTGACTAGTTGATCGTGCAAAATGGGTATGGTATGAAACAAGTCTTCTGCAATAGATTGATCCGATAAAGGCATAAACAGTTTCCATCCTTTCTTCCCCGTGCTACAGGGGATTATTCCAAATTGTCAAAACCGGAAACTCTATAAAAACTGGTTAAAATTTAAGAATTATTATTATTTTATTGGTTGACAAGGGGCATTCTCCCATGTTATACTCCAAATAATCAACAAGGGTTTACTGTTATCTTACATTTACTATCATACAGAAAAAATAAAAAATGTCAAGAAGAAATGTTAACAAACTACAAAAAATTGCAAAGTTTCTTGGCGATAGGTAGAAGTGTATTTCGAGAAAGAGACGCTTATTAACCAATGTGGGAAAGGGAGATTGTATCTGTGAAAGTGGGTCTTGATGTGGGTTCCACCACCATTAAGTGCGTGGTTCTCAACGACAATAACGAAGTGATAGATAAAACATATGAACGCCACTATTCTCAAATTGTACAGAAGATCGCGCAGATCCTCCGGGACATCAAGGACAGCGTGCTCCATGGGATTCCCGCCCAGATCGCCATGTCCGGTTCCGCGGGCATGGGCATCGCGGAAAGCTGCGGGATGCCTTTTGTACAGGAAGTGTACGCCACCCGGGTGGCCGCCAACCGTTTGATTCCCGGCAGCGACGTGATCATTGAGCTGGGAGGGGAGGACGCCAAGATTTTATTCCTGACCGGGGGCATGGAAGTCCGCATGAACGGCTCCTGCGCGGGAGGAACCGGCGCCTTTATCGACCAAATGGCTACGCTGCTGGATATCACCCCGGAAGAAATGAACACGCTGGCCGCAAGCCATGAAAAAATTTATACCATCGCTTCCCGCTGCGGCGTGTTCGCCAAATCGGATATTCAGCCTTTGCTCAACCAGGGCGCGCGCAAAAACGACATTGCGGCCAGTATCTTCGCCGCCGTTGTCAACCAGACCATCGCCGGGTTGGCCCAAGGACGGGAGATCACCGGCAATATTGTATACCTGGGCGGCCCTCTTACCTTTTTATCGGAGCTGAGGAAGAGTTTTGACAGCGCCCTGCATACCACCGGTATCTGCCCCAGGGATTCCCTTTACTATGTGGCGCTGGGGGCCGCCTTCTGCGCCGACGAGGTTGTCCAGATCGACGACGTACTGGGAAAGGTGGAGCATTACACCGCTTCTGGAAATTTCGCCTACAATCCGCCTTTGTTTCAAAATCAGGAGGAGTACCAGGAGTTTGTGCGGCGGCACAACCAATATACCGTACAAGAAGGGGATCTGGCTTCTTATCAGGGAAAGGTATACATCGGCGTCGACGCCGGCTCTACTACGGTAAAAATTGTGGTGATGGGGGAAGATGGCCAACTGCTGGCTTCCCAGTACCGTCCCAATTCCGGCAACCCCGTCCCGATTGTCAAAGAATTTTTGGAAAAGCTCTATGAGGAATATCCCCATCTGTCCATTGCGGCCAGCGCGGTGACAGGATACGGGGAAGAAATCATCAAGAACGCCTTTTGCGTAGATTACGGCATTGTGGAAACAGTGGCCCACCTGACCGCCGCCCAAAGCTTTATGCCGGACGTTCAATTTGTCATCGATATCGGCGGGCAGGATATCAAGTGTTTTAAAATCCACAACGGCACGGTGGATAATATCTTCTTAAACGAGGCTTGTTCTTCCGGCTGCGGTTCTTTCCTGCAAACTTTCGCCAACGCCCTGGGATATTCCATTGAGGAGTTCGCCAAGCTGGGGTTATTCGCCAAACATCCCGTGGATTTGGGTTCCCGCTGTACCGTATTTATGAACTCTTCGGTAAAACAGGCGCAGAAGGACGGCGCCACCATTGAGGACATTTCCGCCGGGCTTTCCCTGAGCGTGGTGAAGAACGCTTTGTATAAGGTGATCCGCGCTTCTTCCCCTGGGGAATTGGGAAAGCGCATTGTGGTACAGGGAGGCACTTTCCTTAACGATGCTGTCCTCAGGGCTTTTGAACTGGAGATGGGCGTAGAAGTGGTGCGCCCCAATATCTCCGGATTGATGGGCGCTTATGGAGCCGCGTTATACGCCAAAAGCAAGGGGTTGCGGCAAAGCTCCCTGCTTACCGCGGAACAGCTGAAACAATTTACGCATAAGATCAGCGTGGTTTCCTGCGGGCTGTGCAGCAACCATTGCCGCCTTACCGTCAATACCTTTAACGACGGGCGGAAATACATCGGCGGGAACCGCTGTGAAAAACCCGTGACCAAGAAAAACGCTTCGGAAGAACTGAACATTTACCAGTATAAACTACAGCTTTTGCAGGGGTATGGGGAAACCAAAGGGAAACGGGAGACCATCGGCATCCCCATGGGGCTTAATTTCTACGAATTGCTCCCCTTTTGGCACACCTTTTTTACCAGCTTGGGTTTTGGCGTCAAGCCTTCCCCCCTGTCCACCAGGAAGCTGTACCTACAAGGGCAGCATACCATCCCTTCCGACACCGTATGCTTCCCGGCCAAGCTGATGCACGGCCATGTACAGGCGCTGATCGACGAAAACGTCCCCTATATTTTCTATCCCTGCATGTCCTACAATTTGGATGAAGGACTGGGGGATAACCACTACAATTGCCCGGTGGTGGCCTATTACCCGGAAGTCATCGGGGCCAATGTAAAAGAGATGGACCGTAAGCACATCACTCTCATCAAGGATTATGTAGGTATTCATCGCCGCAGGGATTTCCCGGCCAAAATGCTGGGGATCCTCTCCAACCATTTTGACGGCCTTACCCTCAAAGAGGTCAAACAGGCCGCCAAGAACGCTTATGAGGAATACGACCGGTACTTTGAAAAGGTCCGCCGGCGCGGGGAGGAAATCATTTCCCGCGCGGAAGCGGAGGGCAAACAGATCATCGTACTGTCAGGCCGTCCCTACCATGTGGACCCGGAGATCAACCACGGCATTGATAAGCTGATCGCCAGCTATGGGGTGGCGATTGTCTCGGAAGACGTGGTAAGCTGCCGGCAAAAGAAATTCCGGGTCAACGTGCTCAACCAGTGGACTTATCATTCCCGCTTATATGCCGCCGCCCGGTATATCAGCGGACGCAGCGATATGAACTTGGTACAGCTGGTTTCCTTCGGCTGCGGCGTGGACGCCATTACCACCGACGAAGTGCGGGATATCCTGGAAAAAGAAGGAAAGATTTATACACAGATTAAGATCGACGAGATCACCAATCTCGGCGCGGTAAAAATCCGTTTGCGCAGCCTGTTTGCCGCCATCGAAAAGCAGGAGACACAGGAGGTTCGCCATGGCTAAATTAAAATACGACAAAAAAACCGGACGCCTGCTCTTTACCAAAGAGATGAAAAAGGAATATACCCTTTTATTCCCCATGATGGCGCCCATCCATTTTACCATACTGAAAAACGTGTTTACCCACTTTGGTTACCGGGCGGAGCTGCTCACCACCCAAGGGCCGGAGATCGCCCAGACGGGGCTTAAATACGTACATAACGACACCTGTTATCCGGCTATCCTGGTAATCGGCCAGCTGATCAACGCTTTGCAAAGCGGCAAATACGACCTCAACAAAGTGGCTTTGATGATTACCCAGACCGGCGGCGGATGCCGCGCTTCCAATTATATCCATCTGTTGCGCAAGGCCCTGAAAAAGGCCGGGTTTGAGAAAATCCCTGTGATTTCCGTAAATCTGTCCGGCATGGAGAAGAACAGCGGCTTTAAAATTACGCTTCCTATCATCCGCCGCGCGGTGGGCGCGGTGGTCTATGGGGATCTGCTGATGCTGCTCCATAATCAAGTAAAAGCCTATGAACTGGAACCAGGGCGCAGTCAGAAACTGGTGGACAAATGGACTGATATCCTCACCAAACAGCTTAACGCTGGAAAGGGATGTTCCCGCAAACAGCTGGGAGAAAACTTGAACGATATTGCAGCAGATTTTGCCGCCGTCCCTCTGAGCAAGGAGAAGAAGGTAAAAGTAGGCGTGGTGGGGGAAATCTATGTCAAGTATGCCAGCTTGGGGAACAATAACCTGGAACATTTCCTGGAAACCCAGGACTGCGAAGTCAACGTACCCGGTATCCTGGCTTTCGCCATGTTTAAAGTGGATAACCGTTTGGAGGATATCAAGCTGTACGGCGGGAGCCGCATCAAGTATTTTATTGTCAATTTGCTGATGAAGTACTGTACCTCCATGGAAAACCTGCTGATCGACGCGGTGAAGAAATATCCCCAGTTTACCCCTCCGGGGCGCTATTCCCACACCAAGTCCCTGGTTAAGGGCGTCATTGGATACGGGGATAAAATGGGGGAAGGCTGGCTGTTGACCGCGGAAATGCTGGAATTGGCGGAATTGGGTTATGAAAACATCGTGTGCACCCAGCCCTTTGGTTGCCTGCCCAACCATATCTGCGGCAAAGGCATGATCCGCCGTATCAAAGAGGTGAACCCCAAGGCCAATATTGTGGCCATTGACTACGACGCCGGCGCTACCCGGGTAAACCAGGAAAACCGCATCAAGCTGATGCTTTCCGTGGCACGGGAGAACTTGCAAAAAGAGCAGGATACCCCGCAGGAAGCCACAGAAAAGCAGGCGGATTTAGTAGGCGCTTAACCGTTGGATACCAACATATGAAAAAGCGCGTCTTCCCAAGAGGCAAATCTGGGAAGACGCGCTTTTTGTTTTATACATAAAAGTAAGCGGGCAACATGCTTTTCTCAGTGGAGACCCCCAGGGTATTTTTAAAAAGCGGCCGGCTCCTTATAAATCATAACAGGGATGGGCGGATCGTTGGGACGGTTGTAGAATTGGGACATCAGCACGGTATATTGCCGGTCGTCTATGGTTTTGAGGAATTCCATCAAAGCGTCTTTTTCTTCATAGCCGCTGTCGCCGCCATAGTAGATACAGATGCTCATCACCCCGCCCGGGCGGAGAAGCCGCAATCCCTTCTCTATGGCGGGAATGCTGGTCTGCGCCGTCGTAAAGATCTTGTGATTCCCTCCCGGCAGATAGCCCAGGTTAAAGACGATGCCGTCCACACTTTCCTCCTCCGCATATCGGTCCATTTCGCTGTGGCTTTGCAGGATCACCTGGGCGATATGGGCATAGCCGGATTGTTCCACCAGCTCCCTGGTATCGTTCACAGCCTGCTCCTGGATGTCAAAAGCCAGTACTTTTCCCCGGTCCCCCACCAGGGAACAGAGAAAAACCGTATCCCGGCCCTTTCCCGCCGTGGCGTCAATCCAAAAATCCCCCGGCCGGATATGGTTTTGGATAAACCGGTGGGCAAGGCCCAACGTATTAAGACCCATTTTATATACGCCCTTTCTTTTGTCTTATTTGGATTCCAGGGTCCGCAGGATCCGGGCCGGGTTGCCGCCGACGATGACGTTGTCCGGCACATCCTTTACCACTACGGAGCCGGAAGCCACAATGACGTTGCTGCCAATGGTGACCCCGGGATTGATCACCGCGCTCCCGCCGATCCACACGTCGTCCCCGATGGTAATGGGTTTGCCGTATTCCATTAGCGCCAGTTTGCCGTTGATCGGCTGGACCTTTCGTTCCTCCTTGTCAAAGGGATGAACCGGGGTATATAGGCATACCTTGGGGCCTAACATGCAGTTATCCCCGATGGTTACTTCACAGACATCCAGGATCACACAATCGAAATTGGCGAAAAAATTTTCCCCCACATGGATGTTATATCCGTAATCGCAGCGGAAAGAGGGCTCGATATTTAACCGGTTTCCAGTAGATCCGAATAGCTGTTTTAACAGCCGTTCCCTCTCTTGGGTTTCGTCCTCTGAGGTGTTATTGAAAAGGCGTACCAAACGCCTGGCTTGCTTCCGTTCCCGGATCAGCTCTTCGTCGTATGCGTCATAAAGCAGGCCCGCGATCATTTTTTGTTTTTCTGTCATAAGGGTTTCCTCCATTTTTTCATATTCTATTTTTGGGTTGTCATATCTTATTTGTTTACGGAAAATGGTTGTAGGTTATTTTAACATGGTTTTTTATTTGATACAATCTAAAGTACAGGAAATCCGGCAATAAAATTCCCGCTGATCTTTCAGAAAAAATTCCCGGATCCGTGCAAGCTTTCCCTTCGGCCAGTTGTATTCTTTATAGAAAGGAGGCGGAAAAGGATGCAGGAAATGGATTCTTTTCAGGATTTTTCATGGGTAATCGATACCTATTCCAATATGCTGCTCCGTATTGCCTGCCATCACGTGAAAAGCCGGGCCGATGCAGAGGATATCGCGCAGGACGCCTTTGTCAAACTGTTTACCGCCCAACCGTTGCTGGAAAGTGAAGAACACCGGAAAGCCTGGCTCATTCGCGTTACCATCAACCTTTGCAAGAATTTTTTAAAATCTTTCCGCAGAAACGAAGTCCCTCTGGAAGACCCTTATTACCAGATGGCGGAAGAACAGAGGGAAGTCTTGGACGCGGTTTGGAGGCTTCCAGAGAAATTCCGGGATGTGGTCTATCTCTATTATTACGAAGGCTATACCGTCCCGGAAATTTCCCGATTGCTGGGCAAAAAGGAAAATACCGTCGCTTCCTGGCTGCATCGGGCGCGTATTCGTCTCAAAGAAGAACTGAACGGAGGTGTATTCCTATGAAAGAAAACCGTTATACAGATCTGATGGACCACATCCATTCGGGGAAAAATTTCCCCCAAGAAACCATGGAAAAAGTACAGCAGGCCCGCCGGCCGCCCACGCCGGCCGCCCCCCCAAGATCCCCCCGCCGCTGGCTTGTCCTGGTCGCCTCCATCCTGCTGGTGGCTGCTGCGGCGGAACTGGTCTGCCTTGCGGCGCTGTGGATACAGCCGCAGTTTTCGCAGCCGGAAGAAAGTTACAAAGGGATCGCTGAGCTGGGAGGAACATCTTTTATAGAATGGGAAGGCAGAAAATATGAGCTGGAATGGAAAAAGCCCACAGACCCCATCGGTCCTTATCTGGGCACAGGGGAACTCCGGGAAAGAGAGATATCCTTATATTCCAGGGAAGGGCAGTCCCCGCTGTTATGGGTTGCCGCCCCGTTATCGGAAGGAGAAGAGAACTATCATTTTTATAAATTTGCGGGGTTTGCCTCCCCGGATCATACAATCTTAGACGTCATCCAGCTTTATGAGGAAGCCTGCGGCCCGTTGTCTTCCGTCTCCTGCGTGCAAAAACCCGGCTACGAATCAAGCGCCTCGCCGCTTCCCCATACGGAATCCCAAGAGGAAATCCAACAGATCCGTTCTTCTTTTTCCCAGGTGTATCCGGATTCCAACCTTAGTACGGGCACAGAATCCCTGTCCAGCGATTCTTCCACTTACTCCTATCGGATCGAGGCCGATGGAAAGGAACTGGTGTTTACCTTTGCCAACGGCGTTTCTTGTTCCATCGAACTGTATAAAGGGAACACCGTGGGGAGCGGGTTCGGCTATTTGTACGCTATCCCGGAATATGTGAAGGACTGGTTATCCCAGTAACAAAAAGTTTTGTCCCCCGAAGGCACGGTTTTTCGCCTGCCTTTGGGGGATTTCTTCTTTGAGGGCCGGTTTGACAAACACCTTTTCGATAGACTATAATAAGAACAATTTCACCGCTTTCGCCTTTGCTCCCAGAGGAAAAATTTCTTTGGATGACATCGATTGCAGGAGATTTTTATGGAATTAAAAGGAAAATACAATACGGCAAAGGTCTTTACCGATGTGATAGATCAGGACTCCATAGCCCAAATTATCCAGCTGTGCAACCAGCCTTTTACTCAGGGCAGCCGTATCCGGTTGATGCCGGACGTCCATGCCGGGGCCGGGTGTACGGTGGGAACGACTATGACCATCCATGATCGGGTTGTTCCCAACCTGGTGGGGGTGGATATCGGATGCGGGATGGAGACTGTCCGGCTGCGGGAAAAACATATCGAGCTTCAGCAACTGGACCGCCTGATTTATCAAAAGATCCCTTCCGGCTTTTCCATCCGGGAGAAAGCACACCGGTATTTTCAGCGCATTGATTTGACCCAGCTTTACTGTTTTGCCCATATCAATCCTTTGCGTGCGGAAAAAAGCCTGGGCACGCTGGGAGGAGGCAACCACTTTATCGAGGCGGACCGGGATGAAGACGGCAACCTCTATTTGGTGGTGCATTCCGGCAGCCGCCATTTGGGGCTGGAAGTAGCCGGTTATTATCAAAAAGAGGGCTATGAGCGTTTAAATGGAAGCAGCAAAGAGGATAAAAAACGCTTGGTGGAAGAGCTGAAAGGGCAAGGGCGGGAAAAAGAAATTGCCAAGGCGCTGAAGGATTTGAAAAACGTTAAAAAGACCGACATCCCCAAACAGCTTGCCTATGTGGAAGGCGAACTATTTGACCAATATATCCATGATATGCGTTTGGTGCAGGACTTTGCCAGGTTAAACCGGCAGGCTATGATGGACGAACTGGTAAAAGGGTTAAAGGTACATGTGGAGGATCGCTTTACTACGATCCATAATTATATTGATACCGAAACCATGATCCTGCGCAAGGGGGCGGTATCCGCCCAAAAGGGGGAACGTCTTCTCATCCCTATCAATATGCGGGATGGAAGCCTCATCTGTGTGGGCCGGGGACAGGAAGATTGGAATTTTTCCGCCCCTCATGG
>CAJFUH010000180.1 GCA_904420155.1 uncultured Clostridia bacterium
CCATTGGATCAGAAAAAATGGGGGTGGAAGGGCTGGGCTTTCCCTGGAGGGCAGAAAAGCAAGAGAGCAGCTGGGCAGGATTTAAGCAATCCCTGAGGGAAAATAGACGCTTATTTACCGACTTGCGTGCAGCGGCCTGTACGGCGTTTTGGAAAGTCTCACGTTCAGCTTGTGATAGGGAAGAGCGCCGAAACGCCGGTTGCAGGCGGGTCAGTATGTCTTGAGCGACTTCTTCTCCAATAGCGGATACAAAAGGAAGGTAGGGGCGAAAAGCATACCATCTGGTAAATTCTTCTTCATAGGGCCGCAAGATAGAAAAAGCATGCCTGCGTTGCCGTTCTTGCTGTTCCTTTAGTGGAGAAAACCCGAGATCGTCTATATTGTAGCAGGTGATTCCGGGTAATTGCGCCAATCCGGGATCAATGTCCCTGGGGACGGCCAAGTCCAGAAAAAGATAGGACGATTGCTGTAAAAAGGGAAGGGCGTCTTCTTTTTTTAATGTGTAGTGAGGGCTTAAAGTGGCGCTGATGACTACCGGTGTGCGGGAAAGCTCCTGATAACGATCCTCGTAAGGAATTATATTGCATCCTGCCGGCATTTCTGTGGGTACAGAATGAAATTGGCGCTGGGTAATGGAAACTTGGCAGCCGTCTTCCAAAAGAAGGCGGGCCGTTTGTTTCCCTATTTCTCCGCTGCCAATCACGAGGCAATGCAGGCCGGATAGGTTGCCTTTTTTTTCCTGAAGCAGAGAGATAGCGCTGGAAGCGGTACAAGGACGAATGGAAGAGGAAAAAACTTCTGATTTCACGCGCTTAGAGGCGGTAATGGCGTACTGGAATAATTTTTCCAGTACGGTCCCAGTACAGCCCGCCTCCCGAGAAAGAAAGAGCGCTTGTTTTACCTGTGTGATAATTTGATCCTCTCCAAATATCTGGGATTTTAACCCACAAGATAGTTCAAAAAGGTGCCGGATAGCCTGGTTGCCAAAGCGGTGGACAAAAAGGGAAGCGTACCGCTCAGGCTGGATCCCTTTTAGGCGGCATAAGGTGAGGTAGGGGGAAAGTGCGGGGGAACCGCTCAGCCAAAGTTCTGTACGGTTACAGGTAGAAAGCAGGATACAGCCGTCCGCCCCGCTTAAAACCAGGGCTTTCTGTACTGCTTGTATGGCAGAAGACTTGGTAAAAGAAAACAATTCCCGGTTTGAAATCCCAGCTTTTTGAAAATCAATCCCAGTCATAGAAATATCCAAAAGAGATTCCTCGTTTCTTTGATAAAGGCAGGAATTTCCCAAAACAGGCAGGAAATTTGCCGAAATCTATATTTTTTTGTTTTACAGATAGATGTATTTGCAGTATAATATAAATATTTGGGAATAGCAACTATATTTTGCAGGAGGGAATTAGGATGGATCGACTGGTGGGGACCATATCTCGTGGAATCAGAGCCCCTATTATACGGCAGGGAGATAATCTGGTTCATATTGTGGTGGATTCCGTGTTGGCAGCTGCTGAAAGGGAAGGTTTTTCCTTGCGGGACCGCGATGTCATTGCCGTAACCGAAGCGGTGGTGGCTAGAGCACAAGGCAATTATGCCCATATTGATCAAATTGCCAAAGATGTACACCGCAAATTTGGCGATGAGACCGTCGGGGTTATTTTCCCGATTCTCAGCCGTAACCGGTTTGCCATTTGTTTAAAAGGGATCGCCAAGGGCTGCAAAAAAGTAGTCTTGATGCTTAGTTATCCTTCCGATGAGGTGGGTAACCATTTGGTCAGCGAGGATCAATTGGATCAGACAGAGGTAAACCCCTGGAGCGATGTGCTTACCGAAAAACAATATCGGGACTATTTTGGTTATCAAAGGCATACCTTTACCGGTGTAGATTATGTAGAATACTATAAAGAGCTGGTCACCCAATGTGGGGCGGAAGTGGAAATTATTTTTGCCAACCAGCCCAAAGCCATTTTGGAGTACACCAAAAATGTCATTAATTGCGATATTCATACGAGGACCCGAACCAAACGGGTTTTGTTGCAGGGCGGTGCCCAAAAGGTATACAGTTTAGACGACATCTTGACCGAAAGCATAGACGGCAGCGGTTATAACGACCAGTATGGCCTGTTGGGATCCAATAAATCCACAGAAGAGACGGTCAAATTATTTCCTATCCATTGCGAAGAAGTGGTCAGGGACATTCAGTCTGCTATTTTGGAGAAGACCGGGAAATGTGTAGAAGTGATGGTGTACGGAGACGGCGCTTTTAAAGACCCGGTAGGGAAAATTTGGGAATTGGCCGATCCGGTAGTTTCTCCCGCCTATACGCAGGGGCTGGAGGGTACGCCCAATGAAGTGAAACTGAAATATTTAGCGGATAACAATTTTGCCCACCTTTCTGGAGAAGAACTGAAAAAGGCCATTCAGGAATATATTTTGGAGAAAGATCGCAAAGCTGATGACCTTACCGGAAACATGGTATCCCAAGGGACAACCCCCCGGAGGCTCACCGATTTGATCGGCTCGTTGGCTGATCTGACTTCCGGCAGCGGGGATAAAGGAACACCCATTGTTTTGATTCAAGGTTATTTTGATAACTATACCAAGTAGGCTTGGGTAGAATTTTAAGGCAATCCGGGAATCCGATAGGTTTTTGGGTTCGCTGTATGAGGAGAAAAACAGAATCTTTCCTGATCGTTATGAAAACCGGAAAGATTCTGTCTTTCTTTCCTTTTTATGTTTTAGCGTCTTAGGAAATGAAATATGGATAGACTTTGTGAGAAAACAATTGATATTGCTAAACAAGAGAAAGAGCAAAAAAAGATTTCCATTGCCTGCCTGCATCTGAATCATGGCGGGATTGAAATGGCGGTGACTTCCTTGGCCAACGCCCTCAGTGAAGCGGGGTACTCGGTAGAACTGCTATGCACCTACCGGCTTTGCGAGCCGGTATATGCGCTAAATCCTCAGGTAACTGTCACTTATCTCACAGATCGTAGGCCAAACCGCCGGGAAATCGCAGCAGCTTGGTCATCACGAAGATTTTTTGATTTGGTCCGGGAACTTTCGCACGCCTTTTTTACCCTTTTGCAGAAG
>CAJFUH010000181.1 GCA_904420155.1 uncultured Clostridia bacterium
ATGTTGTTAATCATGACTGCCACCGGCCGGGAATTTTCCCGGCCTTCCTCAATGGGAAGGCCCGTCAATGGGTTTACAGGGCCTTCCAGTTCCGGTTCTGAGGATACGGTTTCCTGGGAGGAGGTTTCCTCTAACAGGGCCTCCATCTGGCTTTGTACCTCAGCTTCTTGTTGGCGCATAACTTTTAATTGATTGGTATAAAATATACCTGCCGTGCCTACCCCTAAGAGCAGAGCCAAAAACACCACCAGCCATTTGCTTGCTTTCCGAATAGCCAATCGCCTCCAATCCTAACTGATCCGTAAAAATATGGGTTATCATCCCCAAATTTCTATTATATTTTATATTTTAACACAAAACCTCCCATCATTGGAAATTAAATTTAATAATTTCCTGACAAAATCCTGAATTTCTTGCTGGGTTGCATTTCTTTGGGATACAGATCCCAGTCTTTTCTTATTTTTATCCATGGTATGTATATAGAAATTGATTTCATCTGATTCCTCATTGCTTTGTCGGGTCCAGTTCCTAAGGATGGCCTTTCATGACTTTCATAAAGAAGCGCACTGGTAAACGTACCAGTGCGCCAGATTGTCCAAAAAGGTAATTCCTTTTAGCAGATTACATAAGGGGGAAGATGGGGAACCCCTCGCTAGGGTTCCCCACGGCCAAACCGTCCCCCGGACGGTTTGGCCTCCCCTCCTGAGCTTTTGGGATGCTTGAGAATTTCGCCCATTGCGATAGGCGAGGAGGGCTCCGCCCCTCCACCCCGCCGCCTTTTGAAAAAGGCGGGCGAAAACTTTTACGTTTTGTCGCGGGCGCCCCAGATTCTTTCTAGAGAAAACCTTGTGCACCCCGTTTAACCCGTTTAATAATTTTTTACAACAATATGCATGCTGTCGTTATGAAAGCGGTTCCTAATATTGACCGAATAGTTTTTATAGTACTCGTCCACGATGTAATCCCCGTACAGTTCTTCTGTGAGAGGCGTTTTGCCGATGACCATCAATGCCCGGCAGGGTAAATTTTTGAAATCAGCCGCCAACCTGCGGTGTTCCGTTTCGTCAAACCCGTTTGTTGTTTCACCCTTGTTCCCATAATCATGAAATACGCAGTCATAAGGGGGGTCCAAAAAGATAAAATCGTCTTCTTGCGCCATACGGAAAATCTGGCTGTAATCCGCGCAGAATAGCTCCGCACCCTGCAACAAGTCGCTGTGCCGCTGTGTGATAAGCTGGGTATTCAAATGGGGATAGCGCCCAAAGGGGACATTGTATTCGCCGTTCTTGTTGTAGCGTATCATCCCGGAATAAGCGGTCTTATTGATAAAGAAATATAAAACGCCGTCCAGATAGGAGCCGTCCGGGTGATTAAATAGGTTGCGCATGTGGTAATACAAATCCTCGTTGGCATTCGGTACGCGTTCTTCCGGGAGTTCCTCTTTTAACTGCCGATAAGCCGCCTGATTGGATTCATATTGTTTTTGCAGGGCGTCAAGCTGCCGGCGCATCAGCGGGTAGTGGTCCCTTAGATGGCGGTAAAAGGTCATAAGCCTCTCGTTGATATCGCCGAGTATGGCGCGATCCGGTTCCAGATAAAAATAGACGGAGCCTCCGCCGAAAAACGGTTCTAGATAGCGGTGAAAATCATCTGGAATATGGCACAGGAAGCGCGGGATTTCCCGGGACTTCCCTCCACGATATTTCAGTACGGGGTTCATGGGCGTATCTCTCTTTCCTAATTTTTATACAGGGTCTGTTGGGAATAATTCCTTTCTATCTGATTGCCCCTTCTTTAGGAATCTGTACTCTTTTTTTGAGAAAACAGATTCCCCCATGGGAAACCGCTGCCGTCCGGCGGCTGCAAAGGAGGTCCCCTTATAGGTCAATCAGCAGGTTTCTGTGATAATATTCTAAATCCCGTTCCCCAATTTCCCGCAGGACCTTGCAGGGATTCCCCACTGCAACCACATTAGCGGGGATATCCTTCGTAACCACGCTCCCCGCCCCGATGACGCTGTTGTCCCCGATGGAAACCCCCGGGAGGATGACCGAATTCGCCCCGATCCAGACATTATTGCCGATATGTACCGGCATATTATATTGGGCCTGTTTGCTGCGCAGCCCCGGGTGAATGGGATGGGTGCCCGCCGCCACGGTGACCCTGGGGGCAAACATCACATGGTCCCCTACATAAATATGGCTGTCGTCCACCAGGCTGAGGCAGAAATTGGCGTAAACATGGCTGCCGAAATGGACATGTTTTCCACCCCAATTTGCATAAAGAGGGGGTTCGATATAACAGCCCTCGCCGATTTCAGCGAACATCTCTTTGAGCATTTCTTCCCGTTTTTTGAGTTCGGTAGGCCGTGTCTGGTTAAAATCATATAATCGGTCCAGACATTGCAGCTGCTCATCCATCAACCTTTCGTCGTTGCAAAAATAGATTTTCCCTTCATGCATCCGGGATTTTATTTCCTCCAGTTCCACTAAAACACACCCTTTCTATTATATTCCATCCTATTTTAACGGACGGGCGGGGATCTGTAAAGAAGCACCCCCCTAAAAATCATGGCAATCCTTTGGGAAGGGCCAGGGGCCCGGCACGGGGATGCTTTCTGTTTAGAAATTCATCAGCAAGTTGATATACTAAAAATCTGAAAAAACCTTCGTTATTTCCGTCCAGTTTTCCTTTTTTGACGGGAAGGGAGAAAAAGAAAAATTTTATATAATTACCAATTTTTGACAATTGATTTTGTCTATCCATCCTATAATGGGAATAAAGACGGGGCAAAGAGCCCCATGGGGAGGAGAAAACAGGAAAAGAAAACCAAAATGACGAGTAAACACAAGGGAAAAAGACCATCCTTTTGGTAAGGGAAACTTTTATGTTTTCTAAAAAATGGATGTGAAAAAGAATATGGTGGTGAAAGAGATTGAAGACAAGGACCTTGACGTTATCCCAAAAATCGGGAAAAGGAGTCCTTTTTTCCGAAATGGGGAAGAGCCTGCTCATGCAGGCGGTATATTTTGGGCTGGGGCTGCTGATCTCCCAGGGGACGGTATTTGAAACCTACGCTCCCTTTGGAGCCGCTTTGGTGGCCGCCGCTCCTTTTCGGGTTTTGATAGCCGCGGCAGGCGGGGCGGCGATGGGATATTTGCTTCCTTTTGGCATCGGCGATGGGGTGCGCTATCTGGCGGCGGTATTGGCCACGGCCGCAATCCGCTGGACGTTGAACGATCTCAAGCGGGTGAGGGCCCATCCTTTGTTCGCCCCCCTGGTAGCCATGGGCCCGGTGGTAGCTACGGGGATCGCCATTGGAACGGTGGAGGGCGTCACGTCCCATACGATCGTTATGAGCCTGACGGAGGGGTTGTTGGCGGCGGGGGCGGCTTATTTTTTTGCCTGTACCGTTTCCATTACCGATTCTTCCCGGGGGCTCTCCGCCTTAAAGCAGCAGGAGCTGGCCAGCGTGGTCCTGTCCAGCTGTATTGTGGTCCTATCTTTTTCCCATATCATGGTGGGAAGCGTCTCCCTGGGCAGGGTACTGGCGGTGCTGGCCATCCTGCTGTGCGCCCATTATGGGGGCGTGCCCGGGGGCAGCGTATCCGGCGTGGCGGCGGGCTTGGTGTTTAGCCTATCCGGTTCCGGGGTGTCCTATCTGGCGGGCTCCTATGCCTTTGGGGGATTGATGGCGGGGATGTTTTCCGCCCTGGGCAGGATGGGGACCGTGATCGCCTTTATCCTGTCCAACGCCATCGTTTCCCTTTCCTCCGGGGATGCGGCGGCGGTCATCGGGGGACTGTACGAGGTGGCGGCGGCCACCCTCCTGTTTATGCTGCTCCCTAAGCAGGTGGGCAGCCGGATATCCTCCATTTTTGCGGCCCCTCCTGCGTCGAAGAAGCTGCAAAGCAGCCATGTCAAAGAGGATAGCTTGCGCCGGGCGGTGGTATCCAAATTGGGGTTTGCCTCCAAGGCTCTGGCGGACGTGTCCGATTCTGTGGAAGAGGTGTCCCAGAAATTAGGGAAACTCAGCGTTTCCTCCCCCCATGACATTTGCAGCCGGGTGACCGCTTCCACGTGCCGCCGGTGCGGCATGAAGGAATTTTGCTGGGATCAAAACCGGGAGGGCACCCGGGCGGTATTTGAGGAAGCCATGGCGCGGTTACAGGAAAAGGGAAATATCACCTTAGAGGATTTTGCCCCCTATTTTTCCCGGAAGTGCAGCAAGATTAATGAAGTCGTGGAACGCATCAACGAACAGTACGGCATTTATACTGCCCGTGAAGTGGCGGAGCGCCGGGTGGCCCAAGTGCGGGGCGTTGTTTCCGGACAGTTTTCCGGAATGAGTGAAATGCTCAGGGACTTGTCCCGGGAGATGGAACAGTGCGAACGCTTTGACCCGATTGCAGAAGAGCGGCTGGAATCTTTTTTGAAAAAGAGCGGCGTCCATCCCGTGGATCTCTCCTGCCGGCTGGACGAAGGAGGAAGGATGACGGTAGAGTGGGAATGCAGCCGTCAGGACAAAAAGATCTTTACGGGGCGGGAGTGGCAGTCTAAATTCAACCAGGTGTGCGACCGGGCAATGGACAAGCCATGTATCAGCTGTACAGCCGATCTTTGCCGGGTCATGGCGTCGGAAAAGCCCTTGTTGGGGGCAAAGATTGGAAAGGCCCAGCATATCTGCAACAACGGGGAATTGTGCGGGGACCATTATGACGTCTTTCCGGATGGGAGAGGCCACCTTGTGGTAGTCATCAGCGACGGAATGGGCACCGGCGGCCGGGCGGCGGTGGACGGCGCTATGGCCGCGGGGATCTTTTCCCGCTTGTACCAAGCGGGCCTTAGCCTGGACTGCGCGCTGGGCATCGTCAATTCCGCCTTGGTGGTGAAGTCGGGGGACGAATCCCTGGCTACGCTGGACGTAGCTGTTATCGACCTTTTTACCGGGGAAACAGAGTTCCTGAAAGCCGGGGCGCCGGTGACCCTGATCAAAAGGAAAGACCGGGTGATCCGTATCGACGCGCCGTCCCTTCCGGCGGGCATCCTAACGGAAATCGGGTTTGCCCGGGAACGGGCTTCCCTGGATAGCGGGGACTGGGTGCTCATGGTTTCCGATGGGGCGGTGGCCAACGGGGACGAATGGCTGGAAGATGTATTGGCGCAATGGAAGGGAGAAGAAGAACAGGAACTGGCCGACTATGTAGTAAAACAGGCTTCCCTACGGCGTACGGACGGGCATGACGACGACGTCACTGCTATCGCTGTCCGGCTGCAAAAATGAAGTAAAAAAATATCACATAAAATATATCGTATTTAGTGATAAAAATATAATAGCGGGCGCAAAGGAGGAATCAAGACGTAGGATAAAGAGGACCCGTTTCATTGTAAGGATGCGAAAAAATCCAGACGGAAAGCGGCCATGAAAAAAGAGGGATTTTTCCCTCTTTTTTTCGTGTAAGGGGACGGAGCGAATCCCCATAGGACAGACAATCCACACGACATTCTTATTTCCCCAATGAGTAAGTGTACAAAAAACGAGGAATGACAATTAATCTCTAAAAATATAGAAGAGTAATTTTATAAATGTAATTTATTTTCGGTTGGTATTTTACACTAATTTTATAATAAATAAGTGAGTGTGGTGAATAATCTTGGATGTAGGCAAGCGGTTGAAAGAACTTCGGGAAATCAAGAAAATCAGTGTGAATAAATTATCTAATTTAGCGGGGCTGTCACAGAGTTTTGTCCGGGAGATTGAATTAGGCCGTAAAAACCCGACGGTAGAAAGCCTGGATTATTTATGTGAGGCGTTGGGTATTACGCTTTTTGACTTTTTTGATAAAAGTTTTGTGGATTCCATCCGGAACGACAAGGCGTTGCAGGCTATCTATCGGCTCAACCTCCGCCAACGGGAAAATATCTTTGTATTTCTGGAATCTATGATGGAAAAGGATAGTTAGAAGGGACATCCAAAAGGATAACGGCCGTTCCCGCTTTTTAAGGGGGAACGGCCGTTATGTTGTCGAAAAAGGAAGATCTATGAGCAAATTGCATAGGCAGGTAGAGGATGGGGAACCCCTCGCTAGGGTTCCCCACGGCAAAACCGTCCACCGGACGATTTTGCCCCCCTCCTGAGCTTTTAGGATGCTTGGGTGTTCCGTCCTCTGCGGAGGACGGCCCGGGGGCTCTGCCCCCAAGACCCCCGCAAGCTTTTGAAAAAGCTTGCGCAAAACTTTTATGTTTAAATGCGGGCGATCAGTTCCCCTTTCTGGGGAAATCTCAGTGCGCGGTGTGCTCGCCGCAGGCGGAAAAGGCGGACGAAACTTTTATATTTTGCGCGTGCAATTCGCTTCTTTTCAGGAAAGGCCCTGTGCGCGACATGCCCCGCCGCAGATGGCGCCTCAATCCGGTATGTACTCCCTTACACGGAAAATGGCGCCCGCTTCTTTGCACAGGCGTTCACATTCCGCAATTTCCCGGCGGGTGAGGTCCTTATCCACTACGGAAAGTACTACCTGGGGTACAAAGAAACTCACAGCGCGGGTAAATTTCAAAATAGCGGGAAAAGCTTCCAATCCGTACTGGGAATGGCAAATGGCGTCGTATTTTTCCGCAGTAGGGGCGTTGAGGCTGATGGAGATGGTATCCACCAGTCCGTCGAATTCCTGGGCGGTGGAGCGCCCGTTGATCAGGTCGCAAAGGCCGTTGGTATTGATCCGGATGGAAATAGAGGAGATCTCCCGGATTTTGCGGCATACCCACAGCATATCCTCCAACCGGCAGGTGGGCTCCCCATATCCGCAGAAGATCAGTTCCGGGTATTGCGTGAGATCCCGCTTTTGCAGGTCGGCCCAGATTTCCTCCCGGGTGGGTTCCCGTTCCAGCCATAGGGAGGAGGCGTCTCCCACCCCGTCCCCGTGGGTACGCAAGCAAAAGTCGCAGGCATTGGGGCAGCGGTTGGTTAAGTTCAAATACAGTTTTCCGCCCAAAACATAAGAAATGGTCATGATAAGATCGGCTCCTCTAATTTGATATCAAACAGGCGGGCGGCGTTTGCTTCGGTGATACGAAACAGCTCGCTCGTAGAAATTCCTTTTAGCTGCGCGATTTTTTTCCCGGTATACCGGATCAGGGAAGAATCGCAGCGTTTCCCCCGAAACGGGACGGGGGACATGTAAGGGGCGTCGGTTTCCAGCAAAAGGCGTTCCAATGGGACTTCCTTTGCCACCTCTACCGGCACTCGGGCATTTTTAAAAGTTACCGCCCCGCCAAGGCCAATGTACATCCCTAGGGCCACCACTTCCCGCATCATTTCCACGCTGCCGGAGAAGCAGTGCACCACCCCTGCGGGCTGGTAACGGCGCAAAAGCTCCATAGTATCCCCATGCGCTTCCCGGTCATGGACAATAATGGGAAGACCAAGCCGGTTGGCGAGCTCGATCTGTTTGGAAAACACCTCACGCTGCGTCTCTTTGGGAGCCATGTCGTCGTAGTGATAGTCCAGCCCGATTTCCCCCACAGCCCTTACTTTGCAGGAAGAACGGCACATGTCTTCTACTTGTTGCAGGTAGTCCGCCGGCAGGGCGCCGGCGTGTTCCGGATGTACGCCGCAGGCCGCGTACACATAAGGGTAACGGGCGGCGATCTCCAGGGATTCCCGACTGCTCTCCAGGGAAGCTCCGGCGTTGATAATATGCCCGACCCCCAGGGAAGACATAGAGGAAAGCAGGGTATCCCGGTCAGGATCAAAGGCCGGGTCGTCGTAATGGGCGTGAGAATCAAAAATAGCGTTCATCATGGTTAAGTCCTTTATAATAGAACGCCCCCTAACAGGGGCGTTCTGTAAAATATTTTGAAAAAACCCATTCCATTTCCGGTATGGAAACTGGAAGCCTTCGTCGTCTGCCCTGTCACAAAGAGAGGGAAGGCTTATAGGGCATCAAAAGCCAGAAATATCTAAGAAGCTCCCTCTTAATCATGCTTAGCAAAGGCAGCAAAATATAAGGGTGGGAAAGTGAGATCAGCGGATCTTGCTGCCGGCGGGGATGCCGTCCACAAAGATTACCCGGACGTCGTCGCCGGGGCAGTCCGCGGCAAGGATCATGCCCTGGCTCTCCACGCCGCACAATACCGCGGG
>CAJFUH010000182.1 GCA_904420155.1 uncultured Clostridia bacterium
AAGCGGCATGTTGTCCTTTTGTGCCGCTCGGTTGCCTTGCGCTTAATAAAGAGATATCCTGTCGTAAGCGTATTGCAAGGCGGCGAAAAGTATGGGATAATAAGTACCTTTGAAAAACAAAAAAGCGAAGGCTTTTGGCAAAGGTTATCGCCCATGCGGATAAAGGGGTACGGGAAAAACCAGTTTGTGAAACCGTTGATTTCCGGGCGCGAGGCAGTGAATTCGCATCAGCAGGGATGCGGATGATTTTACTATGCCATTGGGAAACGATAACAACTTGTGAAAAGAATAGGAGAGAATGACAATGGCGACTGTCTTATTGCTTGTGATCTACATTGCATTTATTGGTTTGGGGATCCCCGATTCTTTATTCGGGGCGGCATGGCCGGCTATTTATCAGGAATTCGGCCTGCCCATTTCGGCGGCCAGCTGCGTCACTTTGTTGATTTCCGGGGGGACCGTGGCCTCCAGCCTGCTGAGCGCGCGGGTGATCAACCGGTTTGGCACGGGGGCGGTGACGGCTTTCAGCACTTGTTTGACCGCGGCGGCTTTGCTTGGATTTTCCTGTTCCAACCACATTTTGTGGCTTTGTTTATTTGCCGTGCCGCTGGGGCTGGGGGCGGGGGCCATTGATTCTGGCCTCAACAACTATGTGGCCCTCCATTATAAAGCCAGCCATATGAATTTTTTACATTGCTTTTATGGGATCGGCGTTTCGCTCAGCCCTTATTTGATGTCCTTAGCCCTTTCCGACCAGAGTAATTGGCGCAGCGGTTACCGCACGGTCTTTTATATCCAGCTTGCCATCGCGGCGGTTACCATCGTCGCGCTGCCCCTCTGGGGAAAGGCCCATAAAAAGGATCTTGTGGAAGAAGGGCATTCCGCCCGTACCGTTGCTATTTCCGTTATGGCAAAAAATCCTTCCATCCGGTGGGTGTGGCTGATGTTTCTTGGTTCCTGCGCCATAGAATACACTTGCGGGACCTGGGGGAGCACCTTTCTGGTGGGAAGCAAAGGGATGGCGGCGGATCAGGCGGCGAGGGCCGTTACCCTCTTCTATGTGGGGATGGCGCTGGGGAGGTTCCTGTCCGGCGTCCTATCCCATAAGCTTTCTAGCTGGAGATTAATCCACATCGGGCTGGTGTTGATCGCAGTATCCATCCTATGGCTGATCCTGCCGCTGCCCGCCTTGGCCGCCAGCGGGGGGTTGTTCCTGGCCGGCCTTGGCATAGGGCCGGTTTTTCCCAACCTCATCCATTTAACCCCGCAGAATTTCGGGAAGGATATTTCCCAATCGGTTATGGGGACGCAGATGGCCGCTTCTTACATAGGGATTATGCTGATGCCGCCGCTGTTCGGATTGCTGGCGCAGGGGATTGACGTTTCCCTGTTCCCTTATTTCCTCCTGGTTATGTTTGGGGTAGCCGTTGTTTCGGCATGGTTTTTGATCCGCCGTTTAAAAAAAGAAGGGCGTTATAAAATGGAAAAAAGACAGTAAAACGCAGGGGCCGCCGCTCATACAAACGGGTATGGACGGCGGCCCCTGCGTTACTTTTATTTATAATATTTTATGGCCGGGCGGGTTAGCGATCAACCCCCGTTGAGCACCGCGACGCCAATATTTAAATACCCGGCGAAGGTCACCCACAGCAAATAGGGGAGCATCAGCCAAAGGGTTCTTCGATCAATTTTATAAAAAAGGATCGTAGTCACCAGGATCAACAGCCATAGGATTAACAGGATGCCCACCGATAGGCTGTAACTTCTCATACAGAAAAAGACCAGGCTCCAAAGGAAGTTAAAGGCCAGCTGTATCCCGTAAACCGTCAGCGCCGTCCCACGGTTGGGCGAATCGCTCCGCCATACCAGATAGGAGGCGATACCCATGAGAATAAACAGAATGCTCCAAACCACTGGGAACAGCCATCCCGGCGGCGACAGGGGCGGTTTCTGGATAGTCCCGTACTGTTCCATTGCGTTCATTGTGGCCAGCGCGCTGCCTCCTCCGATCAACACCAGCGGAATACCGATGGCGATCAGCAGCGGTTTCCATTCTATTTTCTGCAAAATCCGTTCCCCCTTTGAAAATTGTAGGTGCCAACGCCTTATCGGGCGCTTTCTTTTCCTATTGTATGCCCTCTTTTTGGTTTTATGCGGGGATCTACCCCTTTGTTTGGACGGATGATTCCCGGTTTTCTCCGGGGTATGCAGAATTTTATGCGCATCCCAGGCAAGGGAGGGAACCCGGGGACAAAGGGAAAAAGATGCCTTTCTTTTTTATATCCTCTTTTTGACAACATAGAAAATCTCTGTGGATTTTACAGGAATCTAACACAAAGATAGCCTGCGTTTAATCTTACGGGGTTACCCTGAAAATATC
>CAJFUH010000183.1 GCA_904420155.1 uncultured Clostridia bacterium
CGCCCGGCCATTGCCGTTGTGGTGTGCGACGTCGTCCTTTTTATTGCGGTCCTGTTCTTTTTGCTTTTGAATTATCAGACCCAGATGAGCCATTATTCCCGTTCCCTATGGGGGGACAAGGATTCCTTTACTTACCTGCTGATTGCCTTTTTGGCGGCTTTTGTATGTTATTTCGCCGTCGTCTATCTCTATAAATTCCGCAAAATTGGGCGCACGCTCTTTTTGGTAGCCCTGTGTATATTGGCCTCCATAGAATGTATCTTTAACGCCAGCGTTTATATCGGCACTACATCCCACAGCGTATCCAGCTATCAGCAGCTTGTAGACCTGGCCAGCCGCCTGCCTCAAGATACCTTTTACCGGGTCAAGGCGGATAAAAAGTATTTTGACGTGAATATGATGGGCGGGCTGGGCTATCATTCCCTGTCCCACTACACCTCCTTAAATTCCGAAAGCTATCTGTACGCTATGAAAAAGCTGGGGTACTCCTCCTACTGGATGGAAGTCAATTCCAACAACGGCACGTTACTTACCGACGCGCTTTTATCCAACCAATACACCATTGCGGCATGGAATAAAATTTCCCCTTTGGCCACCACCGTCTATAACAACGGTACGTATAGTATCCTAAAGAATGATTTGTTTCTCCCGCTTGGTTTGAAGATTCAGGGCGACTTGACGGAAATGGCCTATTTGCCTGACGGCGAACGGGTGGAAACCCAGGAATACCTTTATCAAGCTTTACTCGGCGGGGAAGGGGAACTCTGCACCCGTTATGAACCGGATGAAAAACATAATATCATTTTTGCGCATTCCTCCCGCTATGTATTGCGGCGCGGGGATTTGCCGGAAGAATCCAGCCTTACCTATCACATTTCCGTGGAGGGGCGTCAAGCCCTTTATCTGGACTGTTTCGACGCCCTCAGCAACCGGCTGAAAGAACCGATCAACGATTCTTTTCAGGTAATAGTAAACGGCGCGGTGATAGAAAAGAGCTATCCCAACCAGCGCACCAACGGGCTGCTGGAACTGGGGATTTTTGAGGATGAAGAGGTGGATATCACCCTTTTCCTTACCCGGAATATCTCCGCCAAATCCTTTGGGATCTTTGGGATGGATGTGGAAAAACTGTCCCAGGCCGTAGAACAGGCGGACGGTGTGGAAGTCACGGTGGACGGCACGACCCTTACGGCCTCCTGTGAGGCGGAAGCTGGGGAATCCCTGGCCTTATTTGTGCCCTACGACGCCGGATTTACCGCCACGGTCAACGGGGAGGAAGCGGAAGTCCACCGCTTGGAGGACGCCTTTATGGCGGTTTCCCTCCAGGAAGGGGAAAACACCATTGTCCTGCATTACACTCCCAGCGGTTTCTCTACGGGATTGATCCTGACTGTCACAGGCCTCCTGCTGCTGATCGGGCTATGCATATGGTATCATAAGGGCAAAAACCTGCCCCGATGGACGGAAAAACTGCTGACCGTTCCATTCTATATATTTGCTTACCTGGTGTTTGCCTTTTTGTACTTGTTCCCGGTGGCTGTCTATTTCTTTTATTAGATCGCCCTACATGCCTGGGAAACATCAGGCGCACTTGTCTTATCCAATCTGAGAAATAAAAATTTTCTCAGAAAAAAACTTTTGCGTCAACGGAAAGTGTGTTATCATAACAATAAATGACTTTTTTGAGAAAAAGGAGAGATCCATCGATGAGAGACGAAACCAAATGCCTCCACTCAGGATATACGCCGGAAAACGGCGGCCCCCGCGTCATGCCCATTGTGCAGAGCACTACTTATGTATTTGATTCTACCGAACATATTGGGGACCTGTTCAACCTGCCCAACGCCCATATGTATTCCCGTTTTTCCAATCCCACTGTGGAATGTGTGGAAAAGAAAATCGCCGACCTGGAAGGCGGCGTAGGGGCTATGTGCACTTCTTCCGGACAGGCGGCCTCCCTGTTGTCTATCTTGAACCTGTGCAGCAGCGGCGACAGCTTCATCAGCACGTCCACCATTTACGGCGGCACTGTGAATTTGTTCGCCGTAACCCTCAAGCGTTTCGGCATTGAATGTATTTTTGTGGACGCCGACGCGGACGAGGAGACCATTGAGGCGGCGTTCCGCCCCAATACCCGCGCGGTATTCGGCGAGACACTTGCCAACCCGGCTTTGGCGGTGCTGGATATTGAGAAATTCGCCCGCATCGCCCACAAGCACGATGTGCCCCTGATTATCGACAACACCTTCGCCACCCCGATCCTGTGCAAACCCATCCAGTACGGCGCGGATATCGTGGTACACTCCACCTCCAAATACATGGACGGCCATGCGTTACAGGTGGGCGGCGTTATCGTGGACAGCGGCAACTTTAATTGGGCCAACGGCAAATTCCCGGAATTTACCCAGCCTGATGAATCCTATCACGGTATTGTGTACACCGAAACCTTTGGCAATATGGCGTACATCATCAAAGCCCGCATGCAGCTGATGCGCGATTTTGGCGCGTATCCTTCCGCCAATTCCGCGTTCCTGCTGAACCTGGGGCTGGAAACCCTGCCCATCCGCATGAAACAGTACTGCGAAAACGGCTTGAAGGTGGCCAAATTCTTCCAGTCCTGCGACCAGATCGAATCGGTGCGCTATTCCGCGCTGGAAGGCGACCCTTATCATGAGCTGGCCAAAAAGTATCTCCCCAACGGTTCCTGCGGCGTGGTATCCATTGTCATCAAAGGCGGACGGGAAGCCGCCGTCAAATTTATGGATGGCCTGAAACTGGCCTCCAATGAGGTCCATGTGGCGGATATCCGCACCTGCGTGCTGCATCCCGCCAGCGCGACCCATCGCCAGCTCACCGACGAGCAGCTGGTGGCCGCGGGAGTAAATCCGGGCCTGATCCGTTTCTCCGTAGGGTTGGAAAACGTGGAAGATATCCTGGACGACATCAAGCAGAGCCTGGCCAAGATGTAAACCCGGAATGGAAACGCCGCCTACGGCGGGTACTCCGCGCACTAAGTTTTCTCTGGAAAGAACCTGGCTGCCCGCGTTTAAACTCAAAAGTTTTGCTCAAGCTTTTTCACGCCTGCGGCGGGCACGTCGCGCACTAGGTTTTCTCTAAAAAGATCTGGGCTGCCCGCGCTTAAATATAAAAGTTTCGTCCACCTTTTCAAAGGCGGCGGATTCCAAAGGCAGCGCCTTTGGTCGTCCTCCGCAGAGGACGAAACACCCAAGC
>CAJFUH010000184.1 GCA_904420155.1 uncultured Clostridia bacterium
CATCCATTGGAAAACGGGCAGCAAGTTTTTATTTTTTAAGCTTTCTTCCTCACAATAGGCTTATTTTTTGACTGCGCTCAAGCCGCGCGGGCTCGCCCTTTCTCTGCCGCCAGAGAAAGGGCGGAAAGAGACCGCAAAGGGGGAAGTCGTGTCTCCCCCCTTTGAACCCCTTACAAAGGCCGCTGCGGCGGGTCTTCTAAGGAAGCCCGGGAAGTATGCCGGCTCAGAATGAGCGGCTCTGCCCGCTCAAATCGCCGTCATACCGTAAAGTTACCGCTCACCTAATTTGTTCCTATCAGATCAAAAAAGAACCAGCTAATGATTTTCACAAAGGAAAACAAAGACCAGCGTAGAAAGATCAGATAAAAAACAATTTTTCCACAAACTCCCCGTTTTCCAAACATGGAAAAACAAAGAGAGGGTGAACGAAAAGGAAAGATGGAGGCTGAAAGCTTGCTCAACAGGGATCGAATGGATCCTTTTCGTATCGCGCCTGTTCGGTCCCTGTTGCGCTATCCTAACGTAGGGAGCAGGAATCGCGTTTTGGGAGTGTAGCGGACATTCAAGCGATTCCAGGCCCTTTTCTTGCTTCCTTCTTTTGGGCACAACAAAAGAAGGAAGTGCCACCGCGGCATGAGCGGCGGAGATAGAACTAATAGGATCTATGATAAAACAATCAGTACAGAAACTAATTAAAAGTTCTTTCTAAAAAACAAACGGTTCCCACAAAGCAAAAGAGAGAGTGGGTGCAATAGAACTAAAAGGATCTATGATATAACATAGGTTGGGAAACCAATAACAGGTTGTTTCTAAAAAAAGATACTGTCAGTCAACATCAGAAATATAAATAAAGATGAAAAAAGCGAGCCAAAAGGAAACAACCAAATGGCACAGAAGTCTTGAAAACAAGGAAATGAGGGAAAGAGGTTCCATGAAAGAGATCATTTTAATCAAAGACGGCGAAATCGCCTTAAAAGGACTTAACCGGCGAAATTTTGAAGATGCGCTCATCAAGAATATCCGTTGGCGTATTGCGCCGCTGGGATCGTTTGAAATCCGCAGCGCGCAGTCTACCATTTTTGTGCGTCCTCTCAGCGATGATATCGATTTGGACGAGGCGGCGGACCGGATTTCCAAAGTGTTCGGTATCGCCTGTTTTTCCCGTGCCTGCATCGCGGAAAAAAATATGGATTCCATTCAGGAAGCGGCGGCGGAATATTTACAGGAAGACCTGGAAGCCGCATCCACCTTTAAAGTCAACGCCAAGCGTTCTGATAAGGGGTTTGCCCTCAAGTCCCCGGATATTTGCAGGGAATTGGGAGGCTATCTGCTGGAAAGATTTCCCCATCTGAGCGTGGACGTCCACAACCCGGATATCACCGTCACCGTTGAAGTCCGCGATTTTGGCGCATATGTACGGGGAGGGGTGATCCCTGGGGCCGGCGGCATCCCCGTGGGCACCGGAGGCAAGGCGGCCGTACTGATTTCCGGCGGGATCGACAGCCCGGTGGCCGCTTATATGATGGCCAAGCGGGGGATTAGCCTGGCAGCTATCCATTTTGCCAGTCCCCCTTATACCAGCGAACGGGCGGAAGAAAAGGTCCGGCAGCTGCTGCGCCAGGTGGCGGCTTACAGCGGCCGAATGGTGATGTATACGGTCCCTTTTACCGAGATCCAGGAACAGATCCGGGAACACTGTCCGGAGGAGCTGTTTACCATCATTATGCGCCGGATGATGATGCGTATTTCTGAACGGATTGCCCGGGCCAACGGTTGCGGAGCGCTCATCACCGGGGAGAGCCTGGGACAGGTGGCCAGCCAGACCATGCAGGCCATTGCCTGTACCGACGCGGTTTGTTCCATGCCGGTATTCCGCCCGCTGATTGGGATGGATAAGGACGAAATCATTGTGATCTCCCGGAAGATTGATACTTTTGAAATTTCCATACAGCCTTATGAGGACTGCTGTACCGTATTTACGCCGAAACACCCCCGTACCAAGCCTGTGCTGAAATATGTGGAACAGGCGGAAAGCGGTATGGATGTGGAGACCCTCGTACAAGAAGCGGTTGATCACACAAAATTCACAAAAATAGACTATGATTTTCTTGGATAATATGGTTTAATTGAATAGGAAACCAGAGATATTACGGAGCAATCCGGATTCTGGCCATGTTACAGCTCCGCCGCAGGGCCGGCAAACGTATCCCAAGATGAAGAACGATCAGAGGGGACAGGCCTGTTTCATACGGTGGGATATGAAATGGAGGTAATCAACCGTGAGCGAACAAGAACAAGGGAAATCCCCGGAAACAATGGATCAAAAACCGTCCCCAAAAAAGAAAAAACGCTGTTTTTTAGCGTCTATCCTTCCCTGGAAGGGGGACAAATTCGGCGAGGGTCTGCGCAAAATTATTTTGCTGGCTGCCATCATCACATTGCTGGTTTCGGGAGGAAAATTGTTATATGAAACAGTGTATCTGCCGGCGCAAAGCGATAATGCCATGAATTCCATCCAGCAGCTATACCGGCCGGATGGAGATAGCGGGGATTCGCAGGACGATGGATCGGATACAGAGGCAAATACGGAACCGGCCAGGGACGATCAGGGCAGGCTGGAAAAATTCCTGCCCCTGCTGGAAGTAAACAACGATATCAAGGGATGGATTACAGTCCCCAACAGTAAAATTGACTATCCGGTGCTGCAATCGGAAAAAGATCTGCTTCTCCAGCCGGGAGAAAACGAGACCTACCTGTATACGGATTATCAGGGCAACAATACCAAATACGGCAGTATCTTTATCGACGCCCATTGCGATATTACAAACTGCAAAAATATCATTATTCACGGGCACCATATGCGTGACGGCCGCATGTTTGCCAACCTGATGAACTATTCCGACCTGAGCTTTTATCAAAGCGCCCCGGTTATCACCTTCGACACCATCTATGAGGAAGCGCAATGGAAGGTTATCTCTATTTTCAAGACCAATATCATGGAGGATCAAGGGGAGCCCTTCCAATACCTGCGTTATTCCTTTGCAGATGATTCCGATTTCCTCAATTATATCTATCAGGTGCGGGAACGCTCCCTGATCGACATACCGGTGGACGTCAATGAAAACGACCAGCTTATCACGTTATCCACCTGTTCGTATGAATTCGACGAATTCCGCACCGTGGTGGTAGCGCGCAAAGTGCGTCCTGGGGAAGACGCCGGCGTAAATGTTTCCGAAGCCGTCAAAAATCCCGATCCTTTGATGCCAGATGTTTGGTACAATACATACGGCGGAAGCAAGCCTCAGGTGACCACTTTTGAAGAGGCTCTGGAAAACGGCCGGATTGATTGGTATCAGGCTCCAGAGGAAGAATAAAAAAGGGGTCGCGCCCCGTAAAGAGAGTTGTCTTTTTCGATACGGAGGAAAGAGGCAACTCTTCTGTTTTGATATGGAATTAGGGGGCGGCTTTTTTGAATTGTGAATTGATTTTTTATCTGGCGCGGCGGACCGGGGAAAACCAGGACGCCTTGTCCGCGGTGTTGTCAAAGACAGACTTTTCCATCCATGCGGTGGCCTTTGCCACCAACGAAAGCGAATTGTGCCATGATTTGGCGCAATCGGTGGCCCATTGTAATTTGATGTTTATCGTGGGAGGGCTGGACGCCCCCTTATCTAAAAATATCCATACGGTATTGTCCAGGGCGCTGAGTATCCCTTTGCAAGAGGAAACCGAGGGGGTGCCCCGTTTAAAAGGAGCGGGGATCCTTTATAATCCGGAAGGGGACAACGGGTATGTTCTAGAGAGCGGACGGCAGACGATTGTATTGCTGCCGGATACAGCCGCCCAAGTAAAAGCGCTTGTACAGGGAGGGCTGCTGCGGTATCTGTGCCGCAAGTACCAGATTCCGATACAAAAGGATTCTCTTTCCGCCGTGCCGGCGGCGCTGCTTGCGCTGGGGCCATTGGAACGTGGGGAAGAACTGCCAGGCGCAGAGGCGGCAGTCATTGAGGGGAAGTCGCTCCATATCAGAAAAAGAATCTCCTTTGGGGCCAAGCTCTTTCTTTTCCTTGTCATGGCCGCCTGCGTGGCCGCGACAGTATACAGCCTTCACACCTACCTCTCGTGGTTCTAAGGCAGAGGAAGAAGGAAATGCCTCCGCTTGTGAGATCGTAGTATTTGTAAAGGATATGGCCTTTTATTTGGTGCATTGCTGAGTAATCGCTCCATGTTACCCGATCAGGCCGTATCCTTTTTTGATTTCATAGATAAAATGTTATTTAATGCTTGACAAA
>CAJFUH010000185.1 GCA_904420155.1 uncultured Clostridia bacterium
CCGGGGATATGACAAGTTAAAATCTGAAGATCAGAAAAAGGACGATTCCCAGCGGGAAATAACCGCAGGAATCGTCCTTTTTATAAAAACTGAAATGATTTCCTTGTAAAAACTCAGGATCCCCGCAACGGACAAGGGAGATACGACCTTTTCCAAAAGAAAAGCGCGCAAAAACGCTGAGGAGGATATGAGAATCAGATGGGTTAAAATTCCTCTTTTAAACTGCGGAGGAAAAGTCCGGACAAAACCTGTTGCGGGTCTTCCCCTTCGTTGACAATAGCGTTTACCGCTTTGCAGATGGGGAGGTCTACCTGATGGAGATCCCCCAATTTTACCAGCGCGCGGGTGGTGGATACGCCTTCCGCCAACTCGTGGTATGGCTGCCCCAAAATGAACAGTTCCCCGAACTTACGGTTATGGCTGTGTTCCGAGAACAAGGTGGCCTGGTAATCCCCTAAATGGCATAAGCCATAAGCGGAAATTTCGTTGCCGCCCATTGCTTTAATCAGCCGGGCGATTTCCCGGGTCCCACGGGACATCAAAGCGCCCTTGAGCGAGGTATAGTTGACCCCGTCCAACATGCCGGCGGCAATACCGATCACGTTTTTCGCCGCGGCCCCGATTTCGTTGCCGATCAAATCGGTACCATAGTAAAAACGGATCAGATCGCTGGAAAAAGTATGTACCAGATCCCGCTTGATTTGGTTATTTTGGGAATCGATGACCATACAGTTTGGAATTCCGCGGATAAAATCCTGGACATGCCCGGGCCCCACCCAGACAGCGACGGGGTTTTTTCCGTGGGTAAACTCCTCCATAATCTCACTCAGCCGTTTTCCGGTGGTTTCCTCGATCCCTTTCATGCATAAGACAATAGGCTTTTGCCCTAAGTTGCAGGAGACCATCTGGGAAGCAAAGCTTCGCAGCGCCTGGGCGCTGATGGAAATAATCAAAATTTCGGCGTCTTTGACCGCCGAAGGCAAATCGCTGGTGAGATAGATGGAATCCGGCAGCTGTAACAGATCGTTTTTCCTTTCCTGCTCCAGCCTTTGGTAGTGGGGGGAATCCGGCAGCCCCCATAAAGTGACTTCTTTTCCGATATGGTTTAAATACCAAGCGATGAAGGATCCCCACCGGCCGCAGCCGAGTACGGTTATTTTCATGGCAAACACTCCTGTTTTGATATGATAATTCCGGGCGTATGGAAACAAAGGGAACATGCCGAATCTTCACCAAAACGGAAAGAAAGGGGAGATAAGGCTGTCCCCATGCGGCGTTGAAACGCCGGGAGAGGAGGCATTCCGTCAAGGTAAGGCGTGTGAACAGAGTTCCCATACGCGTTCAAGTGCCCTTCCTGAGAAAGGACGCTTTCATTATATCATAAAAGCGGAAAAAAATCAGTCGGCGGGAGCCTTTTTATAAAAGAGCTGTTTGATGCCCATGATTAAAAGGAGAACCCCGAATAATTTCCCGAGAATCGCCCCGTCGATAATGGTGGAAAGCCAGGATCCAGCCAAAGCCCCTACCACGCCCAGGGAGGAACACAAAAAGGCGGTTTTCCAGTCGATGAGTTTTTTCTTCCAATAAATAATCAGGGCGATCACCGCACTGGGGATGAAAAAAAGCAGGTTGATCCCTTGGGCCATGCCTTGCTCTACCCCGGCAAACAGGGTCAGGTAAATAATGAGGATGCCGCCTCCCCCCATGCCCATGGCGCCTAAAATGCCGGAGGCGGTCCCGGCCAGCGCCGACCAGAGCCAGTTCATCGGATCAACATCCGGAAAGCGGCCCAGATCATCAAAACGCCGAAAATGCGTTTGAGCCAGACGTCGTTGATCTTGGTCAGCAGAATGGAGCCCACCACCGAACCCACTGCTCCCCATAGCAGGTAAGGAGCGGCGTCGGAGATCTGCACCCTTCCGGAGGTGAGATAAAGGATAGAACTGACAATACAGATGGGCAAAATCACACAGACGGAGGTAGCATGGGCTTTCCGCGGCTTCAGCCCGGTTTTGCCCAGTACAGGGACAATGATCATGCCTCCGCCGGCGCCCAACAGCCCGTTGAACGTCCCGGCCAGCAATCCTCCCAAAGAAGCGATCCACTTTTTCTTTTTCATCGTTATCGAACCTTCTTGCCTATTGATAAAAACCGTTTCCTTTTGCCATACCGGCACAAGGCTGGAAAAGGGGTGCTGCCATTATCATGCCCTTGTTTTACCTCTTTTGCTCTGGAAAGTTCTGGAGAAAAAGAAAAAAGCTTCCAGATCTTGGAAGCTTTTATGCAAAAAGAATCCCGCCTGACCGTAATGTGCTATCCATAACCTGCCTACCGTAAGACAGGTGGGTGCCCGCCCTCCGGTTTCACGCTCCCTTCTTCCGGCACAAGGCCGGGAGGTCTGCAATCCGCCGGCGGAGACAAAGCTCCCGAGAAAAATGTTGTAGGGTTATATAAGCACGGTCCGCGCATCAGGCAGGGGCCAATCGTTCTCAATAGCAATTATATCACAAAACACGGGATTTATGAAGGTATTTTTCTGAAAATTTACTGGATGGGTTCTTCTTCCTCGCCGTCGTCGTCATATAATTCTTCAAATCGGCTTTCAAACTGCTCGGCCAGCTGGTCCAGCAGTTCTTCGTCTTCCACCTCGGCCAGCTGCTGCTCGCCGTCTTCGTCGATTACTTCGAAGATATAATAGGTACCGTCCGAATCCAAGGAATCCTCAGGATCTTCAAAGGTGGGAAGCAGCGCGTAGTAACATCCGTCGTCGTTTTCAATAACGTCCAGGATTTCAAATTCATGTTCGTTTCCTTCGTCATCGATCAGGGTGATCAGATCAGCGGCAAACTCGTTATCCATAAGGGGAACCCTCACTTTCTCTGTCAATTCTTTTCTAATTTTACCGTTACTTCTCCATTAAGTCAATAAAAATATTTGATTGCAAATAAATCACAGGATTTTTTTATTTTGTTGGAAAAAAGTATTGACATTTTACATAGATGTGCTATAATATAGACAACAAAAGGAAATCAAACAAAGAACAAAAAAGAGTTCATAAGACATCTTAAAAAGAAAGATGGATTGTTTGGTTTCTAAAAGGAAGGGAGTGAGTCCAATGGGCGAGAATAAACCACAACATTTACTAGGCTTTGGCCGCATTGGTCAAAGCTTCCTGAAAAGGGATTCTATACTTCGCTGAAGTGATCGAAAAAGGGAGAGCAAACCGCTATAAACCTTGAGAGCAAGGCACCATAGCAAAGCAATCCAAGCGAGAAAAGAGTTGTGGAGACACAGCGAAGCATAGAGAAAAAGGAGAGCTGGATTTTTCTCAGGATGACCAATTTATATGAATTGTAGATGGTTTGAAAGAGGAAAAGGAAGGTTTTCCGTCAGACAAGTGAATAAGGTATCCAATATTTCACAGATAGATATGCCGGAAAAGGCAGGTTCCTCATGAAGATGGAGAAAGAGATAAGAAGAGTGTAAAGGAAATGGTCATGAGGAAAAGAAAGAGAAGGCTTTACGAAAAGCGTATTGCTCAAGAATATGTTCCAATCCAATAAGATGGGAAAATAATCATCTGTGAAAAATGAAAAAGGATACGATGGTGAGCGAATTTTTTACTGATATAAATGCGGATTTTATCTTGATAGAAGGAATCCGAATAGTAGGTAAAAAGAGGATCACAACCCAATAATTATTCAGATAGGTGAGTCCAATGAGATAAGCAAGAAGGCGGATATCTTTCTTCCGGTCATAAAAATTTATTTATGACAAGCGGAAGGAAAGAGGGAAATATTTCGATAACAGGTTTGGGAGATAAGCTGTTCAGTGCCATAGAGATAGATCGACGTGATAAGAGAGTATGCTTAGAAATGATCGAGATATCTTTAGAGGTTCAGAAATGTTTCTTTCTAGTTGATCCGGCACACAAAAGACTGTGAGTAATTTACTCATAGCTAAAAAGGAAGAAAGGTTGAGTCCCATGCAATAAACCACTTATCCAGTTGGGTGATTTATTAACAAGTTTTGAGTAAAGGGTGAGTCCAAAGTTCACGTAATGTTTCGTTTATCCAAAAGATAAACAATGATAAAAAAGAGCCCTGATGGAGAGTGTTTCATCAGGGCTTTTTGGTAGAGAAGAATAGAAAAATCCCCTGTTTTTCTTTTTTAAAGGAAAGCAGGGGATTTCTTTATTGATATAATGTATCAATCGCTTTGAGATCTTTATAGGTATCAATTTCAATGATATCGTCAAACGTACAGGGGCGGACCTCCACTTTATAGTCGTTGAGAAAGTATTCTAGTGCTACTTGATCCCAATACCGCTCTTTGCCTCCGGGCATATTGTAGACCTGCTTAATATGCTCTGCTAATTTGGCCCCGTCCGCGTCGTTCCAGTAGGAAATGCCATACATATGGAAACAATTCTTTCCGCCGATACGCAGGCGGCTGATGTATCCTTTTTTGGTTTCAAAGCACCAGTCGTCCGTCACTTCGGTGGGGACCCCTAGATAGTTACTGCAATATTGGTATTTGGTAATCAGCTTGGGGTTATACAGCACCAAATCAGCTTCCAATACATACGCCTGGCGGAGCAGATAGCGGACGCACATGGCGGAAGAGATGTTGTTGGTTTCGTTATAAGCGGGGTTTTCTACGAATTTAATATTGGGATACTTATAAAGCAATTGGTCAAACTGTTCGGAGAGGTATCCCCGTACAATGACGATCTCTTGGATTCCGGCGGCAACCACGGCGTCCAAAAGGGTGTCGATCATACGGACCCCTTTTACCCGTACCAAAGGCTTAGGGGTATTCAACGTTACCGGTACCAAACGGGATCCAAATCCGGCGGCAATGAAAATTGCGCGTTTGACCCGGTAGGGCTCCAGGCTGTCCAACCCTTGGGAAGTAATTTTCCCATGTTCCACATATCCCAGCTCCATAAGGGAAGATAACGTTTTGTTGACGCTTCCCAAACTCATATTTACTTCTTCTGCGAGCTTGCGCTGGGTATTTTCCTGTTCCGGGTTTTCTGCCAAATAGGTTAGAATATCAAACTGTTTTCTGGTAAGGGATCCCATTTTGATCGAACCTCCGTTTTCCATATCCAATTCATTCTCTTATACAATCATGTAGGGAAATTCTACGCCAAATTTTGTCATCTGTAAACCTTTTTTGAATATATTCACCGAGGGTATCCAAATATTTGGGATAAGTCGCAAAGATCCAAGGAAAGAAATTATTTTTTGGTGATAAAGTAGATGGCATGAATAGCCGAACACTTTTGCGCCATCTTTATATTTTCTCAATAAAGAAGAAAGTAATCAGTATTGTTTCTTTATAAAAAAATATACAGGCGACAAAATTTTATAATTTGCTAAAAAACACAACAAATTTATCTTATATATATGTATTTTTTACAAATACATTGAAATTCTATTGACTTTGCTTTGTACGTTCTTTATACTGAACCATGCTGGAATAAGTGGTGGAGTCTGTCATAGGGAGCAATAGCGTCCCTATTTATTCGCAGTATTTATCTTTTCCGTCCGGAATAGCTGGCTGTGGCTTTCTATTTTGACAAAAAGGGCAGAACTTCTCTCCTCGAGGTTCTGCCCTTTATTTGCAATAAACCTAAGAATCGAATAAACACTTTGTTAGCCGAGGGAATTGAGGGAATTTTATGGATGTTTCATTTTCTACTTTTTTGCAGGGGATCGTTTCAAACCCAATCCTTCTTATCACGGTAGCCCTTACGTTAGGCGTTATTTTTGTCAATGGATGGACAGACGCTCCCAACGCCATTGCCACTTGCATTACGACACGCTGTATGGGCACCCGTAACGCTATTTGGATGAGTGCGGTGTTCAATTTTTTGGGCGTTTTTGTTATGACCCAGATCAATAGCTCCGTGGCCTCTACCATCAGCAATATGGTGGATTTTGGAGGGAATACCCATGAAGCGTTGATTGCCTTATGCGCCGCGTTGTTTTCCATTGTGGTATACAGCGTAGGCGCCTCCTATTTAGGGATCCCTACCAGCGAGAGCCATAGCTTAATTGCGGGGCTTACAGGCGCCGCAATTGCTATCCATGGCAGCATGGATGGAGTTAATATGGGGGAATGGGCGAAAGTTTTGTATGGTTTGGTGTTAAGCCTAGTCCTTGGGTTCGCCATCGGTTGGATTGTATGTAAGGTGGTAAGCCTTATTTGTCAGAATATGGACCGCCGGAAGACAAATACTTTTTTTACCGGGGCCCAAATCTTTGGGGCCGCCGCCATGAGCTTTATGCATGGCGCTCAGGACGGCCAAAAATTTATCGGCGTGCTTTTTTTAGGAATAGCCTTTTCCAATGGGCAGGGGAGCGTAAATGGGGTATCGATCCCCATCTGGCTGATGCTGTTGTGTAGCGTTGTGATGGCAACCGGTACCAGCGTAGGAGGAGAAAAAATTATCAAATCAGTTGGCATGGATATGGTAAAGCTGGAAAAATATCAGGGCTTTTCCGCCGACCTTGCCGCCGCGTTTTGCCTTTTGGCCTCCACCTTGCTGGGCATTCCGGTTTCCACCACGCATACCAAAACAACCGCCATTATGGGTGTGGGAGCCGTACGGCGCTTTTCTGCCATCAATTTGGGGGTTGTCAAGGATATGATGCTTACCTGGATCTTTACGTTCCCTGGATGCGGGCTGATTAGTTTTGTCATGGCAAAGCTGTTTATTGCAATTTTCTAATTCTTTTTTGAAAATAAAGGAGAATAACAATGTCAAAAAAACAAGATTCTTATTATTTCCAAAACTTTATTGCTTGCGCGGATTATTCGTGTAAAGCAGCCCATTTGCTCAAGGATACCATGAGCCATTTTGACGTGAAATCTTTGCCGGATAAACTGGATGAAATGCACGAGATGGAACATGCGGCGGACGAAAAGAAACACGAACTCCTCAATAAGCTTGTAAAAGCCTTCATAACTCCTATTGAGCGTGAAGACATTCTCCAGGTAAGCCGGAATCTGGATGAAATGACGGATAAAATTGAGGATGTTTTAATTAAGATCTATTATAACCGTATCCAGAAGATCCGCCCTGATGTATTAGAACTGGCTGATATTATCATTCGCTGCTGTGAAGAAATTCAAAAGCTGATGAATGAGTTTGCAGATTTTAAGCATTCCAAAGTCCTGCACGACCATATTGTCCGCATCAATACCATGGAAGAAGAGGCCGATAAACTTTTTATGGATTGTATGTATCATTTGCATGGCTCCTGCGAGGATCCCTTTGATGTGATAGCATGGCGGGAGATTTACAGCACGTTGGAAAAGTGCGCGGACGCATGTGAGCATGTCGCCGATGTGGTGGAAAGTACGGTTATGAAAAACATTTGATTTTACTTTTTGTAAAAATTAAAAATAGAGGTTGATATGCACATGGGTTCTCGTTTGATGAAATCAATTCGGAAAAACCTTTTTGGAGTCATTACCTTGGTGCTTTCGGCTGGCGTCTTGTTAGCCTTTTTGTTCTCTTCTGATGGGATCAACTCCCTAAAAGAGATATCAAAAACTATTCAATACCATTGGCTGATTTGGGCCGTACTCGCGGCGGTTATGGCATGGATTTTAGAAGGCTTTGTTTTGAATATGCTTTGCAAGGTTGTTTATCCGGAATGGAAATTCCGGTATTCGTTTTGTATAGGGATGGTGGGGGTGCTTTATAGTGCGTTGACCCCTTTTTCCACGGGAGGGCAGCCGATGCAGATCTATTCCATGCATCGTTTGGGGATGGATACCGGCGCGGCTGGTTCTATCATTGCCATGAAGACGCTGGTTTATCAAGTTGTTCTCGTTTTGTATTCCCTTGTGATGGTCATCTGGAAACTTCCATTTTTTCAAACGAATATCAGCGGCTTTTCTTTTTTGACCATTTTTGGCCTGGTATGCAACAGTACTTTTATTTTTCTTGTTTTGCTTTTTTGTATCAGCGAACGGTTGACAGACAATCTGCTCCACAAAGGGATATGGCTTTTCCATAAATTGCACTTGTGTAAACATCCGGACGAACGGTATGAAAAGATACATCGTGAACTGTCTGTTTTTCACGGCAGCTCCTTTTTACTTAGGAAATCATGGAAGATCTATTTTGGAGCGTGCGTCTTTACAGTTGTCCAAATTGCGTGTACCTGTTTGATCCCTTATTTTATTTATCGTAGTTTTGGGTTTTCTCAACAGCCGGTAAGCGTCATCATGGCCGCGCAAGCGTATGTTTCCATGGTCAGCGCTTTTGTCCCCCTGCCTGGCGCGTCTGGAGGGGCGGAAGGAAGTTTCGTTTTATTCTTTAACACCTTTTTCCAAAATGGAACCATCATTCCGGCAATGGTCGTTTGGCGTACCCTTACCTATTATTTGAATTTCCCCGTTGGTTGTATCTGCACTTATATTGCTGGACGTCTTCCGGCCCTTTCCCTGAGCCGGGTTCAGAAAACAGCATAGACGGAGAGGCTCAATAGAGGTAGGTTTGTATTGATGGTAGGAAGGAGATGAACTGCTGGCATTTTTGGGAATAGCTTTTTGATGCCGGCAATTTATGGTACGACATTTTTTATTTGTATTCCGAAAACAACCTCCCGGACGATTGATTGTACTGGGATTTGCGTTGGTCATTTTGTTGGGCACTGGGCTTCTTTTGTTGCCGGTTTCCGTGAAAGACGGGGCGCAGGTCAGCTTTATCGACGCTCTGTTTACATCCACCAGCGCGGTATGCGTAACCGGCTTGATTGCCATTGACACCGCGGATCATTTTACCGCTTTTGGACAATCTATTGTTGCCGCCCTCATCCAAATCGGCGGCTTAGGCGTTACATCTATCGGGGTGGGTCTGATTCTCGCCGCCAAAAAGCGGGTTGGATTGAAAAGCCGGGTGTTGGTCAAGGAAGCGTTCAATGTAGATGGCTTTAAAGGCATGGTCCGGCTGGTCAAATGGATCTTGTTTACCACTTTATGTTTTGAACTGGTTGGAGCGGCTTTGAGCTTTATTGTATTTGTCCAGGATTATCCCCCGTTAAAGGCTTTGGGGATCAGCGTGTTCCATTCGATTGCGGCGTTTAACAATTCCGGTTTCGACATTCTTGGAGGCCTGAGGAACCTCATTCCTTACCAGTCGGATATCTTGCTTAATTTAACCACCTGTGGGCTTATTATCTTTGGAGGTTTGGGATTCCTCGTCCTTTCCGATATTGTGAAAAAGCGGTCCTTTAAAAAGCTGTGCCTCCACTCCAAGGTGGTAATTGTCACCACGTTATCGCTTTTAATCATCGGTACCCTCTTACTGAAAGCTACCGAAGATATATCCTGGATGGGGGCTTTTTTCCACAGCGTTTCCGCCCGGACCGCCGGTTTCTCTACATATCCCATTGGGGAGTTTACCAATGCGGGATTATTTATATTAATTATCCTGATGTTTATAGGGGCCTCGCCGGGATCTACCGGCGGCGGCATCAAGACCAGTACTTTCTTTGTCCTGATGCAGGAAGTTAGATGTTTGTTTACCAAAAAACATATAGGCGCGTTCCGGCGGAGCATAGCGGGAGAAGCCGTTTCCAAGGCTTTCATTATATCGCTCCTTTCCATACTGCTGGTCTGTATCGGCACGTTCCTTCTGTGCATCTTGGAGCCGGAGTATAGTTTTATCCAGCTGTTGTTTGAAGAAGTATCAGCGTTTGGAACGGTGGGGCTTTCCACTGGCATTACGCCGGATTTGTCTGTCGCCAGCAAGCTGATTTTGATTTTTACCATGTTTGCAGGCAGGGTGGGGACTTTCACGCTGCTGTCCATGTGGATCGACCGTTCCACTCCCAGCGCTCATTATACAGAAGAATCTATTATCATTGGATAAACAAAAAGAAAGGTGCTATAACAATGAAAAAACGAAAGACTTCAGCAGCTTTTGGCATTATTGGACTGGGCCGGTTTGGTATGGCTCTGGTGGAATGCCTTTCCGGGGCAGAAAAGGAAGTAATTGCCATCGATAAAGATGAAAATAAAGTAAAAGAGGCGCGCAGGTATACCGACTATGCTTTTGTTGTGAAGTCCTTGGATCAGGAAACGTTGGAAGAAGTAGGTATGCAAAACTGTGATACGGTGGTTATTTGCATCGGGGAGCAGGTGGATATCAGCATTCTTACAACCATGATTGTTTCCAATCTGAAGGTCCCCCATGTCATTGCAAAAGCCAGCAGCCCTATACATGGAGAAGTGCTAAAGCGGCTGGGGGCGGTTGTCGTCTATCCCGAATGGGATATGGCGGTCCGCCTGGGCAAGAGGATGGTATACGATAATTTCCTGGATTCCGTAACCCTGGAAGGCGATGTGGAAGTCAGAAGGATCCAAGTGACCAGTAAATTGATTGGGGTCAGTATCCAAGATGTAGACGTCCGGCAGAAGTATGGGCTCAATATCATTGCCATTGAACATGACCACCATACCGATGTGGAATTCCCCTCCCGATATTGTTTCCGCGAGGGCGATATCATCTGTGTGATCGGAAAAACCTTAAATATTGGCCGGTTTGAAAATGACATCCATGATGATGAGTGAGCCTTGCTGAAAGCATCCAGAAGAGTGGCAGCATCATGCGCCCAGGATGGGAAAGGAGAAAACGATTGCTGAAAAATTATATCTTAGTAGCGGTAAAGGGGCTTGTGATAGGGGGAACCATGCTGGTGCCGGGAGTAAGCGGTGGTTCCATGGCGATGATCCTTGGGATTTATGATAAACTGATCGCCTCTGTCAGTTCCTTCATGAAACAAAAAAGGAAGAATTTCTTTTTTCTATTATGCTTTGGCATAGGGGCTGTCTCCGGAATGGTATTATTTGCAAAGCCACTTTTGAAATTAATCGACAGTTTTCCCATGCCCACCATGTATTTCTTTATTGGGGCGGTGGCCGGAGGAATCCCGATGATCTGCCGGCATGCAAAGATAACGTCCTTTACTTGGAAGATCCCGGTTTATATCCTTTTGGGGGCGGCTATCGTGTTAGCGCTTTCCATGATTCCTGTTTCTTCTTCCGAGACGCAAACGGAGGCGGGATTTTTCAGCTTTTTGCTGCTGATTGTGTCAGGGTTTGTGGCGGCGGTGGCTTTAATCCTTCCCGGTATCAGCGTATCATACGTCCTCTTGCTGATCGGCCTTTATGATGAGACGATGAAAGCCATTAGCACCTTTTATCTTCCGTTTTTAATCCCGTTGGCGATTGGCCTGGCTGCCGGCGTGATCCTCACCACTAAATTATTAGAGAAGGCCATGGCCCGGTATCCGCGGCCCACCTACTTAATGATTTTAGGCTTTATCTTGGGTTCTGTTATTACGATATTCCCGGGGATTCCCAATCTCTATGAACTGATTTTTTGTATCCTTTCGTTTGCGGCAGGATTTGCGGCTATTTATATCCTTTCACGGAAAGAGTACGCTGACTAATTCCCCTTTTCATAGC
>CAJFUH010000186.1 GCA_904420155.1 uncultured Clostridia bacterium
AATCATCGGCGCGGGTATGCCTGTCGGCGCTTATGGAGGGAAACGGGAACTGATGCAATTGGTTGCCCCCTGCGGGTCAGTTTACCAAGCGGGTACTCTCAGCGGCAATCCCGTTTCAGTATCCGCTGGCCTGTGCCAGCTAAAGATCCTGAAAAGTCACCCGGAAATCTATCAAACTCTGGAAGGTCTGGGAAAACAGCTGCGCCAAGGTTTGCGGGAAATCATAGAGCAAACCGGCGCCCCCTGTTCCGTTACTGGCGTCGGTTCTTTATGTTGTCTTTTCTTCAGTTCGGGTCCGGTTATCAATTATGCAACTGCTCAATGTTGCGATACCTCTTTATTCGCCCAGTATTTTCATCATATGTTATCTCACGGCTTTTACTTTGCTCCCTCCCAGTTTGAAGCGATCTTCCTTTCCTGTGCACATACCAAAGAAACAATCCAAGCTACGCTGGAATGTGCCAGGGCATTCTTTCAACAGAAAGGATGGTTGCATTGACAGGTATTGTCCTCCTTTCTCATGGCAGCCATAGCTTGGATCAGCAAAGGCAGATGGAGATCATACGGAAGGAAATCTCTTTTCGTTTTCCCCATCAGCTTGTGAGAAGCGCCTCCCTATTACAGGGAAAGGAAACCATTTTTTCTGTATTAGAAGAGCTGAATGGTTTAGAGGTACAACAAATCTTAGTTGTTCCTTGTTTTCTGTTTGACGGCATCCATACTCAAAAAAATATTCCTGAATTAATCCGCAGTTTCTGCTCTTGCCATAATTCCGTTTCCATAACCATATGCGATATTTTGGGAAAAGATCCTCAAATAGTCGACATCATTTCCCATCAAATTGCGAAGAAAATTTCACGATAAGGCGAACGCTCAACTCTTTTTGCATATTATCGATAGAAATCATTCAAATTTTTTTGAAGAATGATTGACAGTTCCTGATAAATATTGTATCATTGACCTGCTGGTAAAATTTGTAAATTAGGGCAAAGAAGGGTTTTATGGTGTATATTGAATACTACTTGATGGAAAAAGAACTGGAAGGCTATAAAGCATATGGAATTGCGGCTGTGAAGGAAGACACTATCATCGATTACGTAGCGGATATCTCTGTCAACAAAGAAAAAGTAAAGAACATGGTTATCCTTTTTAACCGCAATCAGCTTGGTATGGAACATTTTCGTGATGTAATTGTGGATCTCATTAGTTAATTAGCCAATTGGGTTTCCTCTTTTTCTTATATTGGGAAAAGGAGGAAATCTTGTTTCCAAGTCCTCAAATTTCTCGTTAGCTAATTAATATATTCTCTAAAATTCCTATCGTTTGAAAAACGACCAAAAAGGCTATTTCGGAATCCGAAATAGCCTTTTTATGTTACTAACCTCTAGTTAAAACAATGTCATCTGGCTGCTCTGAGGAAGATCTCCAAGAGCCCCGCACGCTTGTAGGGAATCCATAACCGCTTTGGATACTTTACTTCTAGCCTGTACATCGTCGATAGAGATATAAGGGCCCCCATGTTCTCTGGCCTGAGCCAGGCTGGTGGCTGCCGCCTCTCCTACGCCGGCAATAGAACCAAAGGGCAAACGGATTTTCCCATTTTCCACCAGATAACGTTTCGCATCGGATTGATACAGATCCACAGGCAGCACTTCAATCCCGCGGGCCAACATTTCATTGACAATTTGCAGGGTAGAAAACAAGGCGTTATCTTTTGCCGTGGCTTCCTTCCCTTTCATGTTGATCTCCGCCATCTTATGCCGTACCGCTTCTTTCCCCTGGATAACCACCGCTCCGTCAAAATCTTCTCCACGTACGGTAAAGTAAGCGGCATAATATTCCACTGGACGGTGTACTTTATACCATCCCAAACGGAGGGTAGAAATCATATAAGCGGCCGCATGGGCTTTGGGGAACATGTATTTGATCTTCATACAGGAATCCACATACCATTGAGGCACGCCATGTTCCTTCATAGCATTTAAGTGTTCTTCTGTCAATAGCTTGGCAGCGTTTCCCTTTCTGGTAATCTCCATGATTTTAAACGCCATTTTGGGCTCTAAGCCTTTGTGCAACAGGTAAGTCATAATACTGTCACGGGTACCAATCACTTCCGAAATGGTACAAGTGCCATTTTTTATGAGGTCTTGAGCGTTCCCGATCCATACGTCGGTGCCGTGGGACAGACCGGACACTTGCAACAGGTCTGAAAATGTCTTAGGCTGTGCCTCAATCAACATTTGCCGCACAAAATTGGTACCTACCTCCGGCAGGGAGAACGTCCCCGTTTCGGAATCGATATCCTCCGGCGAAACCCCCAGCGCTTTGGTTGAGGTGAAGAGGCTCATCACTTCCGGGTCGCTCATGGAGACATCCATCACATTGATCCCTGTATATTCCTCTAGATAATGATAAATGCTGGGGACATCGTGTCCCAGCTCGTCCAGTTTACAGATGGTATCATGGATCGAATGGAAGTCGAAGTGGGTAGTGATGTTATCGGAATTCTGATCGTTGGCGGGATGCTGTACCGGGCAGAAATCATATATTTCCATCCCGCGGGGCACTACTACCATGCCGCCGGGATGCTGCCCTGTGGTACGCTTGACGCCGGTACATCCCGCCGCCAAACGGGCTTCCTCCGCTTTATGGAGAGTAATCCCATGCTCTTCTTCATACTTCTTTACATAGCCGATCCCTGTTTTTTCCGCAACCGTAGCGATGGTCCCGGCTTTAAATACGTTGTCTTTTCCAAATAAGGTTTCCGTATACCGGTGGGCCCCGCTCTGGTATTCTCCCGAGAAATTTAAGTCGATATCCGGAGTCTTGTCCCCATCAAATCCCAAAAACGTCTCAAAGGGGATATTATGCCCATCCCGGTTATACTCTGCGCCGCATTTGGGGCATTTTTTTGCGGGCAGGTCAAATCCTGAACCTACGCTGCCATCGGTAAAGAACTCGCTGTGTTTGCAATTGGGGCAGACATAATGGGGATACAATGGGTTCACTTCGGAAATTCCCGACATCGTCGCTACAAAGGAAGAACCTACCGACCCTCTGGAACCCACCAGATAGCCATGGGCTTCTGAATCAGCCACCAGTTTTTGGGCCGTCATATACAAAACCGAGAAACCGTGCTTTGTGATGGAAGACAGCTCTCTCTCCAAACGATTATAGACAATTTCCGGCAGGGGATCCCCATAAACCTTTTTAGCGCGCTCCCAGGTGATGCTGGTGAGCTGTTCCTCCGCGCCGTCAATGAAAGGAGGGTATACTCCCGGCGGGATAGGGCTGACTTCCTCAATCATGTCTGCAATCTTATTGGTGTTTGTCACCACCACTTCATAGGCTTTCTCTTTACCTAAATAGGCGAATTCCTCCAGCATTTCCGGCGTTGTGCGCAGATAAAGGGGCGCCTGTTCCCCTGCATCGCTGAAGCCTTGTCCGGACATCAAAATTTTCCGGTATTCCGAATCATGAGGATCCAGAAAATGGACGTCGCAGGTGGCCACCACTGGAATATTGAGTTCCTCCCCCAGCCGGATAATGGTACGGTTGAAGTCTTTTAGCTGTTCTTCATCCTGTACGGTACCGTCCCGCAACATAAAACGGTTGTTACCCAAAGGCTGAATCTCGAGATAATCGTAAAATCTTGCAATTTCCCGAAGATTTTCCCAAGGCTGTCCGCTTACTACCGCTCGGAACAACTCTCCTGCTTCACAAGCGCTGCCCAGAATCAAGCCCTCCCGGTGCTGCATCAGCACGCTTTTGGGAATTCTCGGCCTTTTGTAATAATAATCCAGATGGGCCATAGAGATTAATTTATAAAGATTTTTCAGTCCTACTTTATTTTTTACCAGAATGATCTGATGATAAGGCCGCAGTTTTTTGGTATCGCCGCCGGCTAACAAAGTATTGATCTGATCCACGGTTTTTGCGTGCTGTTCTTCTTTGAGGCGGGAAATGAGCACCAAAAAAATATGGGCCAAAATGGTGGCGTCGTCCGAAGCGCGGTGATGATTAAATTCCTGTAATTTTAAATGTTTGGCCACGGTATCCAGTTTGTGATTTTTGATTCCCGGCAGCATAGCCCGGCACATGGGCACCGTGTCAATATAGGTGTTAGGCAATTGCATTCCATGACGGCCCGCGGCAGCCTTGATAAAGGAGGTATCAAAGGGGGCGTTATGGGCCAGCAATACGCTATCCGTCCCGCAAAACTCCAAAAAGCTCCGGACCGCCTCCTCCTCTTTTGGGGCGCCCTTTACCATCTGGTCGGTAATTCCCGTAAGTTCTATGATCTTAGGAGGGATAGGGCGTTCAGGGTCGACAAACGTGCAGAACGTTTCCGTGATCTCCCCATTTTCAACGCGTACCGCTCCGATTTCCGTAATGCGGTCATTCACCGCGCTGAGACCGGTGGTCTCCAAGTCAAAGGAAATAAATGTGCCTTCCAAAGGCATTTGGGAATTTCCTGTAACCACGGGTATCATATCGTTGATGAAATATGCTTCCGTACCATACAGGACTTTAAATTCCCCGCCCTTTTTTTGGATGGCTTTTACCGCGTTCATCGCGTCGGGAAATGCCTGCGCCACGCCATGGTCTGTAATCGCGATAGCCTTGTGTCCCCACTCATAGGCCCGGTTGATGAGATCCTGCGCGGTGTTGATGCCGTCCATAGAGGACATATTGGTATGTAAATGAAGCTCCACCCGTTTTTCCGGCGCATCGTCCACCACTTTACGTTTTTCCACACTGCAAATACTGCGGGGGCGTAGGACAATTTCCCGGTCGTATTTATCATAATTGACTTCTCCCCGTACCAGCAGAGCCATCCCTTTGGCAATGGTATCCAGCATCTTGCACTGTTCTTTCATTTCAATGATTTTTAGCGTCATGGAACTGGTGTAGTCCGTAATCTGTATGGAATAAATATTGCGCTTTTTATCCCGGGTCTCCTTCTTCTCCAAAGAAAAGACCTCTCCCCATATGGTAACGCTGCCGGAGTCCGGGGCCACCGCCTGGATAGCGATAGGTTTTCCCTTTCCCGGTTTTCCATAAAGGGGCTTTGCAGTGGACAGTAAAACGGTAGGAGATAAGGTCTCCCCTCTGCGGATACTGATACAAGGATTTTCTTTTTTCTTTCCCTCATAATCATGCGCCTCATATTCCTCAATCTCCCGAACCACCGCTTCTCTCTTCGCTTTTTCTTCACGGATCTGCTGTTTCTGGATATAAACCTCCGATTGATGTTCCACTTGCAGCACGCCGTCGAACTCCACCTGTACGGACACACCGAATTCCTGATAAATCAGGCGGGAAAGCTCCTTATCAAACTTTTTGCTGGCCAAACGCTCTTTTCCCCCATGTTTGAGGGATACCGTCAAGCGATCCCCT
>CAJFUH010000187.1 GCA_904420155.1 uncultured Clostridia bacterium
CCCAAATATGCCGGGCAAATCCTCATGTTTGATAACTCCCGGGACGCTTTCGCCATCGCCCAGACCCGGCTGGGGCTGAATTTTAACACTACAGACCCTTCCGACTGGTATGCGGCGGCCGAGGAATTACAACGTCAGAAACCATTGGTACAGTCCTATGTGATGGATCAGATTTTTAATAAGATGGGGAACAATGAGGCGGCTTTAGCGCCTTACTATGCAGGGGATGCGGCTATCATTCTGGAAGAAAATGAGGATATTGGCTTTGTTATTCCCGAAGAAGGGACCAACCTTTTTGTAGACGCCATGTGTATTCCCAAGGGATCCAAACACAAGGCGGAAGCGGAGGCTTACATCAATTTTATGTGCGATGTAGAGATTGCCACCGCCAACATCGAATACATCGGGTATTCCACACCCGAAACAGCGGTCCGGGAAAACCTGGATCCTGAGATCGCGGAAAACCCCATTTTTTATCCCAGCGAAGAAGTGCTCGCCAATACGCAGGTGTTTACGGATCTCCCAGATGATATCAGCTTATTGTTGGACGATTTATGGGTACAGGTCAAAACCGGAGGCTCCGACGATACGGTTTTACTGATTAGCGTCCTGGTAGCTTTTGTGTTGCTGTATGTAGGAATCGTGGTTTATAAACGCGTGAAAAGAAAACGGGAACTTTCCCTGTCCCCTAAAAAGAAATAAAAAGAGGCGCGCAGTCCCAAAAGCCAAGGACTGCGCGTCTCTTTTATCCCATGGATCCTTTTTGATACAAAGAAAGGAAAATACCATCCGGATAATCTGTCCCTTATTTCCGATAGTCCGCCCTGAGAAAAGGCTCCTCAATGGCTTCAGAAATAAGAAGATGATATTTTTGAGGATGGCGATAGGCGTTTCCATGCACCTCATGGCGCCGGTATTCCCTTAATTCATCTATGGGAAAACGGGCCAGGTAAATGCCCTCCTGTTCTCCGGCTTCTATCACTAAGGTATCCCGGGAAACGGTCTCAGAGGGTTTATATGCCATGCCGTCAAAAGCCGACGAGTGTCCATTGCAATCCGGCTGGCCGCTTGGGTAATTGACGGTGGCAATGCCGATCATATTTTCGTAGGCCCTGGCCCGCAATTGGGAAAGGCGGTTGATTTCCATGGGGCAGGCGTTGGGTACCAAGACAATTTCAGCGCCCTTTAGCATGAGGATCCTTGCGCTTTCCGGGAATTCCCGGTCATAGCAGATCATAGCCCCTATTTTGATATGCCCTTGCCGGGTATCCAGATCTGCCACATAAAAATCATCCCCCGCCGTTAGGCGGCTCTCTTCTCCAAAATCACAGGTATGCACTTTAGCGTACAGGAATTTCCTGTTTCCAAAACGGTCAAATAGACATAGGCTGTTGCGGGGCAAGGGTTGGTACTCTTCCAAAAAAGTGATCCCGATGGCCATATCCAATTCCTTTGCCAGCCTGCCAAAGGTTTGGACAAAGGGGCTATCCGCAGAAACGGAATAAGCCTTCCGGCCTTCTCCATTTTCCGGAATGTGGTATCCTGTGCTCCACATCTCAGGAAACAGGGCAAGATCCGCATCCATTTCCTTGGCTTTCCTGCAAGCGGCTATCCCTTTTTTCAGATTTCCCTCTAAGCTATCTTCCGGCATCAATTGCAGTAAGGCAACATTAAAATTTTTCATAAAAGGCCCGCTCCCCCATCCAATTTCGTGATATGTTCTGCCTGTATTATAAAAGATCGGCTATGCTTTATCAAGGTGGGAAAGAGTGAAAAAATGGATATTACGCCGGATTGAAACCGGCAACGGATATTTGGACGCACCCAACGAAAAAGGTATTTGATAGCCGGGAAAAGCTCGAAGGGAATGGCGGAGCAGCGTTGTTTTTTTATGGTAAATGTGCTATACTCAACCCAGAGGAAAAGCTTTTTACATGAATTGATACGTAAAATTTAGTGAACAAGGACGGGAGAGTGGACACACATGTCAATTACCATTAAAAGCAGCGGGATTTCCGCACAAATTCGCTCTTTGGGGGCGCAATTGACTTCTATTCAAAACACGGATGGATTGGAATATCTCTGGCAGGGGGACGCCCAGCATTGGAGCGGACAAGCGCCAGTGCTTTTCCCAATTGTGGGGACCATCCGCAATGGAAAGACGGAAATAGAGGGTAAGACCTATGAGATGAAACGCCATGGTTTTGCCCGCAATATGGAATTTCAGCTTCTGGAACAGCAGGAGGATCGTGCGGTATTTTCTCTGCGCGCCAATGAGGAAACCCGGAAGATGTACCCCTTTGATTTTGAATTGCAGATCATCTATCGCGTGGAAGGCTGCCGGCTGACCAACGAATATGTGGTCATCAACCACGACGGCCGCCAAATGCCTTTTGTAGTGGGAGGCCATCCGGCGTTTAACTGCCCCATTACCGCAGGGGAAAACTTTGAAGATTATGTGGTGGAATTTGAAAAAGAGGAAACCGCCGACTGTCCCTCCGTCAATATGTCTACTGGATTGATTGATTTTGGCAATTGCAGACGTGTTCTGGACGGGGAACGCGCTATTCCTATGCGCCATGATGTATTTTACAAGGACGCCCTGATTTTTGATTCCCTGAAATCCCGTAAGGTAAAGCTGTACAGCAAAAAATCCGGAAAAGGCGTCGAGATGGATTTCCCGGGCTTTGATTATCTGGGCGTTTGGTCCGCCGCCAACGACGGCCCCTTTGTGGCGTTGGAGCCCTGGACGGGATGCGCGACTTGTGAAGATGAAGACGACGTGATGGAACATAAGCGCAACATGACGAAATTGCAGCCGGGAGAAAAATTCTCCGTAGCATTTTCAGTGACTTTGCTATAAATTAGCGTGATCTTTTAGTAAGAATAGAAAAACAGCCTGGAATGATCCGGGCTGTTTTTCTTTCAAAAGTTATCTGACTAAGTATATAAAAAATATAGATTGTTTATACTTTTTATTGACAACCTGATGGGATAAGCATATAATAAATCCAATAGTTTTTCAAATGCAGAGAAGGAGAAGGCGGGTCCAGCTTTTTTCAGAGAGCCGGTGGAGGCTGCAAACCGGTAAAAAGCAGGGCTTTGGGATCACTCTGGAGCAGAAACCGGAAAAGCCAGTGGGAGAACAACAGGCTGAGTATGCGTTTCCGTCGGGCTGCGTTAAAGCCGAAGGATGAAA
>CAJFUH010000188.1 GCA_904420155.1 uncultured Clostridia bacterium
TTCCCCATAGCGGTTAAGTTATATTCCACCCGTGGGGGAATTTCCTGGAATTGCCTGCGTTCAATCAAGCCATCGGAAGTAAGCTCCCGCAGGCTTTGGCTGAGCATCATGTCTGTGATTTCCGGGACGTCCCGTTTGATATCCCCATATCTTCGGCCCGATTTCGTGGATAACGCCCATAAAATACGGAGTTTCCATTTTCCCCCGATGAGGGAAATGGCAAACGCCAGCGGTTCGACGTCCGGCGTTGTATGGAGAAGGGGGTCAGGAATCGGCTTTTCCTCTTTTTTTACAGAGGAACTTTGTTTCTTTTCCTTTTTTTCTTTTTTCTCTTTCTTATCCTTTTTCATCACGTCATCTCCCTTGGCCGTTCCCAAGAATAAAAGGGAAAACTATCATTCACATATTTCTCTCAAAAAAAGATAGAAATATAAAAAAGATGGAGTAAATTTACAATAAGTATAACATGAGCGGATATGGTTGTAAAGTTTTTAACAGGTATGTTACAATAAAAAATAAAAAAAGGGGGAATTTTGGCATGGAAGAAGACAAGATTGCGCAGGCTTTTGCGCAAGAGGAGATCTATGAGTGGGGAAGCTGCGCATATGCCCAGTTAGAGCCGCATCTGCTTTCCTGCCGCAATCGTTCGCGGATCCCTCCCCATGCCCATACGGTTTTGTGCGCCTTGTTCCCCTACCGGGTCCCGGTGAGGGAGCACAATATTTCCCGTTACGCCATCCCGCCGGATTATCATCATATTGTGCTTCCCATGCTGCAGCGGGTGGTTTCCCGCCTGGAAAGGGCGTTTCCCGGATACGCCTTTGCAGCGTTTTCCGATAATTCCCCAATCCCTGAAGTGAGGGCGGCGTCGCTGAGCGGGCTGGGGTGTGTGGGCGATCATGGGCTGCTGATCCATCCAGTATACGGAAGCTGGGTATTTATTGGGGAAGTAGTTACGGACCTTCCCTTATCCGTTCCATTCCGGGAAACCGCCGGATGCCTGCACTGCGGCGCCTGCGCCAAGCGGTGTCCGGGACAGGCCCTGCAAGCGGGAAATTTGGAGCAGTCCCGCTGCTTATCCCACATTACCCAGAAAAAGGGGCAGCTATCCCCAGAGGAACAGGAGCTGCTGCTTCGGGGGGAGCTGGCGTGGGGCTGCGACCTGTGCCAGGAGGTGTGCCCCATGAATAAAAACGCGAGGCCGATGGGAATGCAGGTTTTCCAGGAGGGCTGTATCCCCGTGATCGCGCCGGGGCAGGCCGCTTCCCTTTCGGGCAGGGCGTTCCAATGGAGGCCCGCCGCCGTGATAGAACGCAATCTGGAATGGATGGAAAAGAAAGAGAATCCATGACCCTCCCGCCAAAAGAGGGAAGAATCCATGCATAACGGCTGCCAAAACAGGCAATCCTAAAAGAAAAATTAGGAGGTGCTCGTTTGCAGGAGACAGTAAAGGACGTTATGACCAAGAATATCATTGCGGTATTGCCCAGCGATACCGTTCAAGAGGCGGCCAGGCTGATGCAGGAAAACAATATCGGGGCGGTCCCCGTGGTTTCCGGAGGGGAGTTGAAAGGGATCCTCACCGACCGGGATATCGTGCTGGGCTGCGTAGCCCAGGGCAAAGATCCCCACACGGTCAAAGCGTCGGCCTTGATGACAAAAGAAGTGGCCTTTGTTACCCCCAATCAGACGGTCCACGACGCCGTACAGATGATGGCGTCGGAACAGGTGAGGCGGCTTCCGGTGGTTCGGGACGGTTATATCGATGGGATCGTCAGCCTGGCGGACATCGCCCGCCGGCATGCAGGGCCGGAAATCGCTGAGGCCATTTCAGAAATCAGTTCCAGCCATGAAGGGCCTTGCCACGCGGTGCGTACGAGATAAAAAAAAGAAAAGGGATAGGCGCGGGAAAAAGCTCCCGCGCCTATGTTTCTATGTGGGGAAATTTTTTCTTTTTCGGGGAAACATAAAATCCTTTTATGTTATAATAAAGCCATTGATCCAAAGGGAGGAATACACCGTGTTTCACATCATGATCGTGGAGGACGACGAAAATATACGGGAGGAGCTGGCGTTGCTGCTGCGCAACCATGGATATCGGGTAAGCGCCGTCATACAGTTTGACCGGATTCCCAGCCAGGTCAGGGAATTATCCCCGCACCTGCTGCTGTTGGACATCAACCTTCCCGGGGGAGAAGATGGATTTCGGATCTGTACCCAGCTGCGCAGCTTTTCCCAGATTCCCATCATTTTTGTCACCAGCCGCAACACCGATATGGATGAACTCAACAGTATCACCCTGGGCGGGGATGACTTTATCACGAAGCCGTATAATACGTCCATCCTATTGGCTAGGGTGGCTTCCCTGCTGAAACGCGCCTATCCGGACAGCGAGACCGAAAACTTATCCCATAAAGGGGTATCCTTACACCTGGCCTCGGGAAAGCTGGAATATGCAGGGCAAAGCGTGGAGCTTACCAAAAATGAAATAAAGATCCTGCACTATCTGTTCCTGCACAAGGGCGCTATTGTTTCCCGGGCGGATATCATTGAATATTTGTGGGATAACGAGATGTTTGTGGACGACAACACCCTCAGCGTCAATATCACGCGGATCAGGGGGAAGCTGGACAGCCTGGGCGTGGAACATTTTATTACAACCAAACGGGGGCAGGGATATCTAATATGAAATGGAGCGCTTTCTTAAAAGACCGGGTGATGATACTGATCCTCCAGGTGTTTTGCATGCTGGCGTTGTGCGGTTATTTACTTTTGCTGGGAAATACCCTGGGGGAAATCCTTCTGATTGTTTTGGTATGGATCCTGATCCTGGCGGCTTACCTGGGAAAAACTTATTGGAACCGGAAACAATATTTTGGCCGCCTGCTCTCTACCGCCCGTTCCCTGGAACAGGCGTATCTGATTACGGAAGTGATGGAAAGGCCCGCCCAAGAGGAAGACCGGCAATATTACCAGCTGTTAAAGCTGGCGGATAAATCCATGATGGAGACCATCACCGCCATCCGGCACGAACGCAGGGAATACAAGGAATACGTGGAGCAGTGGGTGCATGAAATCAAAACCCCCATTGCCGCAATTAAGCTGACCTGTGAGAATAATAAATCGGAAATCACCCGCCGTATCCTCACAGAAGTGGAAAAGACGGACAACTATGTAGAACAGGCGCTGTTTTACGCCCGCAGTGAAAATGTGGAGAACGATTATCTCATTAAACAAGTGTCTCTCAAAGACTGTGTACACGGTTCCGTGGTACATAACAAACGTCTGATGATCCAAAACGGCGTGGGGATGCATTTGGGAAATTTGGACTATTTGGTGCTGACAGACAGCAAATGGGTGGAATTTATTCTCAATCAACTGCTGGTCAACGCGGTAAAATACCGGAGGGAAGAGGCTCCGGCGATCCGGATCAATGCCCGCGCTTTCGGAAACCAAGTGGAATTAGCGATCGAGGATAACGGCATTGGGATTGCAGAAAGCGATCTTCCGCGCATTTTTGAAAAGGGGTTTACAGGAAACAACGGGAGAAACGACGGACAGCACTCCACGGGAATCGGACTATATTTATGCAAAAGGTTATGCGACAAAATGGGGATTGGGATTCAGGTCTTGTCGGAACAAGGGAAATATACCCGCTTTTTGCTGCGCTTTCCCAGGGCTTAATGAGGGGAAATCCGGGGATCGGGCAAA
>CAJFUH010000189.1 GCA_904420155.1 uncultured Clostridia bacterium
CAAGCTTTTTCAAAAGCTTGCGGGGTGGAGGGGCGGAGCCCTTCCTCGCCCATCGCAACGGGCGAAATCCTCAAGAATCCCACAAGCTCAGGAGGGGAGGCCAAACCGTCCGGGGGACGGTTTGGCCGTGGGGAACCCTAGCGAGGGGTTCCCCATTCTTCCTCCGTTTTATATAATTTGCTCACTCAACTTCCTTTTTCGACAGTGTGAAAAGGAGGGGAGCGTCCATGCCAGTATGGGCGCTCCCCTCCTTTTTTGATGGGTGGGCAAAAGTTTGGTAAGGGATTGCCCAGCCCCTTTTTTACCGTTTGACCACGGCGCGACGGATCAGCAGATAGGCAACCCCTGCAAACAGGGCGCCTAACACCGCCAGGCCCAACGCGGCGATCAGGTCGTTTACCAGGAAAATGTCCGCCAGGAAACGGCCCACGGCCTGCATGGGGATAGGAATCCAATAGGCTAGGAAGGGGAGAAGCACGATAACCACCAGCCAGGCTCCCGCTCCAATGATTGTTTTCAGGATCTTATTGCTGCGATAAAAGATCAGCGTCACCATCATGCCGAACAAGTACAGGCAGCAGAACAGGGCGAACATCCACACAAGTCCCCGCAGGAATCCGGAAAAGCTCCAAGAGGCGGCGTTTAGGATTCCGGACTGGGATTCATCCAAGGCGTTCCGCAGCCCGCCGTCGCTGAACAGCAAATCATGAAATAGGATATTGGGAGTAAACAGGTTATACAGACAGTTAAACAGGCTGTTGATCAACGCGATGCCAAGGCTGAGGGGAATGCCCGCCAAGACGGTGCCCCAATAAAAGGAACGGCGGGACACCCCGCAGGATTGGCTAAAATAGAAGCTCTCTTTAAAACAGCACAGGCCTGTTACCAAGACAAAAACGGCGGAAGCGATATCGATGCCCGAGTTTGCCCCTTCGGAAAAGATATGACTCATCACGGAGAGGATGCATATCACACCGCTATAAATCAAATAAAATACCAAAACGCTGAAAAGGTTGCGGCGAATCTGAAACGTTGTCACAGTGAGCGTTCTCATTGCTCCAGTCCCTCCTCATTGGTGAGATGAATAAACAGTTTCTGTAATTCGATTTTTCCCAGCTCCAGGCCCAGCTGTTGGGCCTGCTTTTTTTCATCCGCCCCGCATTCCCCAAAAATGGAAACGCTGCGGAAAGACGCCAGGCTTTGGGTGTGGATGACATGTTTTCCTGCGGAGAATGTGTGTACGGCCTCCGCAGGGCCGGAAACCTCGTAGGCCCGTTCCAGCAGATGTTCCACACTGTCGTCCACCAGCACGTTCCTGTCTTTGATGATGACCACATGTTCCAGCAGTTCCGCGATCTCCTCGATAATATGGGTGGACAGCACGATGGTTTTGGGATGGTCGATGTAATTTTGCAGCAGTTCTTTGTAAAACAGATCCCGGTGGTTGGCGTCCAGGCCCAGCACGGGTTCATCCAGCAGGATAACGGGGGCCTGGGTTGCCAAGGCGGTGATGATCTTGGTAATGGACTGGTAGCCGGTGGACAGCGCATGGATCTTTTTCTTGGTGGAAAGGCCGAACTTTTTGCACAGGGAATGGGCGTACTCCAGGTCAAATCCCGGGTAATATGCCGCCGTCCAGCGGAAACACTCTTTTACCGTCATTCTTTCCGGATAAAGGTTCTGTTCTGTCATAAAGTAGATGTTCTGTTGGGCGCTGTCGTTTTCCTGCGCCGGCTGCCCATCCACCAGCACAGACCCGCCCGTAGGGAAAATCCGGTTGGCGATCATATTCAACAGGGTGGTTTTGCCGGCCCCGTTTCTTCCCAACAGGCCATAAATGGTATTTTCCCGGAAAGTCAGGTTGATGGAATCCAGCACGCATTGATCTTTGTAACATTTGGTCAGGTTTTTGGTTTCAATCACGCTCATGGTCCGAGCCCTCCTCAATCATATGCATCAATTCTTCTTTGCTGATACACAGCCGATGCGCTTCTTCCAGCATGGTTTTGATATACCGGTCGAAAAAGAGGTTTTTCCTCTTGCGCAGCAATTGCTCTTTGGCCCCTTTTGTCACAAACATTCCTACCCCTCTCCTTTTATAAAGGATTCCCTCTTCCACCAAAAGGTTAAACCCTTTGCCCACGGTTGCCGGATTGATTTTATAATGCAGGGAAATCTCCGTGGTGGAAGGGATCTGCTGTTCTTCCGGGAAAACCCCGTTGACGATATCGTCTTCGATGGATTGGGCCAACTGCATGTAAATGGGGATTTCGCTGCCAAAATCCAATTGCAAGCTCTCACCACCTTTATTAGTTAATTACTTGTGTAACTAACTATATAACAAATAAACCGGATTGTCAAGAGGGTTTTCCTTTTTCTTTTAAAAAGGGAGGATGAGAGATATAAAGGGGGAGGCTGCATAGTTTGCAGGTCCCCAGCGCCATAAATGGCTCCGCATAACGGCAGTCGGCCGCCAGACGTTAGGTTATTTTCAAAAAAGCGGACGAGATCCGCCGCGAAAACCCTGTTGTTACCGGATAATGGCGTCGGTTTGGGAAAAAATACTGGATAGAAAACGAGTTCTATGAGATACAATGGAGGATTCCTGTATGAACCAACAAATGAACACTCGCAAAACAGTACGGATCATCAGTTTTGCTCTGGCGGCCTGTATTATCTTTGGCGGGACGGCTTATAGCGGGTATGCGCTGGCCAATCGCTACCGCACCAGCCTGGAATATACCTACCAGAGAGCGCTTAGTGATTTATCCGACTATATTGCCAACCTGGAGACAACCTTAGCCAAAGGGATTTACGCCAACACGCCCCCTCAGCAGTATGGGATTTCCGCCAAACTGCTCCGGGACGCCGGAGCCGCTAAAACCGCATTGGGGCAGCTCCCCTTATCGGATGTGGAATTGGATAACGTGAATAAATTTATCTCCCAGGTGGGGGATTTTGCCTCTTACCTCTCCACAAAGCTCTCCAAGGGGGAAACGATCACTCAGGAGGAAATGGACAGCCTAGAAAAAATGGGGGAATACGCCAAGGTTCTCCACCTGGACCTAAGCGATATCCAGGCCCGCTTTGACGACGGGACCATGCAAATTGACCAGACTGCCGCGGTCATAGGAAACCTCTCCCAAGACACCCAAAACCAGGAGGAACCCTATCTCAACAGCGGATTCCATGAAATGAACGAAGGGTTTACCGATTATCCCACCCTGATTTACGACGGCCCGTTTTCCGACCACATCACCCGCATGACTTCCAAGATGCTGGAAGGGGAGGGCAACATTTCAGAGGAAGAAGCCAAAAAGACAGCCGTGGAGTTTTCAGGGTTGGCGGCCGGCCAGCTACAGGCCGCCGAGGCCAATGCGGGAAACCTGCCGACCTTTAATTTTACCGGGGATAACTATGCAATTTCGGTCACCCAGGCCGGGGGATATGTCTCCTATCTATTAAATTCCCGGGAAATAGGGGAACCGACGATGGAATACGGGCAGGCCGCCGCCAAAGCCCAGGAATATTTGACCCGGCATGGGATGGATTCCATGAAGGAAAGCTATTATGTGACGGCCAACGGCATTTGTACCATCAACTACGCCTATCAGCAGGATGGCATTGTCTATTACAGCGATTTGGTTAAAGTGGGGGTAGCCTTAGATACCGGAGAAGTGGTAAGCTTTAACGCCACTGGGTATCTGATGAACCATATCCAGCGGGAACTGCCCCAGGACCGGATTTCCCTGGAGGAAGCCCGGGAGTCCGTTAGCCCCAGGCTTACCATTGAAAAAGAAGGAATGGCCATGATCCCCACCGCAGGATTGCATGAAGTGCTGTGCTATGAGTTCCAATGTTCTTCGGAAACGGGTGACCATGTCATGGTGTATATCAACGCCCAGACGGGGTTAGAGGAACAGATCCTCATCCTATTGATGACAGACGGGGGCGTTTTGGTCATGTAAGGGATTAAGCAAAAAAAGAGAAGACCGAAAAAATACGGTCTTCTCTCTTTTTGGCTTCTGAGGGTGATTTCTTCCCTTTCCAGGGTGGTTAAGCCCCTTGCCGTTCGGTTTCCTCCATTGTTTCCATAGAGGCTTCGCTTTTCTCTTCTAAATCCACGACTTCTCCGTCTTTTTTCTCTTCCCCGTCCTCTTCCTTTGCGGCCATGGCGCGCACTTCTGAGGGAGAGACCCCGAAATAGTCCCGGAAGTGGGAATAGAAATAGTTGAGGTTGGAATATCCCACATTATGGGCAATGTAAGAAATTTTTTCCATACTGTTTTGAATCATATGTTTCGCCATAATCAACCGGTAAGCCATCAGGTATTCAGAGAATTTCATGTGGGTTTCCTTTAAGAAAATCTGCCCCAGATAGGTGCTGTTCATTTTAAACTTGTTGGCCACGATCTTAAGATTGATATTCCGGTTGTATTCCTCCTTGACAATCAGGATTACCTTGTTGGTAAGGTTGGACAACTGGTCGTAGCTGGTGCTTAAAATCATATCGCGAAGCTTGTCCTCCTGGATCGGTTGTTGCAGATCCCCGCCCAAATCCTGTAGAATAATCCGCCGGATTACGCTTTCCAGCTCAAAACGGTCCACCGGCTTGACCAGATAATCCTTGGCCCCGGCGATCATGGCCTGGCGTACGTATTCGAAATCATCGTATCCGCTGATCATGATGTATTTGGTAGGCAGGCCCAAATCGTTGAGTTTGTGAATGATATCGTATCCGCGGTTTTCCTCAATGCATACGTCAAAAATAGCGATGTCCGGTTTACACTCGATGGCCTTAGCGACGGCGTCAGGATAACTGGTAGCGGTTTCAATCTGATAGATACCGTACTGTTCCCAGTTTATCATGCGTTTTAACCCTTCGATAATGTGGGGTTCATCATCCACGATCAACAGTCGATACATGCAGGTTCTCCTCCTTTTTCTTATAAATGCGGATCGATACGGTAATACCGGCCTCGGTATTGTTGCAAAGCTGCATTTGCAAACGTTCCCCGTAAAAGAACCGCAACCTATGATATACGTTTTGAATGCCTATGCTGTTGCCCGAAGAGGGTTCTCCATCCCCCTGTAGGCGGCTGTTAATCTCCTCCAATTTTTCCGGGTCGACTTGGCTGCCATTGTTGATGATTTCTATAATATAACGGTCTGTTTCTTCCCGCCCGTTTATCAACAGCAGGTTGAATTCGCTGCCACGATCGAACCCGTGTACGAAAAAGTTTTCCACCAAAGGCTGCATCCACAGTTTTATGGTTTCCATGCTGCGCACTTCTGGGGATACGTCGATTTGGTAATAAAAGTTATGGTCATATTTAAATTCCATAATCTTCAGGTATTTGCCGAGGATATCCAGCTCCTTTTCTATGGTGATGGTGTTGTGCTCTTTGACAATATCCCGGTACATACTGCCCAGATAATATACCGCGTCCGCCACCTGCAAATCATTGTGCACCAAGGCGCAGGAACGGATAATCTCCAGGGTGTTGTATAGGAAATGCGGATTGATCTGGTGCTGAAGGGCCTGCATTTCCGTCTCTTTTTGCTTAAGCTTGAGCACATATTCCGTGCGGATAAACTCATCCAGCTGACCGATCATGTCGTTGAATTCCTGTGCAATCACGCCGTATTCATCCTTGCGGTCCCCTACGTCGATGTGGGTGAATTGCCCCGACTTAGCCAATTGGATGGAGTGTACGATTTTGTTGAGAAACTTGGCGTCGTAATTTGCGCGCACAGCGATCAAAAATGTCATAATCAGGAAGATCAGCAGGGAACCCGCAATCACCAGTAGGAACAGGCTTAGATTTTCGTGGAAAATGGTGGCGCTGTCTACAATGGTAATCAGCTTATACCCGTATTGGGAAGACGTGTTGGTAAAATAGTACTGCCGGTAAAACAGCCCGTTATGCAGGATACCGTTGGATTCATTGCTTTTATAAATTTCCTGAAACGTTGTTTCCAATTGGTCCTGGCGTTCCGGGTCCGTATAATACAGGGCCCCTTTTTTGCTCATAATGGCGCTGTCCGCAATGTTGTAGTCCAGCACATGGTCAAAGATCCTCCGCCCGCTGAGCAAAAATTTCATTTCTCCGATAGAACCGACCCCGTTTTCGGTTTGAGGCAATTCCTTGGTATATACATACCCATAGGAGACATCATCTTCATAGATATCCATGGAATTGGTGGGCACGCAAAAGTCCACATTGAGGCCGGGGGAATTGGCGTCGTAGAAATGGATAATATTGGCGCTGTTCTGGGATTCAACGGAAATCTGGATCACGATAAAATCGTTGTCCTGTACAAACGTTTTGACATCTTTCAGAAAGTCCGCCGGCATTTCCGTAGGGCCGACGCCCTCCAAACGCAGCATCCGATACTCTTGGGCGTTATGGGAGAAAAAGCATAGGAAATCTTTCTCCAACGCGTGGTTAGAATAAATTCCCAAAAAATAATTGTCAATCTTGCTGATGTTGTTGGAGATGGAAGATTCCACTCCATTAAAAGCGCTGGAAGAAGCCCTTTTGTACAGATCAACTTGGTTGCTGAGAATCATATTGCACACAGAAAAACAGACAATCACGCAGACAAAAAATAATACTGTGATATAAGCGAAAAAAGTATTTCGGTGCATTTTGCTTTTCAAGAATTCCAGCATAATTAATCCCTCAAAGGCTAAATGAATGATCGCGGGTTTTCCTGGACGTTTAGTAAAAATACGCAATATCACCCGGATTTCATTGTATAATTTTTTAAAAATAAATAGATTCTGTTATGAAAAATTAATAAAAATCTTGTCAAAATTGTTTCTTATGAAATTCAAAAAACCATTTCTCCGCCTTCCTGCAGGGCTACCGTTCATAGGGGGTGATTGCCCATTTCAGGGAGCCGCTCTCCCGCTGGGAAAAAGCTTCATATGCGGAAAGGATACCGTTAAGAGGCGTCCGGTGTGAAATCAGGAAGTCGGTGTTCAGACGTCCGCAAGCCAGAAGGTTTAGTAAGCGTTCGCAGTGGGTGGCGTCCACCCCTCCGGTCTTAAAAATCAGGTTTTTTCCATACATCCGCGGCAAGGGGAGCACCTGATCCTGTTCGTACATGGCGACTACGGCCACCACGGCGTTGGGTCGGGCCATGCGCCAGGCCAGCTCCAGGGTATTCTCTCCTCCCGCCGCCTCGATTACCCCATCGGCCCCTCTCCCGTGCGTGAGGGATTCCACGATGGAGACAGCGTCTTCCGTCAACGGGTTGACACATCGGTCGCACAGTTTCTGTTGCTGGGCGATGGCCAGGCGGGAATCGTCGATATCGACCGCCACAATTTGGGCCGCCCCAAACAAACGGGCGCATTGCATCGCGCAAAGGCCCACCGGCCCGGCTCCCAATACCGCTACGGTATCCCCAGGTTGGATCTGGCATAATTGGGCGCCAAAGTATCCGCTGGAAAGGATATCTCCCACGAACAGGGCGTTTTCATCGGTTAGGGAAGAGGGTATGAGGGTAAGCCCCTGGTCCGCGAAGGGGACCCGTACGTATTCCGCCTGGCAGCCGTCGATCCGGCAGCCAAGCTCCCAGCCGCCCCGCTGGCAATTGTTGATGTACCCGTGCTGGCAGAACCAGCATTGCCCGCAAAAAGTGATGCAGTTGGCGGCCACCCGGTCGCCAGGGGAAAGAGTTTGCACGCCGGGGCCGGTTTCTACCACTTGCCCGACAAACTCGTGCCCCAGCACCGTCCCCGGGATAGCCCGGGGCACCGCCCCGTGCAAAATGTGAAGGTCGCTGGTACAGATGGTGGATAAGGTGACTTTGACAATGGCGTCAGCGGGCTCCTGGAGGACAGGCAGAGGGCGTTCCTCTAACCGGAGATCTCCAGGCCCGTAACAGACGGCAGCCATCATCGTACTGCTTTTGTTCATAGATGACTCCTCCTATAGGTTCCTATACAGCGGGTATTGCGGGCGCATATGCTCGCCTTCCAATGGCAGGGAAAATAGATAAAGTCCCAAGGAAATACGTTTTTGACCTGCTTCAAAAGGTATATACATTTTATAGATATAGTTTAATACTTGCCCTTATTTCCCTAAATAAAAAAAGAAGGGAAAACCCCCGTGTGAAAGCATGGCGGAAGAAAGCCTTTTTCCTTCTCGATTCCCTTCCCATCTATTTTTGAAAAGGCCGTTTCTGCCACAAAATGAATTGGAACCTTTATTCATTTTAAGGAGTTTTATACAAAAAATCAACCCACGGAAAAGAAAAACCGTGGGTTGGTATTATTTTACAAAAATTTATTTTTGATTTTGTGTAGAAAGAAAATAAACATCTCTCCAAAGATCAAAAAACTGATACCGTCTGCCAAAGATAGGGAGGAGATCCCCATAAAGGGCAGGGATCGCTACAACCATAATCTGATAAAAGATATTATTCGTCAAAATGTAAAAACATTCCTTCATATGGAAAAAGAGCCAGCCCATAGGAACCGCAAGAGATCGGTAGAAAACCCCTTTTCCCAGGGAGCCGGTTTTGGGTGCGGAAAGGGGGAATCTCATCCGTTTTGAGAGGAAGAGAAGGCGCGCATCGGGTTCCGGCAAAAACGATCCCAAGGGCGTTTTACAAAGATGCAGGCCAGCAGGCCCAACAAGGCGATGCCCAGCCATGCATATTGGGTGGCCGTCCAGCCGAATTGTTCGGACAGCACGCCGATGCCGTAAATGGAAATGGCGGAACCCACATAGGTCAAAGAATTGAGAATCCCAGTGACGGTAGATACCTTGCCCAGCTTCTGGTACCGCAGGGGAACCAGGTTCACCACCATGGTGTTGATGGCCAGCATGGCGGAAGAGGTTACGCTGAGCAGGATTAGGGAAAGGATCATACTGTAGGTGCCCCAGAAATTGAGTACCAGCAGGGATACCACGGTTAAGGCAAAGAAAAACGCCGACGTGATGATTTCACTATGGAAGAAGCGGCGATTTAAGAAATTGGCCAGATAGACGCCCAGCAAATTGACAATGGGGACAATCATGGTGACGGCGATGGAAAAAACAGCGTCGATATGGAAGATTTCGGTGAGATACGTAGGGGTCCAGGTGACTACGCCGTCCTTCAGGATACCGTGGAGCAGAGCTGCCGCAGAGATCAAAACCAAACCAGATACTAGAAAGACTTTTCCAAAGGAAACCCCGGATTTCTTTTCTTCCGGCGCGGGGGCGGGCGAAAAAGATTCCGTCTCCACGATCCCGTGTTTTTCCAGAAGATGTTCCAGGCGGGTCATCCCTGCCAGCCACAGCAGGGAAATGAGCAGCATAAAGCCGCCGGTGATATAAAAGACCATCCGCCAATTGGAAAGGGAGATGACCACGGTACATAGCAGAAAGGCGCACAAGGTGCCGGCGGGGGTGGTGGTAGCCATGTTGACGCAGGTTTTCACGCATTGATCGTGGGTCATGCGGTCGGAAAAAATACGCACCATAGGGGACCAAACCATCGCCTGGGCCAGCCCGTTTACAGACCAAAGGGCCACCATCATGCCAGGGGAAGTGGCAAATCCCATACCGAGGTTCATAAAGGAGGAAATGGTAATTCCGCAAAAAACCAGCCGTTTTGGGTTGAGGATATCCCCTAAAACGCCGCTGACCAGCTGGCCGATGCCGTAGGCAAAGAACAGCCCGCTTCCCACCATGCCCAGGGCGGATTTGGAGAAGCCTTCTGCGGTAATGATTTCCGCCATACTGGCGGAAAAATTCAATCGTCCAAGATACGTACAAAAATAAGTGAGCCAGCATACCCAGAAAAAGCAAAGGGAATCCTGGGTGCGGCTCAGCTTGTAAAGAGGTCCGGCTTGTTTGGTCATGGACAACATCTCCTTGTTGTGACAAATCTTCGTAGGCCCTGATCAGGAGCGGAACATTTGATATGATAGCACCGAAAATCTGCCCTGTCCATCCTAAAATAACCGGTAAAATACAAAAAAGGACGACTTTTTATCCCCATATACGGCAGTATGCCGCGTACGGGGTATTTCTTAAAATGTACGGAAATACCAGCTTAAAAATTCAAAAAATTTTTGTGTTTTTCAAGAATTCCAGGGATGTTTATGAGGTTGTTTCGTTTTGAGCGCGGGAAATACAGGATTTAGCGAAAAAAGAAGGGCTGAGCTGGTTGACCTGCCGGAACACCCGGGAGAAGTAATTATAATCGCTGTATCCCACTTCCATGGCGGCCTGCGTCACCGATACCCCTTCTGCGATCAGCGCCATGGCTTTTCGGCAGCGGAATTGCTTGATATAGCATGAAATGCTGCACCCGGTATTGGAATGAAATACCCGGTTTAGATAGTCTTTTGATAACCCTATTTTTTTGCTGAGCGTGTCTAAAATATGGTCTTCGGCGTAATGATGAGAGATATAGATGAGGATATCACGGGTGTACCGCATCCCGTGGTCGTGGGAACGGCCGGAGATCTGCGCATGATAGTACCGCCGAAAAAGAAGGCAAAAAATTTTCAAAAAGTTCCCCTTAATCGCCATCTCATATCCGGGCTGCCGGTTGTTGTTTTCAGCAATAATCTCTTGAAACAAAGAACCGAGTTCCGGATCGGCAATGAGAAAACGCTGAAACTGGTTTCCGTGCACAATTAGTTCATTGATATATTGTTCATCAATGATATCCTGCGGGTAAGAGCACAATAGGGAGAGGTCGATTTGTAAAATATAATGCACCGTATGGTACAAAAATTCGATGCTGTGATGAGGTTCGCACCAGTTAATAAAAACGATATCCCCGGCGGATACCCATTGCTCTTCTCCCCCCACGCTTAAACGGATACCGCCCTTTTCCACATAGTAAAATTCCATTTGTTCATGCCAGTGCAGGGAACATCCGTCATAGGGATCAAAAGTAGTACATTTATGGATGTGTACAGGAAATTGCGGCGGCAATTCAGATACTGGCCAATAATAGATCGATTGAGCCATAGGGATTTCTCCTTTTATTTTCCCATCAAAGAAAGAATTTAGTAATATATATAATTTTCATTGTTTGTATGCATGAAAATTGGCGGGATTTGTGCTAATGCTCATCGGAATTGTCCTATCCGACAGGCGAAAATAGGGATAATATTAAATAAAAACAGAGCCGTCTTGATAAAAATTATATCACACTTAACCGATTGGCATCAAGGATAAGTGAAAGTATTCTTAATTTTTAATGGATTTCAAAAATTCCCCAGCAAGATGGCTTACGAAAGGAGAGAAATGTATGAGTAAAAAGAATCTGAAAAGAGCTGGATGCTTTGTCCTCTCCTCGGTATTGGCGATGTCTTCCTTATTTACTGGGATGACAGCTATGGCAGGGCCGATGTCGGAGGAGTTTTTAGGGGATGGAGCCAGAGCCAAGGCGCAGCCGCATTTTTCCGGATACCGGGTGCTCCAGATGAAAAACTGGAGTGAAGAAACCGACCCGTATGCCGACATGATGAGGGCCAGGGTGCCTTTGCAGGAGCGCAACGAAGCGTTTGCCGCTACGCAGGCAAACCCGGAACTGGCCTCCGATGCGGAAGTTATGCTGATGCAGGGGGATTATGGGAATTCCGGGTTTAACAGCACTTTGTACAACAACCGGTTTTCTGAGCACTGCCTGAATTTCTGGCAGTACGTGGACTATTTCAGCCCCTGGCACGGGGCCGAAACCGTAGGGACCCCAACCCAGCCGGACGACCCCATTGTACAGGACACCACAGGCCGCGACTTTGAATATGGCCTGCTGAATATCCCCAATCCGGCCTATACCAACGCGGCCCATAAAAACGGCGTAAAATCCATCGGCTGCATTTTCCTGCCCCGTACCGGCCAGCCCTCTGCGGATATGCTGGAACAGGACGAGAACGGCGGTTTCCCCGTGGCGGATAAGCTGATCGAGATCGCCGAGTATTACGGGTTTGACGGCTATTTCATCAACCAGGAGGAATCCATCCCTTCTGAAAACGTGAAGATCTACAAACAGTTTACCAAATACCTGATCGACCATGGTCTATATCTCCAGTGGTATGATTCCCTGAAGCCTTCCGGCAGCCTGAGCTATCAGAACGAGCTCAACGAAAATAACGCCACTTTTATTCAGGACACTGAATATGGGCTAGGGAAAGTCAACAGTTCCCTGTTTGTCAACTACGACTGGTTCCGTTCAAGCGGCGGGGAAACCAAAGCGGATAAATCCCTACGGTATGCGGCGGACAACGGCATCGACCCCTTCACCGAAGTATTTTTCGGCGTGGAAGCCAACCAGGGCAAATTCAGCGGCAGCCACGGCTCCGCGCTGCATTTGGACTATATTTATCAGCCGGGGACAAAAAACCTGAGGGGAAGTGTCGCCTTGTTTACCCCCAGCGATTATTACCAGCGCGGCCTGGACGACGACCTCAGCATTTCCGCAGGGGAAATCCCGCTGTTCCAGCAAAAGGAATACCAGTGGATGATTGACGAAAGGGAGCGCATGTACTTTTCCGGCGTGATGGAGGATCCCACGGATACCGGGAAAAAGGACGGGTATTCTCGTGAGGATGTAGGCGTAAGGAACGCCTCCGGCTGGGTCGGCGTTGCGGATTTCGCCAGCGAACGTTCCGTTATTAACGGTACAACCTTCCATACGGAATTTAATACCGGCCACGGGATGCAGTACTTCCAGGATGGAGAGGTTTCCAACAGCAACGAGTGGACCAATATCAACCTGCAAGATATTATGCCTTCCTGGCAGTGGTGGATTGACAGCGAAGGTTCCAAGTTGGATGTGGATTTCGACTACGGCCCCACCTATGTGCGCAACGATGTGAACGGCAACCCGATAGAGGCGCCCTTTACGCAAATCGGCGCATACGACGGAGGCTCTTCGTTAGCGGTCCACGGCACCCTGGATGCGGAAAACTTCCTGCACCTGTACAAGACGGATTTAAGCGTAACGGACAGCACCAGCCTTTCTGTTACCTATAACAAAACTTCGGAAACCGACGATTCCAAAATGGAATTAGGGGTGATCTTTAAGAGCTCCCCGGAGACGGTCGTGACGTTCCATGTGCCGTCCGCCAACCAGAAGACCGACGGATGGGTCACGAAGCAGATCAGCCTGGGCGACTATGCGGGAGAAGAAATCGCAGCGATGGGGCTGGTGTTCCAGAACGGAGGCACTGCGATTGAGAATTATCAGATGAACATCGGCGCCCTGAGCGTTACAGATGGACAAAGCTATACCCCGGAAGCGCCCACAGGATTAAAAGTGGATACCGCGTACGATACCAAAGAAATGGTGATCCGCTGGGATTTGGAGGATTACAATACCGTAGACCGTTACCATGTATACGCCACTCTGTCTAATGGCCAGCGGATGTTTATGGGCGGTATTTACGACGACGTGTATTATATCAAATCCACCTACGGGGAAGAAGACGTGGTGAAGGTGGAAGTTACCGCCGTGGGTAAAGACGGTTCGGAAAGCGAACCCATTTCCACAGAATACCGGTACAGCGATAACGTAAGCAATATTTCCGTTAAGGAAGAAGTTTCCCCCAGCGGCATGGTGATGGAAGCGGAAAACGCGGGGTATCTGGACGTCAGTTGGGAAAATCCCAACGTGGAATATCAGGAACTGAAACTTTCTGTTTCTCCTTTGTACACAGGGGAAGACACGGCCTATACGACGACGGTGCCGGCAGGGGAGACTTCCGCCCGCATCATGGTGCCGAGGGGCCATGGGGAACACTATAACCTCTCCATCAGCACGGTGTTTGAAGACGGGACGGAAAGCCAACCGATTCTATATAAAGGAAAGCTGAAAGACGTATATTGCGATCCTATCGATCCGGAGTGCGTGGTGTTTGATGGGAACCAAGTGAGTTTCCGTTGCCTTTACGCGCAGGACTGGTGGAAGATGACCGGTTATGTAGGCGGCGAGGAAGTGTTCCATTACATCCGCAATATTGCCGGCCAAGGCCATATTGAACGCAAGGTTCAGCTTCCGGGGGAGCAAGGCCTTCTGGAAATCGTCGTAGAGGATTATACAGGAATAAAATCCGAGCCTGCCTACTTCCATTATGGGAAGAAACCCGCTGACATAGAAGTCAATGAAGAAACCTTCCCGGATCCCGTATTACTGGAAGCGGTCAAAACGCAGATAGGTGAAACCGCAGAGGATTTGGCCAATTTTGACGGTGCCCTGGATTTGAGGAACCTGTATATCCAGGACTATACGGGCCTGGAATATATCCAGGCGGATACCATCAATTTGACAGGTTCCCATTTGGACGCGGTGCAACAGGGGACCTTTAACAGCAATGTAAAGCATATTATTCTCAAAGACAGCGCATCCTTAACATATATTTATTTTGATGCGTTTAAGGGGAGTTCTACCACTTCTATTGATATCAGCGGATGTTCCGCCTTACAGGTGATAGGTCTGAACGATTCGGAACTGGAAACCATAGAATACGGCGAGACATCTACTTTTTCCAATGTGGTTTCCGTAGATTTGTCCGGCTCCCGGTTTGACCTCAGCGAGGGCACTCCTGAAAAAGAGTTTGCAGAAGCGATGGCCGAGCTTACCTCAGGAAAAGAGGACATAGAAACTGTTGA
>CAJFUH010000190.1 GCA_904420155.1 uncultured Clostridia bacterium
GAAACGGGAGGTACCATATGACGGAAAAAAACAAAGAACATCAGGTTTCCAAAGACGGCGTGCAAGCTATGGTGGATCGACTAGTCAAAAACGCACAGGCTGCTCTGGAAGCTTACATGAAATTGGATCAAAAACAAGTGGATAAAATTGTACACGCCATGTCTCTGGCCGGTTTGGATCATCACATGGACCTGGCAAAAATGGCCTACGAAGAAACCGGCCGCGGCGTTGTGGAAGATAAAATTATCAAAAACATGTTCGCATCCGAATATATCTGGCATTCTATCAAAGATACCAAAACCGTGGGAATCGTAGAAGAAAACGAGATGGAGGGGTATGTAGACGTAGCAGAGCCGGTGGGCGTCGTAGCAGGCGTCACCCCTGTGACCAATCCCACTTCCACCGCTATCTTTAAAGCCATGATCTGTGCCAAGGCCCGCAACCCTATCATTTTTGGATTCCACCCCAGCGCCCAAACATGTTCCGTAGCCGCCGCAAAAATCGTCCGGGACGCCGCCGTGGAGGCGGGAGCCCCGGAACACTGTGTACAATGGATTGAATCCCCTTCCATTGAAGCAACCAACGCCTTGATGAACCACCCAGGCGTCTCCATGGTACTGGCCACCGGCGGATCTGGGATGGTCCGTGCCGCTTACAGTACAGGTAAGCCCGCCTTGGGCGTGGGGCCAGGCAACGTCCCTTGTTATATTGAAAAGAGCGCCAATCTGGAGCGCGCCTGCACGGATCTGATGCTCTCTAAAACTTTTGACAACGGTATGATCTGTGCTTCAGAGCAGGCTGCCATCGTAGACCGGGAGATTGCAGACCGTTTTGAACAGATCATGAAGGAGAATAATTGTTATTTTCTCAACGAAGAGGAGACGGATAAGGTCTCCCGGTTCGTTATTTCCGCTGCCAAACAAGCGGTAAATCCGGACGTCGTAGGAAAATCCGCCCATTGGATTGCCGAACAGGCAGGGGTTTCCGTCCCTTATCACACCAAGATCCTGTTGGCCCGTCTGTCGGATGTGGGGCCGGATTATCCCCTATCCCGGGAAAAGCTTTCGCCGGTATTGGCCTATTATATAGTGGACGGTCCGGAAGAGGGTTTTGAAAAGGCCAAAAAAATGTTGGAACTCGGCGGATTGGGACACTCTGCTGTTATCCACAGTTCCAGCAAACAGTTAATCCACGCTTATGGGGAAGCGATGAAGGTAGGGCGTGTCATCTCCAATTCTCCCTGTTCCCAGGGCGCCATCGGCGACATTTACAACACAAACACCCCTTCCCTTACACTGGGATGCGGTTCTTATGGGCGCAACTCCACCACCTCCAACGTATCCACCGTGAACCTGATCAATCGGAAGCGTATCGCCAAAAGGAGGGTCAATATGCAGTGGTTCAAAGTGCCGCCCAAAATTTACTTTGAATATGATTCTATCCAGTACCTGGAAAAAATGGACGGCATTGAACGCGCTTTTATCGTGACCGATCCTACCATGGTCAAGCTGGGGTATGTAGATAAAGTGCTGTATTATCTGCGCAAGCGCAAACAATATTGCCATGCGGAAATCTATTCCGATGTGGAACCAGACCCAGACGTGGATACCGTGATGCGAGGGGTTGCTTCTATGAGGGAGTTCCAGCCGGACGTTATCATCGCGCTGGGCGGCGGTTCCGCTATGGACGCAGCCAAAGGCATGTGGCTCTTTTATGAACATCCCGACGCCACGTTTGACGGGATGAAATTGAAGTTTATGGATATCCGTAAACGCGCCTATAAATTTCCCCGGCTGGGGGCAAAAGCCCAGATGGTATGTATCCCCACCACCTCGGGTACCGGCTCTGAGGTGACTTCTTTCTCTGTTGTGACCGACCGGAAAAACGGCAATATTAAATATCCGCTGGCCGATTACGCCCTCACCCCCAACGTATCCATCATAGACCCCCAGTTCGTCATGACCCTTCCCAAAGGCCCCACGGCGGATACCGGCTTGGATGTGCTTACCCATGCCATAGAAGCTTACGTCTCCGTAATGGCCAGCGATTATACCGACGGTCTGGCGCTGCAAGCCATTAGCATGGTATTTGAGTACCTCCCGCGGGCATATCATCACGGTTCTCAGGATCGGGAGGCCCGGGAAAAAATGCACAACGCATCCTGCATCGCAGGGATGGCGTTTACCAACGCCTTTTTAGGGCTCAATCACTCCATGGCCCACAAATTGGGCGGGGAATACCACATCCCCCACGGCCGCGCCAATGCCCTGCTCCTCCCCTATATCATCCGATACAATGCCTCTAAACCCACCAAATTCGCCACTTTCCCGAAATATGAAACGTTTGTGGCCGACCGGAAATACGCCAAGATAGCCCGTATGATTGGGCGGGAAGGCACAACTGTCGCCGAAAGCGTGGAGAATCTCATCGACGCTGTACAGGAACTCCAAGCGGATCTGGATATGCCCCGTAGTATCCGGGAGTGCGGTGTCGATGAGAAAACCTTCTTGGAGCATTTACAGACTTTATCGGAACATGCCCACGAGGACCAGTGCACCACCGCCAATCCCCGTTATCCCTTGATCGAAGAGATCAAACAAATCTATCTGGACGCCTATTACGGCAGATAATAAATTTTCACAAGATTTATAAAGCGATAAGGCTATCGGGAAAATAAAAACACGGCGCTCTTTTGGTTGATACAACCGCTGAGAGCGCCGCTTTTTTAGAAAAATCTCTTTCTTAACTAAATAGAAACCAAAATCACCAAACCTATCCCCAATATGGCTCCGCTGATGACTTCTAAGGGCGTATGCCCTATCAACTCTTTTAACATTTTATCCGTTTCCAAAACTGGGGGATCCTCTTCTTCGCTTTGCTGGTGGAAGACATACCAGTTTACCAGCTTATTCAGAGTCTTTGCTTGTTCTCCGGCGGCCCGGCGCACACCCATGGCATCATACATAACAATCAAAGCCAGCACAACGGCTACGGCAAATTCAAAGGAGTCAAATCCATGCCGGATAAATACCGCAGTCGCCAACCCGCACACCAAAGCAGAATGGGAGCTGGGCATTCCCCCAGAGCCTATCAAGCGCTCCAGGTCAAACTTCTTTGTAATAAACAAGGCAATCAGTACTTTAATAACCTGCGCTGTAAGCCAAGATAGAATACTCATATTTAAATAATAATTTCCCGGTAATTGCTGTAGCAAACCCTACACCTCGTTTCTTATTCCTTCTTTTAACCATCCTCTCATGATTGTTTCAGTATACCACAAAACATTGGAAAAGTCTTCTATTTTTATATAAGGATACTTTTATCATACCCTTGCCTTGAAAAAATCAGGCATCCAGAAACCACATGTTTTCCAGATGCCTGATTTTACTTTTAACGATTCCACTATTGTAAGAATAAAAACAGAATGTTCTAAGGACGATGATGAAAGGTCGGCACAATTACCGCTAACAGATGAAGAATTTGCTGTTTATCATCCGCTTCTGCATAATGATGAAGGGTATTCAATTCTTGGAAGAATTTTTCCTCGTCAATTTCAATGGGTTTCCCAATATAGATTTTCTTGCTGTCCGTTTTTTGCATCCCTTCCTCATTCATCAACAATTCTTCAAAAAGCTTTTCTCCAGGACGCAAACCGCTGTATTCAATCTTAATGTCTTCCCCTGGACGGTAACCGGAAAGACGAATTAAATTTTCTGCCAAATCTTTAATTTTAACTGGCTGCCCCATATCCAGTACAAAAATCTCTCCGCCTTTTGCCAAACCGCCGGCTGTCAGCACCAAAGAAACCGCTTCCGGTATCGTCATAAAGTAACGGATAATGTCCGGATGTGTTACAGTAACCGGTCCGCCGCAGCGAATTTGTTCTTTAAACAGCGGTATCACCGATCCATTGGAGCCCAAAACATTTCCAAAGCGTACCGCCACAAATTCAGTCTGGCTATGCCGATTCATGGTCTGAATAATCATTTCACAAATACGTTTTGTGGCTCCCATAACATTCGTGGGATTTACCGCCTTATCTGTAGAAATCTGCACAAACTTTTTTACATGGTATTTGTCGGAAACTCTTACGAGATTCAATGTCCCTATGACATTATTTTTGATAGCTTCTTCCGGGTTGGTTTCCATCAACGGCACATGCTTATGGGCTGCAGCGTGAAAAACCACATCGATATGCTTTTGGCTGAATAACTGATCTAATTTTACCGCATCCCTGACAGAAGCGATCTCTACTTCCATATTGACTTCTTCTTTTTTGCGAATCAGTTCTTGCTGAATCTCATAGGCGTTGTTTTCATAAATATCTAATATAATTAACTTCTTTGGATGTACTTTGGCAATCTGGCGGCAAAGTTCCGATCCTATGGAACCTCCTCCGCCTGTCACCAATACGGTTTGATTCTCCAGATATTGCCCATATTTCTGGGTATCAAAAACCACCGGTTCCCTGCCCAAAAGATCTTCCACTTCCACCTGGCGGATTTGAGAAGTAAGCGGCCTCTTGGCTGTTACCAAGTCATAAAGGCTGGGGATAATCTTGACTTCCACATTAGTCTTTGCGCAGATATTTAAAATCCTTTTTTTGTCATCCAAGCTGATGTTGGAAATAGAAAAAAGAATGACTTGAATGTGATTTTTCTGACACAAATCGGGAATCTCCTCTGTAGTGCTTTCTACCTTGATTCCACAGACTTTCCTTCCTATCTTCGCCCTATCATCATCTGCAATACAGACGGGTAAATATTCGTTTGCAGGAGATTTTGACAGCTCATGGATAATCGTAACCGCCGCGTCGCCTCCCCCTACAATCAACATCCTCTTCATAGGTTTTGTAGAAACATGCCTAGCCACATAAATCCGATTGATCCGATAAAGGAAGCGGATTGCAAACAAGAAGAAAATTGACATCAGCAAAAATAAAACGTGGGTTCTGCCCCCTAGATGATACTGATCTCCTATTAACAGCGTGACCAAAAAGAACACCACATTGGCTACCGCGCAAACGACCCCTACATAAAAGAAGTCTTCTACATCCGCATATCTCCATATCTTGTCATATAGGCGAAACGCCAGAAACACGACGATGAAACAGATATTCATAACCAAAAAGGTGGTAAAAAAGATCTTTTCAAGACCGGTTATAAAATAACTGTTCCGGATAATTGTAAAGGAAAGATAGTAAGATATATTCCAAAGAACAAAATCACAGAAAAACAGTATATACTTGCGATACTTATTTAGCTTACTAGTTAATTTTGCCATTTACATCATCTCATTCACTTTATTCTACCATTTTATAAAATTGCAAAAACTTGAAATCCTAGCCAACCGTTACAACTGTTTCTTCTTTACCTTTCGGTTTGGTCAACTCATGGAACAACTTCTCTGAACGAAGAGACAGCCTTTGGAGCCCCTCTTCTCCTATTTTTCTTTCTATGTATGCCATAGCTTGTCCCATTCTCGGGGGCCTTGTATGCATGTTATGGGCATCGCTCCCCAAATAGATACAGGCATCCTCTTGCAAAAATTGGAGAGCCTTCTTTTTTCCCATTCCATGGCACAGGGCATCTGCATTCACTTGCCCTTGTATATCGCCATACCGGAACAATCTCATAATATCTTCGTACCGGTTATAAGTGAGGTAGCGATCAATATGAGCCAAAATAGGGGTCAGCTCCATATTGATGGCAATATCATTGATTTCATCCACCAACTTTGTATCCAACGGGGCATAGGGCAATTCCAATAAAATATACCGGCTGGAATGAATACATAATTTCTTTAGATCCTCGCTACGAGACATCCCGCGAAAACAATGAACTTCACTGCCGCAAAATAATTCCGGCAAATCTAGCGTACGCGTTTTTTCCAGCAGGTTAGAAAAAGCGTCGGAAATGCGGGTTACATAAGTATGGATGGAATCCTTCGAGGCATAAAAATGCGGGGTTGCAATCACTTTATCTACGCCTTGCGCTTTCAGGGCCCTCAAAATCTCAATGGATTCCTCCAAACTGCTGGCGCCGTCGTCTACCCCCGGAATGATGTGGCTGTGAATATCAAAAATCATGCCGATCCCCTCTGCTTTTTAATAGCCATAAGAATACCCATAGTTGCCGCTTCCGGAACGATCACCGTTTAAAATGGTCCCTAATAGTTTCACATTGGCAAATTCAATACTTGCTACCGCTTTCCGGAATTGATCATGTGTGGTTTTCCCTTGTCTGGCCACAAGTACTAATCCATCGGTCTTTGGCGTCAATACCAATGCATCAGAAACCATGTTGATGGGGGGAGTATCAATGATAATATAATCATAATAATCCTTTAATCCATCCAACAGAAGGCTCATATTATTTCCCCCTAATAACTCAGAAGGATTAGGGGGAATCGGTCCTGAGGTCAGCACGTCAAAATTGGGGGATACATTTTTAACTGCTTCTCTCAAACTACAGAACCCCACTAAAATAGAACTTAATCCCTTGCTGTTATTGATTTTCAACCTTTGATAAATGGTGGGCCGCCGTAAATCCGCATCAATCAATAAAACTTTTTGTCCTGTTTGAGAAAAAGCGATTGCCAAATTGATCGCCGTAATAGTCTTTCCCTCATTAGGTAAAGCGCTGGAAATAACAACCCTCTTATTTTCACTGTCGGAGAGTACAAACATCATATTGGTACGGATGGTCTTGTATGCTTCTACCACGGAAAATGGAACATTATCATCCAGCAGCATATCATTTACTTCTTCTTTTTTCCGAAAAAGCTTCTTCTTTGGCGGTTCCATGACGGTATATTTCTTTTTCTTTGCCATCAGCGCTTGTATCCTCCTTTTTCATTTTCTTTAAAATCCGGTACGCTCCCTAATACTGCAATGTCATAATGCTCTTTGAAATCTTCTTCCCCTTTGACGGTACGATCCAACATTGCCTGGACCAATACAATTAGTACCGATACCACCAACCCTAATAAAAAGCCTACCATGGTGTTAGTGACTATATTCGGGGAAACCTGTCCTGCTTCTGAAGCGGTATCCAAGGTCTCCACTTCACCGACTTTGGCCACTTCTTTTAAAGTGGCCGGCGCCACTTCCAACATTGCATTGGCAATTGTCTGTGCATCTTTCCGGCTTTTGCAGGTTACTTGAACCCGCAAAACTTGTGTTTCATTAATGGAAGACAGCCGAATCATCGATTTGATTGCACCTGTGCTGTAGCCCAATTGAGTCTTTTCACTGATCTGCTGGGCAACACTGTCGCTTTGCAATACGACAATATAAGAATCTACCAATTTTGCCGATGCGTTCAGATCATCCAGATTTGCTGTATCATCTGACACCGATTTTACCCCGTTTGTTACATATAAGGACGCTGTTGACATGTATTTGGGGCTTATAAATGTTTTTGTATAAAAATAGCTGCCCAATGCAAATACCAGGGTAATTAAAATAATTAACCACAGCTTCCTTAATAGAATTTTAAAAATATCAACAATTGATATCTCTCCTATATTCCGCAATCTCTTACTCATCCTTCCTTTTTTCTACCAAAGTTCCACTTTATGACCTGAATTTGACAACTTTCTACCTGTCATATTATATCGGTCACGCCTTAAAAAGTCAATCGACTTCCTTCCTAAACTTGTGTTAAATTCGATAAAAAATCTAATTCCTTCTTAGCAATACTTACCAGTCCAAAAAACTTCTGCAAAATTATAAAAAACAAGGAATCTATTTCCTGAAATTTATCCTATTTGCATATCATCAAAAATCGTATTGCTTTTTACTTGGGGATAAGGTAAAATTTTAAGAAATAAGATCGTCCCATATTTTTGTTAAAATAGATGGATCTCTTTAGGAGGTATACAAAATGGCATTGTTAGAAGAAATCAGCACTTTTTTACAGCAAGGAAGAACTCCTAAAGTAAAAATGTTAGTACAGCAGGCAATTGATGAGGGCCTGGAGCCTCAGGAGATCCTGGAAAACGGCCTAATCGCTGGAATGAACGTTATTGGTGAAAAATTTAAAAATAATCAAGTGTTCGTCCCGGAGGTCTTAATTGCCGCCAGGGCCATGAACGCGGGAATCGGTTTGTTAAGGCCGTTATTGGTTTCCTCCGGCGTGCAATCCAAAGGAACCGCAGTCATTGGTACGGTCAAAGGCGATCAACATGATATCGGAAAAAATTTGGTGAAAATGATGATGGAAGGCAAAGGGCTTCACGTCATCGATCTAGGCGTCGATGTTTCAGCAGAAAAATTTTATCAAAGCGCAGTTGAACATCAAGCCCAACTAGTATGCTGTTCTGCATTGCTTACCACAACGATGGGGGAAATGAAACGAGTGGTGGACTTATTTGAAGAGAAAGGCATGCGGAACCAGGTTAAAATTATGATTGGAGGCGCCCCTGTCACTCAAAATTACTGTGATTCCATCGGCGCAGATTGTTATACGCCCGACGCAGCCTCTGCGGCAGAAGCCGCTTTAAATTTTTGTCTCTCCTAATAACGGAATTATATACTTTCCTCTGAAGTTTCGCAAAAAAGAAGGCAAATCTATGTACCATACCGTTTTGTTGGATGCAGATAATACCCTGTTTGATTTTGATAAAGCAGAGGATTTTTCCTTACGTCGGGCTTTGGATTTTTTCAGATTATCCTACAGGGAAGAGGATCTTTCCTTTTACAAGGAGCAAAATAGTTTTCTTTGGAAACAATTAGAAAAGGGACTGATTTCTTTTAAAGAGTTACAAGCTACCCGATTCCATCCTCTTTTGCAGCGGTTGCAGGTATCGGTAGACCCTTCCCTTTTCAATCAGCGTTATCTGGACTATTTGGGGAACTCCCATTTTTTAATGCCGGATGCTCTCACCGTTTGCCGTTCCCTTTCTCAGATCACTACCCTTGTCATCGTGACGAACGGTATTTCCCGTGTGCAGCGTAACCGTTTGCGGCTGTCGTCTCTTTCCCCTTATATCTCTTCCTGCTTTGTATCGGAAGAAATTGGATATTCCAAGCCTCAAAAGGAATTCTTTTCCATCGTATTTCAGACGTTGGGGATTGAACAGTTATCTGACGTTTTGATGGTGGGTGATTCCCTCTCTTCTGATATTCAAGGAGGATCCTCAGCAGGAATCGATTGCTGTTGGTATTGCCCACAAGGAGGGATATCCCCAATTCCTTGCCGTTATCAAATTTCCTCCCTGAAAGAATTGATCCCCATTGTTTCTTCCTAAATGAGAAAACCGGCGCTTTTAAGGGCTGTCATGCCCCTAAAAGCGTCGGTTTACTTTTTACCTGTAATATTTTTCTATGAAATTCAAAATATAAAAAATCGTCACTACTCTGGATTTTTCAGCTTTTCTAAAATTTGCGGTTCCCCTTGTAGGATATAAAGCAATCGTTCTATTTTGTAGACCGTCTCTTTTCTTAGAATATGTTCTATGAGTTCCACTTCTTCAAAATTTTTCTCCTCACTCTCTGGGGACAACAAAAGGAAAAAACGATAAATAACATTGTGTCTCCACAATAGGTAGTTGCCCATCTCTTTGCCCCTTTTTGTCAAGCGGATAACTCCGTACTTTTCGTAATCAATATATCCTTGTTCCGCCAACTTCATAATCATTTTTGAAACGGAAGAGGGTTTTACATTGAGTTCTTGTGCCAAAAGGTTTACCCGAACATATCCCTTCGCTTGGATATTCCGGTAGATCATTTCTAAATAATCTTCTAAAGAAGGGGTTAATCCTTGTCTCTGTTGATCCAAAAGCTGATATCCCCGCACCGTATAAAACTTATTTTCTTCCATGCTCTCTGCCTCCGCCCTCGCCCGCTTATTCCTATTGCTTTTTCTTTCTACTATATGCCGCACGTTCGTAAAATATGGTGCATATAGTATTAGGGCAGGGAAACAATTTTTCCCCACCTTTACTTTATTTACGACCGATAGGAGTTATATAGATGACAGAACAAATTTTCTCACTTAATCACTTGCCAATTGGCCAAAAAGGACGGGTATTATCCTTAGTCTCTAACGGAAAAGAACGCCGCCGTATGTTAGACTTAGGGTTGGTACAGGGCACCACAGTAGAGGCCCTGCAAAAAAGTCCATCCGGCGATCCCATCGCCTATTTCATCCGTGGCGCCGTTATCGCCCTGCGTCAGGAGGATGCTCAAAAAATTTTAATTGAATGTTAAAAACTCTTTTTCACCGATTGGATAAATCGTTAGATTGACACTATAGCGGGAAGGGAGAAAACGCCCAGCTAAAATTTATCGTCCTTTCCCGTGCGGAAACATAAAAAAACAAAACGATATCCTAGCACAAATACATGAAAAATTTCATATCTCGTTAAAAGGGCTGTTGTAAGGGCCTGTCCTTATTAAGTTACAACAGCCCTATCATTCTACGGGAGGAATATCTTATGGGGTTAACACATCAATCTACCGGTTCTGCCATTGATACCGGGGAACTTACCATTATCCGCACATCTCCTCAAGATAAAGTAATCGCATTAGCCGGAAATCCCAACGTGGGGAAAAGTACAGTATTTAACGGATTAACCGGTATGAATCAGCATACCGGCAATTGGCCTGGAAAAACAGTGACCAACGCTCAAGGAAAATATGTCCATAACTACAAAAACTTTATATTGGTGGATATCCCGGGTACATACTCTTTACTGGCAAGCTCCGTGGAAGAAGAGGTTGCCCGGGATTTTATCTGTTTTGGCGAACCGGACGCGGTAGTTATCGTAGCAGACGCAACCTGTTTGGAACGCAACCTGAATCTGGTACTACAGATTTTAGAGGTTACCCAAAATGTAGTACTATGCGTCAATTTACTGGATGAAGCACAAAAAAAGAAAATACACATCGACTTACAGGAACTTTCTCACCTATTGGGCATCCCTGTGGTGGGGGCCAGCGCCCGATCAGGAATCGGCTTAGAGAAACTGATGGATTCTGTAGAAGAAGTTTCTTTTCACCAGCGCAGAACCAATCCAAAATCGATTGTTTATCCGGAACCGCTGGAACAGGCGGTTTCGATCCTCCAGCCCGCTGTAGAAAAGGCATTGACCAAGCCTCTGAACGCCCGCTGGGTCACTTTAAAACTTCTAGATTGGGACGACACTCTTTTTCATTCTCTTTCCGACTATATAGGGATATCCCTTTTGAAGGTACCGGATGTTGCAGAAAACTACCAGGAAGCAAAAGATCTTTTACGCCGTTCCTCCTGGAGCGATGAAAAAATCCGGGATGAAGTAGTATCCAGCATTGTGGCAAAAAGCGAAGAAATCTATCAGCATTGTGTTTATCTAGAGAACAAGGCGTATAACCATCGGGATCGTACCATTGACAAATGGCTTACTTCCAAAGCAGCTGGAATTCCTATTATGATTCTCTTATTAGGTCTCATTTTCTGGCTGACAATAGAGGGGGCCAATTATCCTTCAGAATTGCTCTCTAGCCTATTCTTTGGCCTTCAAGAACATCTAGTCGTATTTTTCCATTGGATTCATGCCCCGGAGTGGTTAACCAATATGTTGGTTATGGGAGTTTATCGCACTTTGGCTTGGGTGGTATCCGTAATGCTGCCCCCTATGGCTATCTTTTTCCCCCTTTTTACCCTTTTAGAGGATTCCGGATACCTTCCCCGTGTGGCATTTAATATGGATAAATTTTTCAAAAAAGCCAACGCCCACGGAAAACAATCGCTGACAATGTGTATGGGGTTCGGCTGTAATGCCTGCGGGGTGATTGGATGCCGTATCATTGATTCCCCACGGGAACGGCTGATTGCCATCCTAACCAATAATTTTGTTCCTTGTAACGGCCGTTTTCCCACTTTGATCGCCATTATTACCATGTTTTTTGCCGGTGTGGCCGCTTTACCGTTACAATCAGCCTTATCCACGTTGATGTTAACCGGTATTATTATCTTTGGCGTCTGTATGACGCTTCTGTCCTCAAAGTTGCTTTCCAAAACCGTACTCAAAGGAATCCCTTCTTCCTTTGCATTGGAGCTGCCGCCCTATCGGCGGCCGCAAATCGGCAAGGTCATCGTCCGATCCATTTTTGACCGCACGCTATTTGTGTTAGGAAGGGCCGCCGCTGTCGCCGCTCCCGCAGGCCTGATTATATGGATCCTCTCCAACGTCATGGTAGGGGATGCCAGCTTATTATCCTACTGCACCTCCTTTTTTGATCCGTTTGCCCAGCTTATCGGGCTGGACGGCGTCATCTTAATGGCTTTTATCCTGGGATTTCCAGCCAACGAGATTGTCATGCCAATTATAATTATGAGTTACCTTTGTTCGGGCAGTATCATGGAATTTGACAGTTTGGAGCAGCTCCATCTGTTATTGGTAGAGCATGGATGGACTTGGTTAACAGCCGTCTGTACCATGCTGTTCTCCCTACTGCATTTCCCCTGTGGGACTACTTGTTGGACTATTTATAAGGAAACAAAAAGTATCAAATGGACGGCTCTGGCTTTCTTCCTGCCTACATTATCCGGAATCATGATCTGTTTTTTAGTCGCTACATTCGCGCGTTTTTTCGGATTGGCTTGATAGTTCATAGTCCTCTTTAACTTAGAAAAACTAAAAACACAAAAATTCCCGCAAGGTAACTATACCTTGCGGGAATCTTTTATACAATCAGCGATTATTTGCCATAATAAGCTTTCAAGAACATCTCTTTGATTTCGCTCATCAGCGGATATCTGGGGTTTGCACCGGTGCACTGGTCATCGAATGCCTTCTCGACCATATCATCCAACGTATCCAAGAAGTACTTCTCGTCTACGCCATAATCCTTAATGGTCTTTTTGATACCAACTTTAGCCTTGAGCTCCTCAATAGCGGCCAGGAAGTTCTCAAATTTCTCTTCCTTGGTCTTGCCCTTGATACCCACAAACTCAGCGCACTCCACATATCTCTCCAAAGTATGCGGATACTGGTATTGCGGGAAAGTACCCATTTTTCTCGGAACAGGCTCCGCGTTGAAACGCATCACATAAGTGATCAACAAGGCATTGGCGACGCCATGGGGCAAATGATGGAATGCACCCAGCTTATGGGCCATAGAGTGGCATACACCCAGGAAGGCGTTTGCAAACGCCATACCAGCCATGGTAGAAGCTTCCGCCATCTTCTCTCTCGCAATCGGATCTTGAGCGCCATTGTCATAAGCGCGGGGCAGATACTCAAAGATGCTCTTCATAGCTTGCAGGGCCAGACCATCGGTATAACCGGTAGCCATCATGGAAGCATAAGCCTCCAGAGCATGGGTCAGGGCATCGATACCAGAAGCGGAAGTCAAGCCCTTCGGAGCATTCATCATCATGTCCGCATCGATAATGGCCATCTTGGGCAGCAGCTCGTAATCAGCCAGCGGATATTTTACGCCAGTGCTCTCATCGGTGATAACGGCGAAAGGAGTTACTTCAGAACCAGTACCGGCAGAGGTCGGAACCGCGATGAAATAAGCCTTATCACCCATATGCGGGAAAGTATATACTCTCTTGCGGATATCCATAAATCTCATGGCCATATCCATGAAGTCTACATCCGGATGCTCATACATTACCCACATAATCTTACCGGCGTCCATAGCGGAACCACCGCCGATTGCGATGATGCAGTCAGGCTCAAAAGCCTTCATAGCGGCAGCGCCTTCTTTTGCGCAAGCCAAAGTCGGGTCCGGAGCTACATCAAAGAAGGTAGTATGGACAATGCCCATTTCATCCAGCTTATCAGTGATGGCCTTGGTATAACCGTTCTTATACAGGAAGGAGTCGGTTACAATAAAGACCTTCTTTTTATTCATAACGTTCTTGAGCTCAGCCAAAGCAACCGGCAGACAGCCCTTCTTGAAATACACCTTCTCAGGCGCTCTAAACCACAGCATATTTTCTCTCCTCTCGGCTACTGTCTTGATGTTCAACAGATGCTTTACGCCAACGTTCTCAGAGACAGAGTTACCGCCCCAGGAACCGCAGCCCAAGGTGAGGGAAGGATTCAGCTTGAAGTTATACAGGTCGCCGATACCGCCCTGAGACGACGGGGTGTTGACCAGGATACGGCAGGTCTTCATGGCAGCGGCAAACTTGTCGATCTTCTCTCTGTGGTTGACAGCGTCTACATACAGAGAAGAGGTGTGACCGTAACCACCGTCAGCCACCAAACGCTCCGCCTTGGCAATCGCATCGTCAAAATCTTTTGCACGATACATAGCCAGTACCGGAGATAGCTTCTCATGTGCAAACTCCTCTTCCAGCTCTACGCTCTCTACCTGACCGATCAGGATCTTTGCATCTTCCGGAGTTTTGACTCCTGCCAGGTTTGCAATGGTATGAGCAGACTGACCAACAATCTTGGCATTCAAAGCGCCGTTGATCAGGATGGTCTTTCTTACCTTTTCCGTCTCTTCCGGATTCAGCAGATAGCAGCCTCTATCTGCAAACTCTTTCTTAGCCTGCTCGTAAACTTTATCTACAATAATCACAGACTGTTCGGAAGCACAGATCATACCGTTATCGAAAGTCTTGGAATGAATAATAGAGTTAACCGCCATTCTCACATCCGCGGTATCATCAATGATGGCGGGAGTATTACCAGCGCCTACGCCAACAGCCGGCTTACCAGAGGAGTAAGCAGCCTTTACCATGCCGGGACCACCGGTGGCCAGAATGATATCCGCACTTCTCATCACTTCATTGGTGAGTTCCAAAGAAGGAATATCGATCCAAGCGATGATGTTCTTGGGAGCGCCAGCGGCGACCGCAGCTTCCAGAACAACCTTGGCAGCCTCGATGGTGCACTTCTTAGCACGGGGATGAGGGCTGATGATAATACCATTTCTAGTCTTCAAGGAAATCAAAGTCTTGAAGATTGCGGTAGAAGTAGGATTGGTAGTGGGAATAACTGCAGCGATTACACCGATGGGCTCTGCAATCTTCATAATGCCGGCGGAAGGATCTCTTTCTAATACGCCGCAAGTTTGGGTATCCTTGTATTTATTATAAATATACTCAGAAGCATAATGGTTCTTAATAACCTTATCTTCTACCACACCCATACCGGTTTCTGCAACTGCCATTTTTGCCAACGGAATTCTCTGCTGATTGGCGGCGACCGCAGCGGCAAAGAAGATTTTATCTACCTGTTCTTGGGTGTAGGTAGCAAAAATTCTCTGAGCCTCGCGTACTTCTTCCATTTTGGCAATCAGTGCGTCCACGTTGTCGACAATGCCGGTGTTGACGGCTGCCTCTTGCGTATTGAGCTCTTTTTTATCCATTCTCAAAAACCTCCAATTTTTTAATGGAACTCTTGTTTGGCTGTTTCATTGCTCACTTATTGTTATTTTTTTAACAACTAAATTATATCAATTTCGCCCTTTTCTGTCAATCCTAGTTATTCGCCAACTTTCCTTCTATAATTTTTCTAATTTGTATCTATTTTTTCTAAATCTCCCTTTCCATAACTTTTTTCCCCTTCATTCACCAGCTTTCTTGCCTTTTTCTTCCAACCTCTTTGTATAAAAAGACGAAGTAAATTCTTTCTTCTTTTCTTTTTCCATGGCAAAAAATTTCTTCATGGAAAAAGATTTCTCAGTAACATTACGAAAAGAAAGCTTTCCAAACATACTACTGTAGAATCTAAGAATTTACTTCGTCTTATTAGCTATGTCATCACACGACAACATAGACACTGTCTGCTGTTATGTAGAAGAGAATGGTCAGATTATTCGTAAGCTACAACGTCAATCCACTTCATGAGGAGTTCTTTCTCTTCCGGTTTCTGTTCCGTCAAACGGGCCGCAGCCACAATGGGCAGCCAATCCTGTACATATTTCTTAGAAGTATTGGTCTTTTCACAGAACAGATTCATATATTTTTCCGCTATATCACTGGATTGCAAGGACAGCAGCAGATAAGTTTTTGCCACATCAGCGCTGGCATTGCCCTGTCTTGCCGCCACCCAGTCAACCACATAGGTGCCCTTGTCATTGATAATAATATTTTCCGGGGTAAAGTTGCCATGGCACAATTTGATGTGCTTGGGCATACTGTCCAAACGGGTTAACAGTTCGTATTTTTTGACATCGTCAATGCAATCCAGTTCGTTGATTTGACGGATCAACTTGTCCTTCAGCTTGCTCAGTTTCGGAACCTTCTTGGAATGGATCTCCAATTGGATATCCACCATCTGGTTGAGGTAATCATCCATGTGTTCCGGATCTTCCTTCATGATATCTGCCAAGGTTTTTCCTTCAATCAGATCCATGTGAATAGCCCACCGGTTGTTGATGACAGACACCTCGCGGATAATCGGGATATTCAGTCCGGTATCTTCTACCCTGGAATGTGTCAAAGCCTCATACAAAGGCATCGTTTTACGGCAGCCCTCTTTAAATAGCTTAATGGCCATATCTCCTACACGATAAACATCCACTGTTTCGCTGGAGGAAATCAAATCTTTTAATTCCATAATAAATGTTCTCCTTTCAGAAGATTACTTCTTTGTTTGGTTTAGTGTCGGGGAAAATCTCTATCCATATTATACAACTTTATCCAAATAAGTAAATACCTTTTTATTAAGTTTACATTTTTTTTATAAAGTTCACAAAGATAGCGACTTTCTTTTTTACCTAAATTTTATGAATATCTTGTTTCCCATAAAAATTATGGAAATAAAATAAATATTCTCCCTAGTTCTTGTGGTTTTGCCGGTCTTCTTTCACAAAAATAAGGCTACCCGATTTTTTTCTTCCCCTTCCTTTGCTTTATGCACCGGATAAACAACCCCATCATATAGTAATCTTGTCAAACGTTTTTATTGGAAAAGCCCCTTTTATCCCGATTAGGAGGTGAATCATATGAAAACAGACCTCGGAAAAAATCTATCAGAGGAACAGCGGCAGGAACTCTCTATTCTTGACCAATCCCAATGGCATCTCCTTATTTTGCTTCTTGCGATCATTCTTTCTTACTATTCCCTTCAGGTCCAAAAGCAGCAGCTTGTTTGTACCGCCACCGATCCGGAATTATGCCAGTACCTTCCTAAAGTTTTTCCTATCAGAGCGGTTTCTCAAATTCTTACCATTGCAGCCTTGATTTATTTCTTCCAGCTTTC
>CAJFUH010000191.1 GCA_904420155.1 uncultured Clostridia bacterium
CCAAGGATGCGGATGTAGCTCATCTGGTAGAGCGCCACCTTGCCAAGGTGGAGGTAGCGAGTTCGAGCCTCGTCATCCGCTCCAAAAAGGCCTGAATGCAATTTGCATTCAGGCCTTTTCCTTTCCCGATAAATCACATCCTATGCGTGTGGTAAACGTAGGAAACGCTTTTCTCCCTGTATGAATCTGTCTGCCGGGCAGTTTGATACAGGGCTTTTTATTGCTGAAACGGAGCAGAAGATATGCCTCTCAATGAGCCAATTCAACTTAAAAAATATACCCAGATCGTCCCCCTGAAAGTGGCCGTCTGCCTATTAGAACACGAGGCCGGAGGCGGTAGGAAACTCGATTCTGTTTTCTGCTGTGCGGATACCGGGCTGCCGTCCCTCCTGTCCAATTACCTGAATCAACTTCTATTTCCAGTAATCTCATATTGTTTTAAATGCACAAAATAGGTATAATCGCTCTGGCCATAAAAACGAAAATTTTTACGAAAGGGCAGGAATAAGGAATGATCAAAATAAGAGCCTTGCTGGCAGCATTTATTATGACGTGCGGACTCTTATTGGGGAGTACGGCAGTCGCAGCGGAAGAAATCAGACAGCCGGTCCTTGAAACCGGAGACACGACCGTCAGAAAGGGACAGGAAATTGAATTCGTCTTTTCTCTGGACAACTATGGAGAAAGAAAAACAGGCATCAATACCTTAAAAGGAACAGTAGAGTATGATCCGGACATTTTTGAGCAACCGGCGCAAGAGAATTTTGAGCCGCTGGAATCTTGGGAGAGTGTCTATTACAATCCGGAAAATGGGCAGTTTGTCCTGATCAGGCGGGCAGACAATCTCGATGGCGGACCAGTGCTGCGAATAAAGCTCACGGCAAAGGATAATCTTCCGGCAAAGGATCTATATGTCGGTGTGAGTGGACTGTCGGTATCAGGGGGAAAAGAAGATATTTTTCCTGATGATGTAGAGGTTAAACTGAGCGCTGTTTCCGAACAGGTTCCTGAGGGATCGAAGCCGGATGCAGAAGAAGGACAGACAAAACCAGGAGATCCCGTAAATGAGGATAAAGAACAGGCACAGCAGGAAAATGGCCAGCAGACGGCAAACGTAGCGACCGGGGATACTTTTCTGGGGATCGCCGTGTTTTATTTATGCGTTGCGGCGTCGCTTTTAATGATCGGAATCCTGGCGGTTGTCCGAAAGAAAAAGGGACGTACCGGTGGGATGAGGATGCTGACGGGAGCCGTTATCATCACCGCAACGATGACGTTTGTAGCAGGCAGTGCCTATGCGTTTGCCGGGAAAGGAGACCTAAACGGCGACGGTACTGTCGATTATAACGACGTATATATGCTGCAAAAGCATCTGATCGCACTGGAACCTTTACCTGAAAATAAACAGAATGCGGCAGACATGAATTTTGACGGAAAGCTGACAATCACAGATCTGTCTCTATTGATCAGGAAAATTGAGAAGACAGTGGACTACGAAGTGACGATCACTCCAACGATGGACAGGTACTATTATGAAAAACAGGAAGAAATCCCATTCAAGTTTTATGCACAAGTTTCCTATGGTGCGGAAATCGAAGGCGTGACGATCAACGGCATAGAGTATAAGGTGCAAAAAACAGAAGGGAGTTCCGAATATACAGTACGGCTTAAAGCAGCAGATACCCCCGGTGTACAGAAGTTTCATATCACGAAAGTAAGTCTTAATACCGGCCAGGAAGTGGATATTGATCATATGGAAAAGATTGATGTGCTGAAATCGGCTCCTTCTATTGACAACTTTTTGACAGAGGAAATGACAGATACCGCACAGATGAAAATCTCTTTCCTTTTGAAAGACGAGGATTCCTCTTTGACGTCTTCCACAATGGAAGTACTCAAAAACACGGACGGGGGATTTACCAGGGTTGATATCAAGGAAATTTCTGTAGGGGAAAATGAATTCCTTCTGGATCTGGAGGAAGATACCGTCTATACCCTTCACCTTTCTGCGCAGTACAACCGTGATTCGGACGAGCTGGAAACAGAAGAAGACCACAGCGGAAGTTTGGCTGTGATGAAGGAAATTCAGCTCAATATCGATTATCGGTTTTCCTTTGGCAACATGAAAGCGATGTCAAAGGATGGCGCCGATGCGGATCAATTCAGCAAGAACCAGCCGGTTGTCCTGTGGTTTGAGAGTAACAATACGACTCAGTTCAAACCGGAGCGGGTGGTCGTAAATGGTGAGATGTATCTGGTGGAGCAGTCCGGAAACGGGTATTCTGTCACCCTGGATGGGTTTACCCAAATAGGGGAAACAGAGATCCAAGTAGAACGGGTCATTCTGGAAAACGGGAAGGCTTTCTCTCCTGAGAAAGACAACGTGATCACTGTTATGATCTTGAAAGAACTCCCGGCTGTCACAGAGCTTTCTGCCCGTGAAGATGTGGATAAAGGGCAATTTTATATCACATTTCGATTGACAGATCCTGACAATGCATTGTCAGATCAGATGATCGTGATCAAAAACGCGGAGGGAAAAACCGTTGGTCAGCAGTCGTTCGGGTCAGACGATCTGCGTCAAGATGCATTCAGCGGCATTGTGGCTTTGACAGATACCGGCTTGACCGCTTCTTATACGGTGCAAATCGTTGCAGACTGCGATCTGTCTGTTGACGGATCGGAGGCGGAGCAGCAGAAGATCCTAGCGGAGCGGGAGATCGACGCACAGCCGAGAGCGCTGATCACGGCCGGCAAAGCTGGTGATTCCTATGTAACAAAAGGCGGTAATGTCGAGCTTTTCTACGAAATTTCGGATAATGTGGAAGCGGAGCTTTCCAAGCTGGTGGTCAATAACATCGAACTGACAACAGAACTTTTACAGGATGGAACATGGAAGGTGGCAGTAACGGCATCGGAAAAATCGGGAGAACAGAAGTTTGTCCTTTCTCAGCTTGTATTTTCCGACGGTACAATTGTCAATGTCAGTTATGATCTCTCCGTAGAAGTGATGAAATCTGCACCGGTGGTGAAGGACTACGAGACGGAGGATATCCTGGAAAAGGATCAAGTGAAGTTCCGATTTGTCCTGACGGATGAGGATCGGTCCTTCCTCTCCGGGAAGGTACAGCTTATATCAAAGGATAGCTCCGCCCTAGCGGCCGAAGAGGAAATCGTACACACAGGCGAACAGGAATTCACGCTGGACGTGGAAGAGCAAAAGGAATACACCTTCCGGGTCTTGTTGTCTTGGAAAGAGACAGAAGATGGTAGCAGACAGGTCAAAGATGATACCGTGCTGGAGAAAACCGTTTATATGATACGGGATTATGGGCTGCGCCTGTCCGATATCAGGACGTTTTCTGAAGATGGGACGGACATGGTATACTTTGAGCCGGACAGCATAGTAAAAATCAGCTTCCGGGCGGAAACCATCACAAGCCTTGCAGCAGAGCAGGTGCAGATGAACGGAACGGTGTATGATCTTAAGTCTTCGGCGGAGAATAGTTATGAATTCACAGTAAATATCGGTTCAGAACCGGGCGTACAGAATCTGACCATGGAGAAGATCATACTGGAAAACGGGAAAAAACTCCCTGTGGAAAGTGTGGCCTCTATCCGGGTAGAAGTGTTGAAGACTGTGCCGGAGGTGGAGAATTTTACGTCGAAAAAGACGGCAAAGGATCAGCTGAAAGTGCAGTTTGTACTAAAAGATACAGATGGTGCCATTCAGGACGCTCAAGTGCACATCGCAGAGGAGGGAGGAAAAGTTCTTCTGACCGAGCCGGTCTCTGTGGGCGAGAATGAAGTGGCGGTAGAACTGACGGCACAGGAGCATTATGTGGTGAGAGTGACGGCCGACTTTGACCGGGATACCAACGCTCTGGACGATCAGTCGAATTCCTATCAAGATAAAGATATTTACACCGTTTCAGTCACGGCCTCTCGCGACGCTATCCAGTTTAAGAATATCACGGACACGAAGCTCTACCGAAGCGAGGCGGGTATCCCACAGAAAATTGATATTCTGGATATCACCGGAGGGATTCCCGCAGATGTGGAGAATTATTATGCTGTGATCGAGACGGAGCATATGCCGGACTTCTATACGGGAATCAAAGAATTCTGTCAGGATGCAGATTCGGGCAGGGTATTTGCAGTTCTCGATCAAGAGGACGTGATTTTCTATGATAAGGACGGCACGAGACAAAATGAATATGTATTCCCCCTCGTATTCAGGGACGCACAAGGGGAACACCCTCTGGTAAAGAGCGCGGAAGAATTATTTCGTCAGATGTCAGCCAATCCCAATGGAAGCTATAAGCTGACGGAGGATTTGGATGCATCGGGCATCTCCACAGACGCGCCGGCCATTGCCGGGACATTTACCGGGGAGCTGGATGGAAACGGCTATAAAATCCTCAATCTTCCGACGTCGCTGTTCAACACATTAAGCGGAGCAAATATCCATAATCTGGTGATCGAGGATGCACAAATCACCACCTCCCGGAGCGGGATTCTGGCCAATGTGATCCAGAATCAGTCGACGATCGAAAATATTTTTATCGTGGATTCCAGCATTTCCAATGGGGTTGACGGGCTGGGCGCATTTGCGGGTAGCCTGAACAATTCGACCATCCGTGAGAGTGCTTCGGTAGATGTATCGGTCAAAGGACTTGTGGCAGTCGGAGGAATCGTCGGGAAAACCAATACCGGGGCGATCATTGAGAACTGTTATGTGACCGGAAAGGTACAGGGTACCTACGACCATCCCTCCCTTGGCGCAAGAGTAGGCGGCATCGCCGGCTGGCACGGTGGAGGGGAGATCCGGTACAGCTTTACCCAAGTGCAGGTGATCGCACCGGCGAAAAAAGGAAACGGCGGCATTATCGGCGGGCCAAATACCGGCAGCCCGGTGATCGAAAATTGTCTGAGTATGAGTACAGGCGCTGGGTATCGGATCGCAGGCTTTGATGTTCTGGCGAATGCCAAGAACGTCTATGAGTATTCCGCTTCAGGAAGCGCCACAAACATTACCGAATCCAATCAGGATCAGGTGAAAGAGACCGACGCCATTTTTGACAAGAGTTTTTATAGGGATATACTGGGACTAAACGAGGATATCTGGAATTTGGATCTTCTGGTTTACGGCAAACGTCCCAACTTGAAAGCCGCGCCGGAGATAGACAACAACTACAAAATCCCGGATTACTCACAGATGCTGAACAATGAAGACTATCAACCAGGGCGGGAACAGGCATATGCTAATATAGCCAAACTAATGCCATTTTCCGATACCCGTACGTGGATAGAATATGGAAACCGACTTTCGGATACCGACGCTCTTACCGTGCAGGCCGTACAGTTTGTTCTGCCGCTGGACGGCAACGGCGCCCTGGTAACGGGGGTACACCGTGACGCCCTTGATGAGATACAAAAGATCCGCATCGTATTTGAACGGGGAAAAATGCAGGAGTATGCAGTTTCCTGGCAGAAGACTATGGGAAACGTGGTGTCAGCCTATCAAATCGAGGGAATGGATACGATGTATCAGTTCCACAATTATATTGCAGACCTTGAGGAAAGTCTGCTGGAGGATGCCGTGAACCTGGTGTCAGCCTACGATTACGCCACAGAAATAGCCGCCCTTACCGGCGAGGATGAGAGCAGGCTTTATACGGACTATTATAACGAGAACGTGAAATCAGGCCTGAGAGGATTTGTCACAAAGCTCCTTTTCTCTCAGGAGGAGTATCCAACCTACTGCGAGAACGAGGTAGTACAAAAGCTGGTCCTGGAGCGAATCAACGAGGGAGATACTTGGAAGCGGCTCCTGTATGGATACAACTATTACGACAAGTGGTATCACATTGATTACCGAGGCGTAACCTTAAGCGACCTGCTCTTCTTTAATGGGGAGCTGATGGCGCAGAATATGACCGCATCCGCCCTGACGGAACAGCTCCTGGCGGCGCCATCGGATCAGCGGATGACCCACCGGACAGTTCTGTTGTATAACAGTGTATTAAAGAGCTACACAGAGGAATCTTTGATGGATTTCCTAGGAGGTCTATCCTACCGTATTGCAGGATACGACGATCCCAGCGACTGGTTTGCTGATAATTTTGACGGTATCCTGAAGGAGCAGAAAACACATGTCGGGGCCGATGGGATCCGGTACCGGATTTGGGACATTTTATCCGGCATAGACGACGGAAGAAAAAGTATCATTCTGCCTATCCTGACCGCACCGCAGGAGGATATGTACCTGATCTCTCTCCCCTCCCAACTTATGCTTGGCAGCCTGAACCGCTATCCCACCTATCTGAACAAAGATGGAAACGAGCGGCAACGGATGCAGGAAATTATCGATGTTTATGCGGAGAAAATGGGGATCTTTTACAGCGTCTCCTCCACATGGATGAGCAGTTCAGTCAGTCAGCTCAACAGTTTTGTCAACATCCAATATGACACGAGACTGAACTTTCCAGAAAGCGAGGCCGCAGCGGCGGGCGATCAGGACAAGGACAAGACGAGAGACCCCGTTATGAAATGGGTATACGAAGCCAATAACACCATCAGTGCCAAAAACGGAAGCGCCGCTTCTGCGGATGGAAGCAATGTCTACTGGATGTTGGATGCGGCGTTGGGAACAAGCGACTATATCTTCTTTACCTTTAGTCACGAGACGGCTCACAATCAAGACGGAAAATATTTCTATGGAGGAGCCGGAAGGCGCAAAGGTACGGGTGGAGAGGCCCACGCAGATGGAAACATTGCTCAGGAAATGCGGGATGGCTGTATGGTGTTTAACATTTCCAAAATAAACGACATGGGAATCGAAATGACAAACAATTTCAGCTATGAGAGAATCGATTCAGCCGAAAAGATCAAAAGCTATTACAGCGAGATGTTTGAGACCGGATATGTGTTGGATTATCTGGCGGCCCAGGCGTTTCTCCAACTGACAACAGAGCAACAGGCAGCGGTGGCTGTCCAGGCAACCCATACCCCAGGAGGGACTTCGTCCTTCAGTACCACGTACAGCGACTTAAGCGTGGAGCAGCTGAAACAGATGAATCTACAGGATATGGAAGATCTGTGGGAAAACAGAATTTCCATACGGAACCTAAAAAAGGGTTCTTCGGAAAAAGTGAATACCGCTACAGACGGAAGCTACGGATTTGAATCATTCTATAACATGAACTGGTATCAGTCCCACAACGACAGCGGTTCACCGGATACCCATTCTTTCAAACGGATGGGCATGGAAATGCTGGGAGTCGGCGGTTATGAAGACGGTTATATGATCTATATGTCGGCTTTAAGCGAAAATGATCTCGACGCGCTACGGAAAATCACAGGTGATGAGAACATCACATGGAAGCAGTATAAGCAGAATAGGTTTCAAACGGTGGAAGATAATCTGAACCATATCCCATATTTTGACACAAAGGATGTGATCCAACAGTTTAAAGCGGCTTTTGAAAGAGATGCACAAAACGGTACCAGAAGCGAGAGCATCGCTGTGAAACGGATGCTTTACGGTATTATTAAAAGAGCGACAGGGGATTTCAGCGACGGCGGCATCTATAAAAGCCCGACGGTGACCTCTGTCACTTCAGCAGAGGAACTGGTTCGTCTGGCCCGGGAGAATCCATACGGATATTATAAGCTGGATGCAGACCTAGATTTCAGTAGAATTGCTGCAATACAGGGAAGCTATCTCCCCGACCGGTTTATCGGGATGATTGACGGAAACGGGCATAAGATAACCGGGATGCAGTATCCGCTGTTTGGGGATCTGCAATATGCTCAGGTGAAGAATCTGACCATCGCGGGACCCTCTTACGATGCCGGAGCACAGGCTATATTGGCTGTAAAGACCAGACAAGTGGTTGTAGGAAATGTGACCGTAGACAACATGACTGTGGAAGGCGCAAATCGTCAGCTTCCTCTTGTGAAGACAACAACGGACGTTTACTTCGAATATGGCAATATCGTTGTGACGGCGATGGATGCAGGTCTTTCTCCCGAGAAGGAGATTTCGCCCAAAGCGGAGGATGAATTTTTGGATGCTGAGATGGCGGGTAACCCTGTCAAATCAATAGAAATCGACAGCCCGCTGAGCCAAGAGTAAATATTTAAGGGGACTGTAAAGGAGGGATGAAACGTTTTTCGTAAGATAAGAACGATGTTGGAAAAGGTGTTCTGGCCCAAGCAGAACCGCTACAGTCGGACATCTGCTTTGTAACAATCAAACAGACCTGCGGTCAGCAATTCGCGGCCGCAGGTTTTTGTTTTTATGTTAGAAGTTCTAAGTAACGCTGCTCTGACTCCATAGAAATCAAATACAGCGTCTGTTATTGATTATGAACATCCTTTATGCTATGATACTATTTACATAAAAGTTAAAATAAAGAGGGATAATTATGACAGAAAAAGAAAAATCATATGCAGAACTGTTATACCAACCCGGCGACCCGGAACTTGTAGCCGACCGTGATGTCACAGTAAAAAAGCTATACGAATACAACCATATCAATCCACTGGACCGCAATGCACGGCAGGCAGCCATCCGCGGTTTATTGGGTAAAACCGGAGACAACTGTGTGGTGGAGCAACCGTTTTTTTGTACTTACGGGTATAATATTACAGTAGGTGATCATTTTTTCCTTAACGTTAACTGTAAACTAATGGATAGCGGAAAAATAACGATTGGCAACAACGTATTTATTGCGCCTAACGTTTGCATTATTACGGAAGAACATGCGATGGATGTAAAACAGCGGTTGGAAGGTTTGGAATATACACACCCGGTCAACATCGGCGATAATGTTTGGATTTGTACCGGCTCCCTGATATTACCAGGGGTAACAATCGGGGCGAATAGCGTAATTGGCGCCGGCAGTGTTGTTACCAAGGATATTCCGCCGAACAGCTTAGCTGTTGGAAATCCATGCAAAGTGATCCGCCAGATATCGCAAGACTGATGCTGACACACCCTGCGGTTTTTGTTCTCTATGGTCGGCAATAGATCATAAGTTTGGATCTGCTATGTTTTTTGAAGAATAAAAACCCTATCTTTTTATAAGGTACCCCCTACACCGGCAGTGAGCACGTCGCGCACTGCTGGTTTTTCTGTATGGATGGCTTTATAGTGGTGTTTTTAGCGGATGCCTTTTGCAATCTAATAGCTTTTTGAAAAAAGCGCTTTGCCAGATGGGAGCTCCTTGTGTGTTCATCAGCATATCGACCGTGAGACAATTATTTATCTGGGCTGATTCTATTTTTTGCGCTATAAGATCGGATTACTTTTATTCCATAATACACTGCTTTCCTTTTTTAGAAGTACATAAACTAAGGCAATAGGGAATTTGCCTCTTTATGGCCCTTTCTGTCTTGGCCCCTTCCTTGATGAATGTAAGCAATACGTTCCTGCAAGAAAATGCCTTACGGTGTCTTACTATGCTGCCGTAGCATAGTATATCAAGGGAACTTTTCCTCTAATTATGTTCAGGGGGAAACACTATGGGTGTTACAAACTCAAACAAACAAATCAACGTGGATCGTATCGACTGCGCTGGGACGCTGAAAGTTACGCTTGCGTTTTCGGCAGCTCCAGATATTTCATCAAATCCTACGGATATCGTCCTGGTGCTGGATCGTTCCGGCAGTATGGCGGGAAGTCCGCTTACCAATATGAAAGCAGGAGCGAAAACCTTTATTGACATCATCGATGAGGCTACCGACAGCTCCCAGGACGGAAATATCGGTTCTGGAAGCCGGATCGGTATTGTCAGCTTTTCCGACACGGCTACAGCGGATACCCAGCTAATCACCTCGGTGGCCACGCTGAAAAGTGCGGTAGAAAGCTTGACGGCAGGTGGTTCCACCAACCATGCGGATGCTTTCACAAAGGCAACACAGTTGTTTGATCCGCTTTCGACAAATGCAAAGGTTATCGTCATGTTTACAGACGGAAAGACCACGGCAGGACCTCCTCCGGCCCCAGTTGCAGCGGCGGCCAGGGCATCTGGCATTATCATTTACTGCATTGGCTTGATCGGATCGGACGGAATTGACGTAAATGTCCTCAACGACTGGGCAACGGATCCCGACGCCTCCCACGTGGCAGTAACGCCAGATGACGCGGATCTGGAGGACTTGTTTAAGGACTTGGCTGCCAATATTTCTAAAACAGGCGCTACGAATATCGTCATCAATGAGATCGTTAATCCCGATTTTATCATCACAAGCGTCACCCCTCCCACAAAGGGGACGGCTATGATGATAAACTCAAATACCATTCAGTGGAAAATACAAGAGTTGGGCGTTTCCGGAAACGAGGGCGCGTCCTTAGAATTCTATATCAAACACATCGCACAGGATTCCGGGGACAAGTTGGTGAACCAGTCCATCACGTATTCGGACAACGAAGGAAATGTGGTCGTTTTTCCAACCCCTTCCGTAACGGTAGATTGCGGTATTGTGGTAAATCCCGAGCCATGCCCGGTTCCTGTGGATTTAACTATTGACGGATGCCAGGATTCTGCTGTGATAGACGTAGGGGACACCTATCTGGAATCTTTGGGACGTATTCTTCAGCTGGATGTGACGGTTAAAAATGTGTGTCCTGGAAAACGTGTGGCACTAGCTGTGATTCTTACCGAAGTAGATTCCAACGGCGTGGAACATCAACGGGGAATGAAAACAATCACCATTCCCGCGCACAACTATCCAAGCTGTCGGGATGTTTTGGTGAAATGCATCAAGTTTGTACTTCCTGAAAGTTTAGACGTATCAGGAGGGACACCAAACGCCATGTGCAATGCGAGAAATTTCAAAGCTCGCTTTATCGCACACAATATTGACACCGATTTTCACTGCTGCAATTCAATCATTACAGTTCCGTAAAAAGATCTTTTACTACAGTTCGTTTCTTGGCAGGCGGAAGCACAATCGGATAGGCTTTTTATACAAAGGATAGGTCGCTTTTTAATCGCAACCCCAAACCTGCGGTGAGTAAATTATCCACCGCAGGTTTTTCTTTTCTCTATCCTCATTTTTCCATTACGGGATTTTGGGATCGCTTTTCCAAAAATAGTTTTATCTCCTGGGGATATGTAAAAAATATTTCACTGACAAATGTCAGGATAGAGAAGACGTCGGTCTGATTCTTCAAGTCGGGGTTCCGCAAATTCAAAAATTATTTATAGTATTTTCTTTTGGGAAAAGATATAATGAATGATATAATTTCTTAAAAATACGGTACTTATTATCGGGGGATAAGATAGCAATAAGCCTATATTTATATCCTGATTAAGCTAGTGAAAAATAAAATCTTTTATATATGAAGAGAAGTAATTGTTATGTAAAATAGGTACGCCATCAATGAAAATAAGAAAAATGGAGCGCTTTGTTTTGCTGGGATCAATATGCTAAAGAATACAAAACGCGCCGACGCCTTTTAAAAGAAATTTAGATGACAGTAAAGGAAGAAAAAGATAATTGCTATGTATCGGATTTTAATTGTAGAAGATGATCCAGGTATTGCAGAAGCCATTGTACAGCAAGCGAAAAAATGGGACTTGGATGTCAGGTGCATTCAGAATTTTCGGGCTGTGATTGAAGAATTTTCGGAATATAATCCCCATTTGGTGTTGTTAGATATTTCTTTGCCCTTTTTTAACGGTTATCACTGGTGTGGGGAAATCCGGAAAATTTCTAACGTTCCTATTTTGTTTATTTCCTCCGCATCGGACAATATGAACATTGTGATGGCTATGAATATGGGAGCAGACGACTTTATCGCCAAGCCCTTCGATCAAAGCGTACTGATGGCCAAAATCCAGGCGATGCTTCGGCGCACATATGATTTTGCAGCTTCGCTTCCTATGTTGGAATACCGGGGAGCCCGTTTGAATACAGGGGACAATACCCTCGCTTATCAGGGGCGGCAGATTTGTTTAACGAAAAATGAATATCGTATCCTGTTGACGCTGATGGAGAATAAGGGAAAAGTGGTCAGCCGGGAAAAGCTGATGGAACGCCTTTGGGAAACCGATAGTTTTATTGATGAAAACACTTTAACGGTGAATGTGAACCGGCTGCGAAAGAAGTTGGATGCGGCGGGGCTTACCGATTTTATTACTACCAAATTTGGTGTTGGATATCTTATCGCCTGAGGAAGAAAGGAAGGCTGCCGAATGAAATTTTTTGTCTTATATCTGAAGGGGCACCGACGGGCAATCGTCTTTTTTTTCCTGTTCTTCTTTATTTTCTTGTGCTCATTTCTGCTGTATCGTTTGCCAATAGGGGCCGTTATATATCCGGCGTTTGTTTGTACATTGATAGGGATCCTATTTCTGGCTTTTGATTTTTACAAAGCGGTAAAGAAGCACCAGCAAATGCTGGCCCTACAAAAGCTTTCGTGTGCGCTGATGGAATCTTTTCCGGAAATACAGACCCAAGAGGATTCGGATTATCAGCAGATTATTGTGCAACTTCGGGAGGAACAATTGCAGTTAGAAAACGCTATGAATCTCCAATATATGGATATGGTGGACTATTATACCATTTGGGCGCATCAGATCAAAACGCCTATCGCTTCTATGCGGCTGACGCTGCAAAATGAAGATTCGGAGCTTTCTCGAAAATTATCAGACGATTTGTTCCGGATCGAACAGTATGTGGATATGGTACTGGTGTTTCTCCGCCTGGATTCTGATTCCTCTGATTATGTGATTGGACAACAGGATTTAGATGATGTCATCAAACAGGCGGTCCGAAAATTTTCTGGCCAGTTTATCCGCCGAAAAATCCGTTTGGTGTATGAACCGGTAACAATCCGGGTAGTCACTGATGAAAAATGGTTGTTATTTGTGATAGAACAGATACTTTCCAACGCCTTAAAGTATACCCCTTCAGGAGGGACCGTCACGATTAATCGGGAGGAACCGAAAACCCTTTGTATTCGAGACACGGGAATCGGCATTGCGCCGGAAGATCTCCCACGTATTTTTGAAAAGGGGTATACCGGCTACAACGGCCGCAGCGATAAAAAAGCAAGCGGAATAGGGCTTTATTTATGTAAAAGAATCTGTAACAATTTAGGCCATCTCATTACTGCAAATTCTTCGTTAGACAGCGGGACGGTGATTCGTATTAATCTAGAACAGAAAAAGTTGGAGATTGAATGATGCTTCTTACAAAACTGTAAGAAGTAAAGAGGGAAATGTAAGCTGATTCGATGGCTTACCATTTCCCTTTTTTGATACAATAAAGCCAACGAAACAACAGGAGGATTTTATATGAGTATCTTAGAAGTCAGTGGACTAAAAAAAATCTACACTACCCGTTTTGGTGGAAATAAAGTAGAGGCCCTAAAAAATGTATCCTTTCGTGTGGAAGAAGGGGAATATGTGGCCATCATGGGAGAATCCGGATCCGGTAAAACAACGCTGCTCAATATCCTAGCGGCGTTGGATAGGCCTACGGGAGGAACTGTTTTGCTGGATGGAAAGGATCTTTCTAAAATTAAAGAATCCAATATTTCTACGTTCCGCCGGGACCATTTGGGATTTGTATTTCAGGATTTTAACCTGTTGGATACATTCTCTCTGGAAGACAACATCTATTTGCCTTTAGTGCTGGCGGGAAAGGCGTATCCGGAAATGAAACAACGGATCACACCGATTGCACAACAGCTTGGTATCACCGATATCCTGAAAAAATATCCTTACGAGGTGTCCGGCGGCCAAAAGCAACGGGCTGCTGTGGCTAGGGCGTTGATTACCAATCCAAGATTGGTATTGGCGGACGAGCCCACCGGGGCATTGGATTCCAAAGCCACAGACGAATTGCTCCAATTATTCCGGGAAATCAACCAGAGAGGGCAGACCATCCTTATGGTGACCCATTCCGTCAAAGCAGCCAGCCATGCGGGAAGAGTGCTTTTTATCAAAGACGGTGAAGTATTTCACCAAATTTACCGGGGGAACAGCACCAACGAACAGCTGTACCAAAAGGTTTCGGATACTTTGACCATGTTAGCGACAGGCGGTGAGAAAAGATGAAAAAAGGGTTTTATTTGAAATTGGCTTGGACGGGAATCCGGAAAAACAAAAAACTTTATCTTCCCTATCTTTTGACCTGTATCGGCATGGTCATGATGTTTTATATTGTTTCCTTTTTAAGTACCAGCCAGGTGTTAAGGGAAATGAAGGGCGGGGATACCATGCAGTCCATGCTCATGCTGGGATACCAGGTCATCGGCGTCTTTGCCCTTATCTTTTTGTTTTATACCAACTCGTTCCTGATCCGCAGAAGGAAAACAGAGTTTGGCTTATACAATATCCTTGGAATGGGAAAACGCAATCTGGCCCGGGTGCTGCTCTGGGAGAGTTTGATCATTACTGTGATTTCCCTAGCGGCCGGGCTGTTGTCTGGAATGATCCTATCCAAATTCGCGGAACTGGGCATGGTGAATATTTTACAGGGAGATACGACCTTTTCTTTCCATATTGAGCCTATCGCCATTATACAAACCCTGATTTTGTTTGCGGTCATTTTTACCTTGATCCTTTTGAATACCTTGCGGCAAATCCATCTGACCAATCCCATTCAACTGCTGCACAGCGAAAACGCCGGGGAAAAGCCGCCCAAGGCTAATTGGTTTTTCGCTTTGGTCGGGGTATTCCTGTTGGGATGCGCTTATTATCTGGCGGTGACCATTGAAAACCCGGTGGTGGCGCTGTTGTGGTTCTTTGTGGCAGTTATCATGGTGATTGTGGCCACTTATCTGCTGTTTATCTCCGGATCGGTGACCATTTGCCGGATGCTTCAAGAAGAAAAAGAAGTATTATTATCAAACAAACCATTTTGTTTCGGTTTCTTCCATGGTATACCGTATGAAAAGGAATGGGGCGGGGCTTGCTTCCATCTGCATCCTTTGTACGATGGTATTGGTGATGGTATCCAGCACCGTGTGCCTTTATGTTGGATCAGAAGACAGCTTGCGCACCCGTTATCCACGGAATATCAATCTGGACACCAGGGTCAGCAGTTTATCTCTCCTGGATTCCGCCCAAACGGATACGGTGAGAGAGCTGTCGGAAGAAACCGCGTTGGCCAATGGACAGCAACTTTCCAATATCCTGGATTACCGGTCGGTTGCCTTTGACGGATATCTCAAAGACGGCAGGATAGAAGTGGATGGATCAAACCTGTATGGCTTTCAGTTTGACACGTATTCCGACATCTGGCAGGTTTTCCTTGTACCCCTGGAGGATTATAACCGTTTGATGGGACAAAACGAGACGCTCGCCCCCGGTGAAGCCCTTGTTTATACGACAAAGGCGGTCCCGTACACCCAGGATACCATTCAAATCGGAGATCAAAGCCCCTTGACTATCAAAAAAGAGGTGCCTGATTTTGTGGATAATGGGATGGACGCCATGCAGATGATCCCCTCTCTGTATCTTTTTGTACCGGATCTTACAGAAACAGCCGCTCCTTTGCTGGAAGAGGCTTATTCCGGAGAAGGGGGAAGCGTCAACCTCCACTGGTATTATGGGTTTGACCTAAACTGTGACGACAACGTCCAGATATCCATTCTGGATCAGATCCAGGATGGGTTGAACGGAACCGATTTTTCTGATCGGGAATTTTTTTCCACTTTGTGCGAAGGGGTAGCGAAAGAAAGGGCTGGATTCTACGGTCTGTACGGCGGACTGTTTTTTCTGGGAATTTTATTGGGAATCGTCTTCCTTTTCGCCGCGGTATTGATTGTGTATTACAAACAGATTTCTGAAGGGTACGAGGACCAATCCCGTTTTGAAATTATGCAAAAGGTAGGCATGACCAAAAGAGAGATCAAGAAAAGTATCAATTCTCAAATTTTGACCGTTTTCTTCCTGCCGCTTCTTGCAGCTGGCGTCCATTTGGCCTTTGCCTTCCCGTTTATCTATAAGATGCTGGCCTTATTCAGCCTTATGAACCTGAACCTGCTGATTTTGGTCACCGTATGCTGTTACTTGATTTTTGCGCTGTTCTATGTGCTGGTGTATCGGATCACCTCTAAGGCATATTATTCCATCGTCAGCGGTGCAAAGGAGGAAACGATATGAAGAAGATATGCAGTATGGCGCTGGCCCCCCTGTGCTTGATTGTTTGCTTGTCCGCCTGCCGTATGGAACCGCAGGAGACATACCAATTTCTCAGCGGGATAGCGAAAAATCTAGGAGAGTCCCAGATTACGGAGGAAGCGGATTTGATTGGGATCCGGTATTCCGGGGAAGATTCCTATACCGGGACTTATCAGGCGGACTGTGGGGGAGACACGGGAAGGGATGTGGTGTTTGGGGGAGGTTCCCTGGAATCCAAAAAATTGCGGATCCATGGGTCTATCCGCACAGACGCGGGGAAAGCGACGGTGCGAATCCGTCAGAACGAGGAGGTAACAGAGATTTCGCCGGATCAAGACGGTTCGTTTGAAACCAAATTGAGCTTGGAAAGCGGCGGCAATTATATCATGATCTCCTATGAAAATTTTCAAGGCAGCGTAGCGCTGATTTCAGAATATGAAGCGGGAGCATCCCAAAAGGAGGGATAATCCTTTTCAATAGGCCTTGTTTGTGATATGATAACAACGCAAAGATAAAAACACAGTCCGGTTGGTAGTCCGGGCGCAGCAAACGCTGTCAGTAACCTGCCTCCTTGGTTGTCCATTCTTTGTGAGATCAATTCTAAGGAGGACCTTTTTATGGAAAAGGCAAAAGCAAGGTTTACGGTATTATTTCAAGAACCATTTTGGGTCGGGGTGTATGAACGGGAATGTGGTGGCAGTTATGAGATCTGTAAAATCACATTTGGAGCGGAACCAAAAGACTATGAGGTTTATGAGTTTTTGTTACGGAACTACCGAAAACTGAGTTTTAGTCTGTCCATAGGATCTGCTACGGAAGACGAAGGACGGATCAATCCCAAACGGATGCAGCGGGCCATCCGCAGGCAAGTAGCTCCTACTGGAATGGGAACAAAGGCCCAGCTGGCACTGAGCCTTCAGCGGGAACAACAGAAACAGGAACGAAGGATATTCTCAAAGAAACGAAAAGAAGAAGAGAAACAGCGTCGGTTTACTTTACGACAGGAAAAGAGAAAAGCAAAGCACAAAGGACATTGAGATTTTGGGATAGCCCGTCAAAAGACCCGGCTTTCGCCATACGGCGAGAGCCGGGTCTTTTGAGTTTTTATAGAAAAGGAAGCGTTTAAAGGGCGAAATAAGCCTATCAAAATATTTCTGTTTTTAATGGGCGTTATTTCTTTGGCCAGCCGCCGTTTTTAGGAATATATATGCATGCTAAAAAACCGCCCTCCGGAGAGTGGCAAAGTTTTAAGCCGCCCCCGTGCGCCTCTGCAATTTGTTTGACGATCAAAAGGCCCAAACCGTGGCGCTGTTCTTCGGTACTGCCGTCGCAGACCATATAATGGGGCGTATCACGCAGGGATACAAGTTGTTCCTCTGTAACGCCGACTCCATTGTCAGAAATCGTGATACAACACATGCCCTGATTTTCTCTTACATTTGCAGTGATAGTACAGCCGTTGGGATTGTGTACTTGGGCGTTTACAATTAAATTGGAAATAGCACGCTTCAGTAAATTTTCATCCGCCTGAATCATACAGGTAGCCAATGATTCCGATGTATTCCATTCCATAGGGTACCGGCTATCGGGGTCCATATTTAAAAAATCTACTACCACCATTCGCAGAAGGGAAACCGCGTTGAGCATCCTCTGATGTAAGGGCTGAGCATTATATTCCAATTTAGAAAATAGGTTTAAATCGTTAATTAGATTTTTCATACGAATGCTTTGAAGCCGGATAACACCGGCCTTTTTTCTTTCCTCTTCCGACAGGGATTTACTTTCTTCCAGTTGGCTGGCATATCCCATCACCATGGAGAGAGGAGTACGGATATCGTGGGATACCCCAGAGATCCAGTTGACGCGAGCGTTTTCTTTTTTCTTGAGCCGGTACTCCTGGTTCCGCAGTTTTTCCGAAGTCCGATTAAGGGAAGCCGCCAAGGAGGAAAACACCCCTTTTTCCTTGACATAAACGTCTGTTCCTTTCGGCAGGGCCTCGATCCCTTGGATAATGGGTTTCACGGAACGCAGTACCCCGGATACGGAAGTCATATAAATAATAAAAATAATAGCCAGATTAAAGAACAAAAAGAGAAGAAGGGTCTGGGGAAGATGAGCGATCATGTTATAGTCGAAGGTATTCCACATGGATTTCCAAAGAGAAGTTTTAGGGTTTCCCAAGATTAGAAGATCATCTCCATATTCGCTGGTAGTTGTGGGATAATCCTCAATATAACCGCGGATGGCCCAGGAGAGTTCGGCCAGGGAGTATCGCTTGGGGATGCCCTCCGGAAGATTATCGCTGCTCCATTTGACGGTTCCGCTTCCATTATCCAGCAAGATCGCCCAGGCGCCGGAGTCCTCCAATACATTTTTTCCATCCTGGGATAACTGATAGCTGCCGTCCTTTTTTGGGGTTAAAGCGGCGGAGACGGCGTCCGCGTCCGCCCAGGGACTTCCGCTTTCCAACTGGCTATAACTTACCATACAAAAAAGTATGAAGTTCAAAATCAGTAACAGAAAAACAGATAAAATCAGGATAAAAAGAAATCTGCGGATCAGTTTTAAGGTATTTTTCATGGGTTACCCCTCCGTTACCAGTTTATACCCTAGGCCCTTTACTGTAATCAGGGAAACAGGTTTGGATGGGTTTTCCTCTATTTTTTCCCGGATCCGGCGGATATGGGCCATCAGGGAATTTTCATAACCAAATGGATTTTCTCCCCAGGCCGCCTCACATAGCATATCAATGGTTACAATTTTACCCGCATTACGGGAAAGCGCCGATAAAAGATCAAATTCCTTGGCGGTTAGCGGGATATGTTCCCCATGTTTGATCACTTCCGCTTTTTCAAAATCCAGTTGGCAGGCGGCTAGATGAACGAGGGGGTGTTCCTGTTTATAACATCGACGTAAGATAGCCCCAATGCGCAGGATTAACTCCCTTGGCAAAAAAGGTTTTACCATATAATCGTCGGCGCCCAGTCCAAGGCCGCGGAATTTATCTTCGTCTTCGCCGCGGGCGGTCAAGAATAAAACCGGAATATCGGAGAATGTCCGTATCTGCTGTAAAAGGGAAAATCCGTCTCCGTCCGGTAGCATAACATCCAGTACAGCCAGTTCCGGTTTCCAATCCTTACAGACAGCAATTGCCTCTTTTACGGTTTTGGCCGTCTTTCTCTGCTGATACCCTTCCTCTTTTAAAATGCTTTCCACCATGCACAGCAGTCCTGGTTCATCATCCACCAAAAGAATTTTTTTATTTTTTATATAATCCAAGTTCACATACGTCACCTCATTTACTTCAGTATACCATAGGAATGCTGCCTTTTGCGGCGCAATTTTGTAATGTAAGGGAAATGTAAGGAAGAGAGAAGGATGTTGTAAGGTATGCGTTTTATACTAAGGGCATCAAAGAAAAGGAGAATCCTATATGACCAACATGATTGAAACCTATCATTTGACAAAAACATATTCTGATTTTACGGCGGTATCTGATTTAAACCTGCATATCCAAAAAGGAAGGATCTATGGATTTCTGGGCCCGAATGGAGCGGGTAAATCTACCACCATGAAGATGCTTTTGGGGCTGACCAAACCCACAAGGGGGACCTTCCAGATTAATGGGAAATCCTATCCCAAGGATCGGATGGCAATTTTGCGGGAAATCGGGTCCTTTATTGAAGCCCCTGCTTTCTACGGAAATTTGAGCGGGGAAGAAAATTTGGATATTATCCGCGAGATCCTAAGGCTTCCCAAAAGCAGTGTGGGGGAGGCGTTAAAGACCGTCGGACTTTTTGAGCACCGAAAACGGCTTGCAAAGAAGTATTCCCTTGGCATGAAACAACGCCTGGGGCTGGCTGGAGCGCTGCTGGGACAACCGCCCATTTTAATTTTAGACGAACCTACTAACGGCCTCGATCCTGCGGGAATCCATGAGATCCGCACATTGATCCGTTCTTTACCCCAGAAGTATGACTGTACAGTGCTGGTATCTTCCCACCTGCTGTCCGAAATAGAACTGATGGCGGATGAGATAGGGATTCTCAATCACGGAAGACTGTTATTTGAGGGTGCTTTACAGGAGTTAAAGGATTGGGCTCAGCGGCAAGGGCTTCCTATAGATAACTTGGAGGATACCTTTCTAGCCCTGATCGAAGAAGATAATCTGAAACGGGGTGGGGATAGATGAGCCTTACATTGGAACAAAGAAAATTAAAGCGCACGGGATTCTTCCCTGCGTTTTTTATCGGCGGTTTGCTGGCGGCAAGCTTTCCCATTCTGAATACGGCGGTCCGGCCGGATCAATTTATTTATCAACCCCTTCCAGCGCTAGATATTTTGATGGATGCCAACTGGCAGATGATAGCTATGTTAAATCTGTCCTTCTTAGTAGTTGGCTCTTGTATTATGTACCATACAGAGTTTTCCGGCCGGGCTATGCAGAAGATGGAGGCGCTGCCCCAGCGCACGGGAAACCTGTTTGCCGCGAAGACCATCCTCTTGATTGCCTCTTTAATTTTTGTGCTGCTTTTGGAGATGGCATCCTTGGCCTTCTGCTCTTATCATTGGTTTTCTGTAGACAATGGTTTTTGGATGGATCTCCTGAAAACATTTGGGTATGAGTTGGCGTTGTTTCTCCCAGCTTCCATTTTAGTTATGGTGATTGCTTCCCTCTGTCCGAACATGTGGATTTCCCTGGGAATCAGCGTAATTTGCCTATTTGTAGCAACTATGTTGCCAACAGACTCATTTATCTTCTCCCTGTTTCCATTCGCTATGCCGTTTCAGACGCTGACGGGGGCGCCGAAAGTATCGGTTGCCCCGATTTCAGTTCTGATGGCCGCTGGAGGGGAAACGATTCTTTTTGGCGTGGCTGAGGCCGTTTTGGGAAAAATCAGGAGGAATCTTGCATGAAATTTTTTTCTTATATTAGCATAGAACTGAAAAAGATACGCCGTTCCCATATCCTTTGGATTTTGCTGATCCCTATCGTCATTCTTTGGATACCATCGATTGTCAATTCCGGGATGAATTTTGAAATGCAAGCGGAAGGGATATCGCCGGAAGACAACTTTTTTATTCAGAGTTTTATGGGGCTCGCCTGGTTTATGTATCCGGCGACATTGGTGATAGGAACCGTACTTTTAAACCAGACGGAACGGGGAAACCGGGGGATTTTAAAAATGCTTTCCCTTCCTGTAAATCCAGCGGCCTTGTGCATGGCTAAATTTGTAGTGCTGCTGATGCTGGCGGCGGCACAGATGGTATTTATGATTCTGGTTTATTTCCCCTCCGCTGCCATTGCATCCCAGATGAACGACTATAATCTAATGATCTCGCCTTTCTTGGTTCTTCGGGAAACCGGGCTGATATATCTATCCTCGCTTCCTATGGCTGCATTTTATTGGATGGTTGCCACCTGCATTACCACGCCGGTATTTTCCATTGGGATCGGTCTGGCTTCCATCATCCCATCCGTATTGGCCATGAATACAAAGGTATGGTTTGTCTACCCCATGTGTTATCCGTTTTACATGATTACGGCGTTACAGGGAGAAATGGCGGCTCATTTTGATACCTTTACTATCGAGCTTGTTCCATGGATTCCGGTAGCCGCAGGGATCACTATAATTTGTCTGGCAGTATCTTGTATATTTTTTGGGAAATCAGAAAGGAGATAAAAAGATGAAAAATAAAGTTTTGACCGCGATCAGTACAGTGATGATGATCGTCCCGTGGACGATTTTACTCCTTCGTATGAACCAGTGGGCGCTGGAATCTCCGGCAGCGGAGATTATGATTGGAAGTTACATCGTTTTTATGTTATTCAGCGGAATTTTTACTACCGTTTGCTATGTAAAAGGAAAGGCAAGGAACAAGTTGATGCAGGTTTGCATGGTAGTTAATGATATTTACGCTTTTTTTGGAGTTTTCGCGGGCGGATGGATGCTATATTCTGCCCTGTAAGGAGAAAGATTTTCCATGAAATGGTGCAAACGGATAATAGGATGGATTCTAGCGGGGGCTTTTGTGTTAAGTTTGAGCGGGTGCCAGAGGGGAGAACAGTGGAAAGATCTTGTAATCAGCGGTTTCGATCATCTCATCCAATCCTTTGGACATCAGGCTTTGACAAAGGATTGTGATTTACAGGGAGAGCGTTCTCAGGGAGAAGACAGCTATACTGGAACCTATGAAGCGGATTACAGAAATTTTAACGGGGAGGAATACCTTTTCGGAGGAACCGCTTTAGAGAGGGACCGGGGAAATCAACTGAAGATTACTTATACTTTGAAAATCACAGAGGGATCTGGAGCTATTTATTGGCAGGAAAAAGGGGAAAAACACGTGATTGCCGATACCTCTATAGACGGCGTATTTGATCTGACCTTATCTGCCGGAGACAATTACATAGTAATAGAGGGGGATAGGTTGAACGGCCATATTAAAATAGCCATAGAAGGATAAAAAATTGCCCGTAAGATACAAATGAGCTTATGCAGAGCGGCTCCTGCATAAGCTCATTTGTACTATTTAAATACGAAA
>CAJFUH010000192.1 GCA_904420155.1 uncultured Clostridia bacterium
CCCTCATGAAACTAGAAAAAATGGACGAGTTTTTTGATAGCCGTTTATCTATATATGAAGAACACCAGCTCCATGCCATCCATTCGGCAAACCTCTTTTATCCCTTCACGGCGTCACAGTTGCCTACCGCCGCTGGGTGCCATATTTTAGACTTAGGATGCGGGACCGGCTTGGAATTGGACGCATATTTTAAAATCAATCCCTTTGCCGCCGTTACAGGGATTGATTTAGCAGAGGGGATGTTAAAAACCCTGCAAGCCAAGTTTCCCAATAAAGAGTTAACTTTGATTCGTGGTTCTTATTTTGATGTTCCTCTGGGAGAAAACCGATTTGACGCCGCCGTATCTGTGGAATCTTTGCATCACTTTACACAGGAGCAGAAGATTTCCCTTTATCACAGGCTGCACAGATCGTTAAAAGACGGCGGATACTTTATTTTAACCGATTATTTGGCGGAAACAGAGGAAGAAGAAAAGGAAAACTTCCGGCAATTTCTTCAGTTGAAAAAAGAATCGGTCGTAAATGACAATGATTATTATCACTTTGATACCCCCCTTACCAGGGAGCATGAGACAGAGGCTTTGCTCTCCGGCGGTTTTTCTAAAGTAGAACGGTTAAATTCCTGGCGGCAGACCTATACCCTGAAAGCATATAAGTAAAGCGAGAAATGATTTGAGTTTTTCTAAATATGGGGATAAAAAAACAGCGGGGAACCTTGTTGTTCTCCGCTGTTTAAAAATGGCATATATGGTAGAAAGATTAAGCGATCTTTTTCAAAAAAACAAAAACCTATTCGTGCGAATTGCTCACCGCAGGTGGGGTTTACGCTACAAAAAAGATACCCGCTGTGAATGCGGGCGCAAAACTTCAAAATAAAAAACCTGCGGTTGCAAATTGCTCACCGCAGGTGTGGCGCGCCCGGAGGGACTCGAACCCCCGACCTACTGGTTCGTAGCCAGTCACTCTATCCAGCTGAGCTACGAGCGCTTATTTGATGTTGCTCAAGTATAATAGCACATTATAGGGAAAAATGCAAGGGAAAAAATCAAAAATTGAAAAAATTTTTCTTTTCCGTTCTGGTGTTCATATTTCATTCATACCTATTTTACAGCTTATGTTATACTTAGGGCATTTACTGTAAGGAGGTAAAAAAATGGAGATTCCTACAAGCATCAAAGGAAACAAAAAGAAGATGCGTACCCTTATCATTACCGCTGTGGTAGTCGTGTTGGCAGTGATCCTGATTGGCAGCTCGGTCACCGTTATCCCCGCAGGCTCCAAAGGGGTTTTATTGAATATGGGGGCCGTGAGCGGCCAGGTGCTGGATGAAGGCGTTTCGTTCCGCATCCCCTTTATTCAATCTGTGAAAATTGTGGACGTGCGGATGCAGAAATATGAATCTACCGACAATGCGTCCGCCAGCAAGGACCTGCAATCCATCAACAGCAATATCGCGGTGAACTACCGGGTGGACAGCAGCGCTGTGGATGATCTGTATAAGAACATCGGTATGAATTATGAAAGTACCGTGGTGGCCCCGGCTATTTCCGAATGTATGAAGGCTGTGACCGCCCAATATACCGCGGAAGAGCTGATTACCAAACGTTCGGAAGTTTCCGCCAATATGAAGGATTTCCTACAGGATAAGCTTTCCGACAAATATATCATTGTGGATAGCTTCAATGTGATCAGTTTTGATTTCAGCGAAGCCTTTAATAAGGCCATTGAGGAGAAGCAGATCGCGGAGCAAAATGCCCAAAAGGCCAAGTATGACCTGGAACGCATCAAAACAGAAGCGGAACAGAACGTCACGGAGGCCCAGGGCGAGGCGGAAGCCATGCGCCTGCGCAATCAGGAATTGACGGAAAATATCCTGTTATGGGAATATATCAATAAATGGGATGGCAAGATGCCCACGTATTACGGAGGGGATTCCGGCACGATGATCGGCCTTCCTCCTTTAGACGGCACTGCCGGTACTTCCAGCCAGGCGCAGGAATAATACCGGGAAAGACGTGATAATGCAACCATTCGAGACGATATGAGAAAGCGCGGTGTATGGATTATATACACCGCGTTTTCCAAATTATTTATGAGATCGGATGAAGAGGCAAGGAAAAGGAAGAATTGTTATGCTGTCTACGACGGTTATACCGAAAGAAGAATATCTGGCCTCCAATCAGGATTGGGTCATATGGATACCGATTGGGGCGCTGATTCTTATTGCGGTTCTGATGATTTATGTATTTACCCACAAGCCTAAGTGGAAAGACGATGATCCCAAAATGGACGCTCCCGCCCCGGAGCCGGAAGTCCGATTGGCCACTGCGGAAGAAAAAGAGATTCAAAAGATAGAGACGGGGACAAGCCGCGCTCCCGGACATCGCTTTTTGTTCCAGGTCAAATTCCGTTTTGAGGATTCCTCGGAAATATGGCTGAGCGTCCCGGAGGAGTATTACCATCAGATCCCCCTCCATACATGGGAGGAACTCATTACCCTGAATCAGCAATTCTGGGATTTTGGCGGCCGGTTTGGAGAACTGGTGGAATAGGCCAGAGAAA
>CAJFUH010000193.1 GCA_904420155.1 uncultured Clostridia bacterium
AAAAAGCGGGGCCTCCTGCCTGAATTTTCAGGCGGAAGCCCCTCTGTAACGGATTTTACTGCGGTTTGCTGTTTGGACATCTACGGTAAAACCGTTTTTCGGTTTTTGCTCCAAAAAGCCCGCAAACCCGCATGAATACTGAAAAAAATGGAGTGACATCTTTTTTGTCACTCCATCATGGTGGACCCGGAGGGATTCGAACCCTTGACCTCTGCGATGCGAACGCAGCGCTCTCCCAGCTGAGCTACGAGCCCATATCATACCTTAAACTGTTCTAATTTGTAAGGCGTGATATATTATAGCATCTCAGAAAGACAAATTCAACTATTTTTTGCAAATTTTTATTTTTCTTTTTTTTGATTGTCATCATAGTACTTGCAGAACGATTTCATACAGCAAATCTCACACTTTGGTTTTCTAGCGTCGCAGACAGCCCGGCCATGCAGTACCAAACGGTGACAAAAATCATTGGATTCCTCTTCCGGCAAAATTTTCTTCAACAGCATCTCTATTTTATACGGATCCTTGCTTTGATGAAAGCCCAACCGGGAAGTAAGCCGTATGCAGTGCGTATCCACCACCACCGCCGGCTTTTTGAAAATATCTCCCATGATCAGGTTAGCGGTTTTCCTCCCAATCCCCGGCAATTTAGTAAGCTGCTCTAAAGAATCCGGAACCTTTCCCCCAAATTCATCCCGGATCATACGGCACATCGCTACAATATCCCGGGCCTTGGTTTTATACAGGCCGCAGGAATGGATATCTCTTTCCACATCTTCCACATTGGCCTGGGCAAAGGCGTATACATCGGGAAAATGGGCAAATAGAGTGGGAGTGACCATGTTGACGCGGGCATCCGTGCACTGTGCCGCCAGCCGGGTGGAAATCAATAGCTGTAAGGGATCGGTATAAGTCAAAGAACATATGGAATCCGGATATTCTTTCTTTAAAGCTTCAATGGCTTTCAATGCCCGTTCTTGATCGGTCATACTACTTCTCCTTTGACAATTAAATAATAATTGTTCTTATTTTATCGAATCTTTTTTTCAATTGCAAGAGCAAAGATTGACAGATTCCTACCTATTCTTATAATTTATTCAGGTATCTATGATAAAAGGCTGTCCTTATTCCCTGTCCTTGCCCTCATTTTCTTCCAAAAGGAGGACGCTATGAACGCTACCTTTCTGAAAATAATCGCCCTTTGTTCTATGCTCATTGATCATATTGGGACTGTTTTTTTCCCTCAAGTGCTCATCTTTTCTATTTTGGGCCGCTTGGCCTTTCCCATCTTTTGCTTTTTTATTGCCCAGGGGTTTGCGCACACTTCCCACCTCAAAAGGTATGGGTTGCGTCTGTTGGTTTTTGCGTTTCTCTCTGAAATTCCATTTGATGTGGCGTTAAAAGGTTCGTGGTTTTATTGGAAATCACAAAATGTGTTTTTTACTCTATTTTTGGGACTGTGCGCCCTATGGTTTTTAGAGTATACCCGCGAAAAATTTCCTTTCCTAGGATTAATCGGCGTCGCCGCCATCAGTAGTCTGGCCCAGATTCTTCATACCGACTATGGCTGGTACGGCGTGATCCTCATCGTCTTTTTCTACATCTGCCGGGATAACAAACTGATGCTTTGGATCGTTTTTCTTCTCCTGAATACCGGCTTTCATGTTTGGGCCCACAGCGCCGCACAAGTTTATGCGGCCTTTGCCCTCATCCCTCTTTCTTTTTATAACGGAAAGCGAGGCGCTCATCCGGTCCCTTATTTTTTTTATGGATTTTATCCTGCCCATCTGCTGTTTCTCTTCGGCCTCAAACAGCTTCTGTAAGCAACTCACGCAATGGAGATTTTTTGCTTCTCTCACAGAAGCCCTTGCCATTTATCGGGGAAACGTGTATAATTTTACCGTATCAAGGGATCATCATTTTGTGATCTACCAAAAAAGGGAGAGAAAATATGTATAATGATATTGGAGATAGCATCGAGTTTGTAACCCAATTTGACCTTGAAGTGGGCAACGCCATGAACGATGAACTCAAACGCCAGCGCCGCAACCTGGAGCTGATTGCTTCGGAAAACATTGTTTCCCCCGCTGTCCTGGCAGCCATGGGTTCGGTGTTAACCAACAAATATGCGGAAGGTTATCCCGGCAAACGTTATTACGGCGGCTGTGAATGCGTGGACGTTGTGGAAGAAATCGCCCGCAAACGCGCCTGCGAATTGTTCGGCGCGGAGCATGCCAACGTACAGCCACATTCCGGCGCCCAGGCCAATATGGCTGTTTATTTCGCGATGCTGGAGCCAGGCGATACTGTGATGGGCATGAACCTGTCTGAAGGTGGACATCTGACCCACGGTTCCCCGGTGAACCTTTCCGGTAAATATTATCAGTTTGTTTCCTATGGTGTAGATCCTATGACCCATCGCATTGATTATGACAAGGTGATGGAACAGGCGATGCAGGTAAAGCCCAAAATGATTGTTTGCGGAGCTAGCGCTTATCCCCGGATCATTGATTTCAAACGTTTTCGTGAGATTGCCGACGCCTGCGGCGCTTATCTTATGGTAGATATGGCTCACATTGCCGGACTGGTCGCGGCCGGTGTCCATCCCAACCCTGTGGAACATGCCCACTTTGTCACCACCACTACCCATAAGACCCTGAGGGGCCCCAGAGGCGGTATGATCCTTTGCAAAGAAGAGTTTGCAAAGGCCATCGACAAAGCGATTTTCCCGGGTACGCAGGGCGGCCCGCTGATGCATACAATTGCTGCAAAAGCGGTATGCCTGGGCGAAGCCCTTTCCCCTGCTTTTAAAGAATACGGCAAACAGGTAGTAGCCAACTGTGCCGCATTGGCGGAAGGCCTCCTAAAAAGAGGACATTCCTTAGTGTCCGGCGGAACCGACAACCATTTGATTTTATTGGATCTCCGCGACAAAGATATCACCGGTAAGGAATTGGAACATCGTTTGGACGAGGTGTATATCACCGTAAACAAAAATACGGTTCCCAACGAACCCCGCAGCCCCTTTATCACCAGCGGTATCCGCATTGGAACTCCCGCTGTCACTACCCGCGGCTTAAAAGAAGCGGATATGGACCGTATTGCGGAATTTATTACCCTGGCTGTCAATGATTTTGAAGGCAGCGCGGACGCTATCCGTCAGGG
>CAJFUH010000194.1 GCA_904420155.1 uncultured Clostridia bacterium
AAAAGAAAGGGCGCGGAACCCCGCGCCCTTCTAAGAAAAGGAGAAAAAATGAAAAAGAAGAAATATATATGAAGTCCTAAAAGGAACTTATCGATGGTCCGGCTCTCTTGCCGGTTTTGTATGGGCTATTGCCCTTGGATTGATCTTATCTTACAGCGCCTTTGTGACATGGCTATAAAGGCATTGTGAAAGATTGGAGAAATTCGTGAAAATTCTGTAAAACTGGAGGGCGCTTTAATGGGGCGAAGAGATTTAAAACTGGAACAGTATAACATATCAAAACTACAATATCGGGAGCTACACAATTTTTGCCTGCAATATACAGACAAAAAGCGGCAATTGGCCAATCTTCGCGACCCATACAGAAGTCCTCGAATAACCGGATTGCCTCACGGATCCGGCGTCGGAGATCCTACCAGTAAAACCGCAGAAAGAGTTGCGATGCTGGCTGCTGATATCGAATTGATTGAACAGACGGTAATTGAGGTATGCCGTGAGATTAAATTTCCAGAAGAATATCAAAACGTTCTATACTCTGTAACATCTGATGCTCCTCTTCATTTTTTACAATTGCTGAAAGGCTCCTGCTTGACCAAATATTCCTATGATAAGGCTAGGCGCATCTTTTACTTCAAACTCGCGAAAAAACGAAATTTTATTTAAATTCGAACTTCTGAGCACCATCTAATGGTGTATAGTATAATCACGGGAAACCGGGAAGAAAATACAGAAAGCGTTCAGCAGACCGGCTGGGCGCTTTCTTTTTGCCCAGAAAAGGAGGCTATCCGATGTCGCCTGAAGAACTGATTCAAGAGTATGAAACCAGCATCAAGGTTTACAAAGAACGCATCCGGGAATTACGCTCTCTGCCCCCTCCCTTATCCGGAACGCAGAAAAGACGATTGGCCTGCATGGAAGCGGCTTTGGCCGACATGCAATATGCTCTGGGAGTTTTCAAGAGGGATATCCGGACAGATAAGATTACTCCAAGGCGTTGGATACTGTGAACCTACAGAACGTGACGAGAGGTGGTGGGAGTGGCAAAATATAATTACTGGCTTACACAAGAAGGGCTAACCTTGCTGGAAGGTTGGGCCAGGGATGGCCTGACAAATGGACAAATAGCCCATAACATGGGAATAGATGAAGCAACTTTTTACCGTTATCAAAAGCGTTTTTGCGAGATGCGCAAGGCCATAAAAAAGGGAAAAGAAGTTGTCGACTATGAAGTGGAGAACGCCCTTCTCAAAAGGGCTTTAGGATATGAATTTCAGGAAACGAAAACGAAGACAACTATCAACGGGATTGAAACTACTATCATCACCAAACATATCCCGCCTGATACTGGTGCAGCAGCTTTTTGGCTGAAAAACCGCAGGCCGGATAAGTGGAGGGACAGGCCGGAGCCGGAGGGCGACGCTGCTCTCCTGAAGAAAGCTAAAGAGCTATTGGAGGACATTGACAGTGTCGTTGACAAGGAAACAGAAAAAATACCTGATGAATTGTAATCATCGATGGAATGTGAAAATTGGCGCCACTGGATCCGGTAAATCTTTTGTGGACTATTCTGTCGTAATCCCTAAGCGCCTATTGGCCGCCAAAGGTGAAGGTCTTTTGGTATTGCTTGGCAACACTAAAGGCACTCTGGAACGCAATATCCTGGATCCCATGCGGGAGATATGGACCCCTGATCTAGTCGGCAACATTAGCAGCGACAATACCGTGAAGCTTTTCGGGAAAAAAGTCTATGCCCTGGGCGCTGATAATAAAAAGCATATGGCCAGGATTCAGGGCGCGACGTTTGAATATGTCTACGGCGATGAAATAACCACCTGGAATGAAGAAGTGTTCCAGATGTTGAAAAGCCGCCTCCGCTGTAAACATTCCCACTTCGACGGCACCTGTAACCCTGATAGCCCGCTCCATTGGTTTAAAAAGTTTCTGGATAGCAAGGCAGATATTTACCAGCAGAAATATGTAATTGATGACGGGGTGTTGCCGGCAGATGTTGTGGCAAACATCAAAACAGAATATGCAGGAACCGTCTATTACGATCGGTATGTTTTGGGAAATTGGGCGATTGCCAATGGACTTGTATACCCTTTCTTTGCCGACGATCAAGGACGTTATTTATATACCGGACGCATAGAGGGGTTGACAGGCACCTTTTACGTTTCTATCGACTACGGCACCCACAACCCATGTAGTATGGGTTTGTGGTGCGTTGGGAACAACCGAGCAATCCGGATCAAGGAAAGCTATTATGATAGTCGTAAAATGTTAAAACAGAGGACAGATGAAGAACATTATACAGAATTGGAACGCTTAACCACTGGGCGGTATATCCAGTATGTGATCGTGGATCCGTCCGCCGCTTCCTTTATTGAAACGATTCGCCGACATGGCAAATTTCAAGTGTTGGCAGCAGACAACAACGTATTAAACGGCATTAGAACAACCGCTGCGCTTATGAACGCCGGGAAATTGCTGATTCATGAATCCTGTAAAGACGCTATCAAAGAATTTCAGTCCTATTGTTGGGATGACGAAGCGCAAGAGGACAAGGTTGTAAAGGAAAACGACCATGCAATGGACGATATCCGATATTTCGCCAATACCATACTCGCTCGTGAGTATCGGTGGGCCGACTGGAAGGGGGTGTAAACATGTTTAACAGGATGCTAGAATGGATTAAATCTACTATTCTAAGATTGATGGGACAGGAAACTACAGAACTGACCATATCCCCTAAAATGGGAAACCTGGTTGAATTTTGGGCTGATATGTATGAGGGGACAAAAGGTGAAACCGCTTTACAGCTCCCTGTATCTATTGCTTCTGAATTTGCAAGGCTAATTGTGTTAGAATCAGAAATCAATATTACAGGAAGCGCGCGTGGCGTATGGATGAAAAAACAACTCATCCCGTTCTTTCAAAAATTATTGGAGTATACAGAATATGCCTGCGCGCTAGGTGGGGCCATATTCAAGCCCTATATCAGCGGCGAAAATATTGTAGTAGACGTGGTTCAAGCCGATTGCTTCTTCCCTACCTCATTTGATTCATCCGGACGAATGACAGGTGCGATATTTACAGAACAGCTCGTTAGAGGCAACCGGATTTATACTCGCGCTGAAAGTCACGAATATGCGAAAGGCCAAGAGGTCATTCGGAATAAAGCCTTTTCTTCGGGAAGCAGCGCCACTCTGGGGGCGGAGGTTCCGCTCCCTTCTATCCCGGAATGGACGGAGATTTCTCCCGAAGTGACAATCTCTGGGGTTGACCGCCCTTTGTTTGCGTACTTTAAAATTCCTTTAGCCAACAACAAAGATCGTCATTCCCCCCTTGGCGTGTCTGTTTATGCAAACGCTGTACGGTCTATACATGACGCGAACGAACAATACGAAAGATTGATGTGGGAATATGACGGCGGCCAGATGGCCATTGATGTGGCAGCGTCGGCAATTCGCAAAGCGCCAGATGGCTCCCTATCGATGGATAAGCGGGAACAACGCCTATACAGGAGAAGCCTGGAAACCGGCATATCCAGCGGTGATTTTTATCATGCTTTCGCACCTTCCCTGCGGGATAGCTCGTATCTCTCCGGTTTGGATAGTATTTTGAAAAAAGTCGAGTTTCAATGTAATCTTGCTTTTGGTACTTTTTCAGACCCAGCCTCTGTTGAAAAAACAGCAACTGAAGTTAGAATAAGCAAGCAACGAAGCTTTTCTGCAGTATCCAATATCCAGAAATCGCTCGAACATGCAATTGACGACCTCATATATTCTGTAGATAAACTGGCC
>CAJFUH010000195.1 GCA_904420155.1 uncultured Clostridia bacterium
CGAGGACCCCTGTCCTTCTTCCCTGGGCGTCACATTGGCTTGGGATGCCTGAGGCCCCTGCTGAATGGGATTTGCCGGGGCGGCAAAAGCTACGGAAGTACCGCATATCATAATCAGGGCGGCGCACGCTATCCATGCCGTCCATTTTTGAAACCGTTCGTTCATTTATCTGAATCATCCTCCAAGATTATACACGCTCATAACCATATACGTCCCTGTATCATTTTGCGGCGGAGGCCACCGGCGCTTATACGCCGACGGCCCCCGCTCTGTCCAGGCCTATCAAAAAACCGCCCGAAAGAGGGATAGCACATGTCCTTTATCCTACAGCAATTCGCGCGGTTTTGCAGTATTCGACATTTTATGTTCATTATATCAATATCCCCGGGACAATGCAACCGCCCAAGCTTGCCGAAACAAAAGATTTCGCAACATTTTTGTGAACAAATCGTTATTTTTTTGATTTTCCAGTTGTATCAGGCTTTGATTAGAAACAAAAGGCTTCCCGCCTGGTACCCCGCTACCAGTCTTTGGGGGTCATTTGCTGTTCCCATGCGCCGGCGATATCCTGGAAGGTCTTTCCCACCTGATCCACCCCACGGGCGATGGACTGCGCCGCCCAAAACCAGGGGGTAACGTCGATGGTATAAGGGTGCCCGAATAAATAGATGATAAGCCCCCTGCGGTCCCCCTCCCCGGTATATTTAGAAACGATAGGGGTGGTATCTCCAAACCCAATACGGCGGGTATTGCGGTCCGCCACCACGCACCCGGTAAAAAACAGGGCAACCAGGAACACGAGAAAGAGGGCAATCGCCAGGCGCTTTGCTTTTTTACTTCCTTTGATCTTCATGGCATTACTCCGTCAAATCGTTTAAGACATCCACCAGCACATCCCCCAGCAGGGAACCGCTGTACACCGCTTCGTCTAGAGTATTGGCGTCCGTCCCCACTTCAATCAGCAGGGAGCCGTGGGTTAAGTACATATTATATTGCATAGAGGTAAAATTCAGCGGGCGGGTCATCCCTGGATACCGGTTTTCCGCCGCCTGTTGGAGCTTTAGGGCAAAGCTCATATTATATTCCCAGTCCGGGAATTTGTTCGCGCTGTTGTTATATCCGCTGACAATCATAATCTGCGCCGCTTTCTTGCCGTCCACCACAAAAACGGGTTTGGTTTTGCCGCTCTCCTCATTGCCCAAAGCGTCCCGGTGGATATCCAGCACCACCTGGATAGAAGGATACTGCTGTAAATTTTTCTGGATCGTAGCTTCCGACCGGGTATAAGAGCCGTTGTAGCTGGGATTATCGTGTACGGTGACGTCATGCACCACGCCGATTCCCGCCGCCGTCAGCTTTTCTTCTATGGCGTCTCCTACCCGTGTGACGTTGTATTGATTGTCTGTGGTACGGGGATAGAAATCAGCGGGATAATAGCCCAGGTCTTCTGTCATATAGGATTCGCAGGTATGGGTATGCATAATCAGGACCTGGGGTTGCCCATTCTTTTTTATGTGGAGATCCGGCCGCCTGAGCAGTAATTCCGGCACATTGATGGCGGCGCCTGCGTTATTTTTAAAATAAAAATTGGCGTATTTATCCCCCGAAGCCCCAAACTGTACTTCCCGGATCTTGATGCTGTTGTTTGGGTCGGGGGGAATCGGCTCGCTTTTGGTGGGAGAGGAGGAAGCATTTTCCCCGGAGGAAAGGGAACTGGAAGATAACTCGTCCTCTTCCGTCTTAGAGGACGGGGAAGAACTGGCCGCGGGCGCCAATGCGGAAACGTCGTCCGGCGGTTCTTCCCCGTCGCCATATCCTTCCTGAAGGGCGGCTTTGGCTCCATTGGGCAAGGCCATACCGGCCGCCCAAGTGGCCAGGGTATCCCCGCCGTCTGCAAATAGCGCAGGCAGACGGATGGCTAAGCAGGTCACCGCCAAAACCGCGGCCGCACAGCCCAATACAATTTTTGTAGCAACCGATAATTTCTTTCCGTTGATGAAATGCACAGCCAAGCCTCCCGGTGTGGACAAGATGGAATCAACTCTTTACATGGCTATGCGAAATTCTTTTCTTTTATGCCTGAACTTCTACCCCATCAGGACACCAGCGCGGTGAGATCTTCCACAGAGAATCCCGGCTGCAAGGCGCAGTTGATGGCCATTCCCGTCAGTTGGGCGGCGCGTTCAATCAGAAGGTCGATTTCCCTTGGCGTCACCATCATGTCTTCCCCCCTGGGGGATACCCGGCAGCGTACCTGTTCCTCCTCCGCATCGTCTTCACAATGCAATAAATCCGCCGCCAAAGTGGCTGCGTCCACCACGGTGGGCACGCCCATACTGATAACCGGAACGCCCATGGTTTCCCTGCTGATATGGGGCCGGGCGTTTCCCACCCCCGAACCGGGAGAAATCCCGGTATCGCTGATCTGCAATGTACAGCCCAGCCGGTCCAAACGGCGGGAAGCCAGGGCGTCCACCACAATGAGGGCCGCAGGGGACAGCCTCTGTACAATGCTGTACAGCAGTTCCCCGGTTTCTATGCCGGTCTGACCCAATACCCCTGGGGCCAGCACCGCCACCGGGCGCAGCCCTATGAGCCCCACCGCCCGGGCCAGTTCCTCCGATATATGCCGGGTAGCTAAAATCATGTTGGCGGTACGGGGCCCCAGGTCGTCGGGGGTAATGTCCGAATTCCCCAGGCCCGCCACCAATACCAGCCCTTTTTCCGGCAACAGGGATCGTATTTCTTTGGCTGCCGTTTGGATTCGTTCTTCCTGGTTGCGGAAATCGTCGGTCATGGGCGGCACTTCAATGGTAATATAGGTCCCAACCGGTTTATCCAGCCGTTTCGCCGCCTCCTGTGTGGATATGGTAATCCGGGTAATCGTCATCTCCCCATGGCGCGTAGCGTGCCTTTGAACGCCCTCTAATCCCCCGCCGGAAAACTCCTCGGCCTCCATCGCTAAATCTGTGCGAAAAAACATTGCAAATCAACTCCTTATATGATATTATTACAACAATTCCATCTTCTATCCGCGAATATTTTCAAAAAGACATTGCATTTTCTCGGATTTCATGGTATTATAAGTTGTACATGACTATGGGCAAAAGGAGGTGTGACAATGCCAAATATTAAATCCGCTAAAAAGCGCGTAAAGGTTAGCGCAACCAAAGCTTTGAGAAACAAAGCTTACAATTCCGCTCTGAAAACCACGGTCAAGAAGGCTACCACCGCAATTGATACCGGTGCCGCCGATAAAGTAGAGGCTGTACGTCTTGCTATGAAGAATATCGACCAGGCCGCCGCCAAGGGAATCCTTCATAAGAATACCGCTGCAAGAAGAAAGTCCGCCCTTGCTCGGAAACTCAATGCAAGCGCCTAATGGTCTTGCGTAAAAAATAGACCGCGAAAGCAGAGCCTTGCGCCCTGCTTTTTTGTTTATCCGGCCTTTTTTGTCATTTTGTGAAAAATAGCCAAGGAACATCCCTTCCCTTGACAGAGTATTATAAATTGGATATGATATACTATAGAAAAAGTCGATAAAATTGCTTTGGAGGTGCTCTATTTTGAAAAAGTTGAATAAACTTTCCGTATTGATCACGATTGTTACAGTAGCCGCCACGGTGGCCGCTGCCGTCGCTACCATCCTGGTTTTCCATGAAAAGAAAAAGAAGGATGAGGAGGAACTGGAGCACTATCTCGACTGTTCCATCCAGTAAATCCCATCCATATCATGAAAGGGCGGCAATCCGTTTTTGCTGTACAAAAAAACTCCGGAACTTCTGTAGGAAAGTCCCGGAGCTTTTTTGTTATCATATAAACACAAAAACATCGATTGCTAATTTACCGCTAAATAGGACAGATAGCTCCATCCACATAACAATAGGACGCCGATGAATACTACCAGAAAGTCACAGA
>CAJFUH010000196.1 GCA_904420155.1 uncultured Clostridia bacterium
AAATAGAGCAGAGGGCCTCCTTTGGGAAAACAGAGAAGGAAGTTTTGATATAGGCAAGGAGAGGGCTGAGGGCAGAGAGAAGAATAAGATAAGCGAAACCGGTTTTCTTCCCAAACATACCGGTCCCCGGCTGCATCCATATAGGAAGTGTCATCTAGAAACCGATAAGGGAGCTCTGGCGAATCCATATCCAAGTCGACCGGCTGCCCGAAGATGTCTGGGGAACTGCAATCCAAACGGGAAAAACGGCGGTTGTCGGTATAGGTGATATAGATTTGCTCTCCAGAAGGGGAGGCCGTTACCGAAGAAATACGGTCGTTACAGGGAATGGTGTGCTGAAGGACACCGCTGCGGTTAAAAATACGCACAATGGAAGGAGATTCCCGGTCTACCGTATAGAAGAATCCGTAAGCGTCCACTGCCAGGCAGCGACTGTTCTCCAGATACAGGTCCGGGAAAACATAGCTCTCAAAAATGCCGGTATTTTTCTCATAATAGGTCATCCGCGTAGAGCACAGAAAAGCCTGTTCCGTTTCGTCATACTGCATGGTAGAGGATGCGATGACTAGGGTTGCGGGAGAGAGCAGCGCGGCGGTATAGGGAAGGGGTTCGGTGAGCAGGGGACGGAATTCCCCTTGGATTGCATCAAACAAAGAGAGTTGTGTTTGGGTATCATCGGAGGATAGAAGATAAAAATCCCCGTCTGTTCCAGGTAAGATGGACAGGTGATCGTTGTATGCTGCCGAAGAGGGGATAGCATAATAGAGAATTTGGGGGTCTGTGGCGCTAGCCGAAAAAGAAAGGATGATTCCAATCCAAAGAATGAGTGCCGCCAACAATGCCTGGTACACTTTTTTCATAAGATCTCCCCATTTCTTCCATGATTTACCTCTATTTTATCTCGTCCTGGATGGAGTAATAAGGATTGGTGAAATTTTTTCAAGTTTTTCATAAAATAGGCAGAAATGGGGAACCCGTTAGGAATACTAGACAAGATGTGGAAACCTGTGTATAATAAAACGAAAAACCGGAAAGGTGGGATGGAATGAAACTGGTCCTATTGGATGGATATACCACAAATCCTGGGGATATGGATTGGGGAAAGCTACAGTCCCTGGGGGAACTCACCATTTACGAAAAGACGGAAGTACATGAAATTATTGAGCGGGCGAGAGATGCAGAGATTGTCATCACCAACAAGACCCCTCTTTCAGGGGAAACCCTCAGGCAGTTGGTGCGTTGCCGCTATGTAGGGACCTTATCCACTGGTTATAACGTGGTAGATTTAGAGGCGGCGGACGAGCTGGGAATCGTGGTATGCAACGTCCCTGCGTATTGTACCCAGGCGGTGGCTCAAATGACCTTTGCCCTGTTATTAGAATTGACCAACCGGGTGTCCCTCCATGATCAATCGGTACATAACGGAGATTGGAGTTCTTGCAATCAGTTTTGCTATTGGAAAAGCCCCATGATTGAATTGGAACATAAAACCATGGGAATCCTGGGTTTTGGAAAGATTGGGCAGGCGGTAGCCCGCATCGCCCAGGCCATGGGGATGAATGTCTTGGTACACAGCCGAACAAAGCGGCCGTTGCCGGAAGGGTGTACCTGGGTAGAACAAAAACGGCTGTTTCAAGAGAGCGACGTCCTTTCCATCCATTGCCCGCTGACCTCGGAGACAGAATGCCTTATTTGCCAGAAAAACCTGTCTTTGATGAAACCAAGCGCCTTTTTGATCAATACTTCCCGCGGACAAGTGATCCGGGAGGAAGACTTAGCGGAGGCTTTGAATACCGGTAGAATCGCAGGCGCGGCGCTGGACGTCCTATCCCAGGAACCACCAGCAAAGGATAATCCATTGCTGACAGCGAAACATTGTATCATTACACCTCACATTTCCTGGGCCGCCAAGGAATCCCGCGCTAGGCTGATTGAAACCGTGGCAGAAAATTTGGAATGTTTCTTACAAGGTCGCCCGCAAAATATAGTCAATCATCCCATGAAGTAAAGGCAGCTGTTTTTCATAAAAAAGACAGAAACCTGCGTCAGCAGGTTTCTGTCTTTTAGGGAGGAGTATTATGAAGTGCGCTTTTTCCAAACAATAAGCGCTGTTATAAACCATATAAAATCTTGCGTTTTCTGATCTATAGTATAAATCATATAGTGATTAAAGTCAATAAATTTCCCCCACATCGCACAGCAAAACTAACATTTTTACAACTTGGTGACATGTAAAAGATAGGAAATACTGCTGAACTTTTTGGGGAATCTAAAAACCAAAGGAGAATAGATATGATTATTATTGGAGAGAAGCTAAACAGTTCCATTCCCAGCGTTCACGAAGCGATTGAAAAGAGGGACGTGGCGTTTGTACAGGACTTAGCGCGGCGCCAAGAAGAAGCGGGGGCGCATTATTTAGACATCAACGCAGGCATGTTTGTAGAACAGGAATGCGAGCATCTTCGCTGGCTGATGCAAACGGTGCAGGAGGCGACCACCCTGCCACTGGTGATCGATACCCCGGACCCGGCGGTAGCTTCTGTTTTGGCCAAGGAATACAAAGGGGAAAAGCCTATCATTAATTCGGTCACTTTGGAGCAAAACCGCTTTGAGCCGATGCTTCAAGCCGCGTTGGAAAACCACACGGGGTTGGTCGCCCTTTGTATGGACGATTCCGGCGTACCGGATGGGGTAGAGAGGAGAATCCAATTGGCGGGCGAACTGGTAGAACGCCTTACCAAAGAAGGCCTGTCCCGGGAAGACATTTATTTAGATCCTATGGTCCGCCCGGCAGGATCAGGGGAGGCGTATGGTTTAGAGGCGCTGGACTCTATCCGTGGCATCCGTGAAAAATTGCCCGATATCCACATTGTATGCGGGCTGAGCAATATTTCCTTTGGCCTGCCCAAGAGGGCTTTAATCAATCGCACGTTCCTCGTGGCGGCCATGACGGTTGGGCTGGACAGCGCGATTATGGACCCGCTGAACCGTGAATTGATGGCTTCCCTCTATGCTGCCAATGCGGTTTTGGGTAAGGATGAATATTGCATCGAATATTTAGGGGCTTATCGGGAAGAACTCCTCTAATAGCTTTACCAGGCATAGAGCCGATGATCGCTTGTAACGGACAGGAAAACGTTTTCTTCACTTTGATAAGTTATTTTGATAAAAGGGGCGGCTATCTTTTTGATAGCCGCCCCTTTTGGGTCGTGATTTTTTAGATTATCTTAACTTTTGAAGAATTTATCCCAGAAATCATCTTCTTCTCCAATTTGCTTGGTGGGAGATTGATTTTCTGTTTCCCCGCCGCCCTTTTGAGCTTGGAAATACATATCGAAGGGATTATCATCATCCAGAGTTTTCTTGGGGGAAGAAGAGGCAGGTTCTGTTTTTTGAGAGAATGTG
>CAJFUH010000197.1 GCA_904420155.1 uncultured Clostridia bacterium
CCATGGATATGGACAAAATTTTAATTGTGGACGACGACCAGAATATCTGTGAGTTGTTGCGTCTGTATATCGAAAAAGAAGGGTTTGCCACCGTCATTGCCAACGACGGCAAGCAGGCATTGGAGCTTTTTGAATCGGAAAACCCCGTTTTGATTATGTTGGATATCATGCTTCCCGGTTTGGACGGATGGCAGGTGTGCCGGGAGATCCGGAAAAAATCCCAGGTCCCCATCATTATGCTGACCGCCAAAGGGGAAGTATTCGACAAGGTGCTTGGCCTGGAACTGGGCGCCGACGACTATGTGGTAAAACCCTTTGAAGCCAAAGAAGTGGTGGCCCGTATCAAAGCTGTTTTGCGCCGCAGCGGGCAGCAGGGGGATGCGGTAAAAGAAGTAAAATACGACAAATTATCCATCAACCTCACAAACTACGAGCTGAAGGTAAACGGGGTGCAGGTGGATACCCCCCCAAAAGAGATGGAACTCATTTACCACCTGGCCAGCAACCCCAACCGCGTTTTTACCCGGGACCAGCTGCTGGACGAAGTATGGGGCTTTGACTATTACGGCGATTCCCGCACGGTGGACGTGCACGTCAAACGTCTGCGTGAGAAATTGGAAGGCGTTTCCGACAAATGGGCGCTGAAAACCGTGTGGGGCGTTGGTTACAAATTTGAGGTGAAAGAATAATCATGGCCATGCAAAAGACGCTCTTCAAAAAATATCTGCGCGTCAGCTTGGCTATCATTTTGGTGAGTTTCTTGCTCTTAGGGGTGATGTTGATCGTCTTTATCTCCCGCTACTGGCAGGATGAAAAGCGCGATCTTTTAAATACCAACGTGGAAAGTATCGCGGAGTTCGCTTCTTCTAAAATATTGATTGGAGAGGACAGCGGTATCCTGCAAACCTCCGAATTGCAGGGGGTGATCCAGATGTTCTCTTCCAATATTTCCGCCAGTATCTTTATTACGGACGTCCACGGGGAAGTCAAGCTGCACTCGGAAAACGACTTGGTTTTTCAAAATAGCCAGGTTCCCGATCCCATTGTCTCCTCTGCGATCAAGGGGGAATATGCGGGCACTACCACGCTTAACGGCATGTTTAGCCACAGCTGTTATGTGGTGGGGCGCCCCATTTTGGCCTCCAGCCAGAGCGGAAATCCTGTGGTGGCGGGTGTTGTATTCGCCGCATCAGACGCCCGTTATTTAGATACTTTCCGTACCGACGTACTGCGCATGTTTATCTTTGCCTCCATTGGGGCTTTTGCAGTTTCTTTCTGCGTGGTGGGTCTGTTTTCCTACGGCATGGTACGCCCTCTGCGGGAAATGGCCATTGCAGCCCGCTGTTTTGGCCAGGGGGATTTTTCCCGGCGGGTCCCTGTCACCAGCCAGGACGAAATTGGTCAGCTGGCGCTGGCGTTTAATAATATGGCCGCCTCTTTGGCCTCTTCTGAAAGCACCCGCCGGAGCTTTATCGCCAATGTCTCCCACGAGCTGAAAACCCCTATGACCACCATCGCCGGCTTTATCGACGGCATCCTGGACGGCACCATTCCCCCAGAAAAACAGGATTATTATTTAAAGATCGTTTCCGACGAAGTGAAACGGCTGTCCCGCCTGGTAAAGACCATGTTGGACCTTTCCCGTATTGACAACGGGGAACTGCATCTCAATAAACAGCGGTTTGATCTGACGAGCACCGTATTAAGCGTCCTGATCACCTTTGAAAATAATATCGAGAAAAAGAATATTGAGGTCACGGGGTTGGAGGACGCCCAGAGCCTGTTTATCGACGGCGACCCGGATATGATCCATCAAGTGGTGTATAACCTGATTGAAAACGCCGTCAAGTTTGTCAATGAGGGCGGCTATATCGAATTGCATGTGAAGGAGATCAACCACCGCGCTGAGGTGAGCATCAAAAATAGCGGCCAGGGGATTCCTGCAGATGAAATTGATATGGTCTTTGACAAATTTTACAAAACGGATAAATCCCGCAGCCAGGATAAAAACGGTATGGGCTTGGGACTTTATATTGTGCGCACCATTATCCAGCAGCACGGCGGCGATATCACCGTCAAGAGCACGGAAGGGGAGTTTTGTGAGTTCACTTTCTGGCTGCCGAAAAACGGAGACGGATTGGCCCCCCGCAGCTCTAAATAATGCTATTTTACCAGCCTGCGGAAAAAACAACGGCCTTTAGCCAATTGCACAAGCAGATGGAGTATGGGGAACCCCTCGCTAGGGTTCCCCACGCCCAAACCGTCCAATGGACGGTTTGGCCTCCCCTCCTGAGCTTGTGGGAATCTTGAGGGTTTCGCCCATTGCGATGGGCGAGGAAGGGCTCCGCCCCTCCATCCCGCCACCTTTGAAAAGGTGGACGAAACTTTTATGTTTCGGCGCGGGCGACATGGTTCTTTTCAAAAAAAGCCCGGTGCGCGACGTGCCCCACCGCAGGTGGTGAAAAAGCTTGAGCAAAACTTTTACGTTTAAACGCGGACGACCCATGTTCTTTTCAAAGAAAACCCGGTGCGCGTCATGCCCCACCGCAGGTGGCGCGGGCGGCTAGGTTCTTTTTAAAGAAAGCCTTGTGCGCGACGTACCCGCCGTAGGCGCGCGTCGTGCCCCACCGCAGGTGGTTATGGAAATCCAATTGATGGAGGAGAATTTATCTATGAATGAGGAAATCTTTGGAACCCCGGATCATAGTCCGGAAGAGGAAAACGTGTCCCCTGCTGTTTCTCCCAGGGAGGCATCCTCCCCGGAAACCGATCAACCTTCAGTCCCTTCCTCGGAAGAATCCGCTGTTGCGCCTCTTTCCGGCCAACAGCCCGGTACGTCCGATGTTCCGCAGGCAGGACAGCAGCCGGACCCCGGTGTGGACGCCGTTGCGCAGGACGCAGATCCGGCGCAACAGGGCATGCCTTCCCCAATGGCGGCCCCGCCGGCCGGTTCTTCCCCGTATCCCGCAGAACCTAACGTACCCTTTCCGCAGCCTTCCTATGGAGGATGGCTGGACCCTTCCCAAAACGGCGCGGCACCGGGAGGGAAACCCCCTAAGAAAAAAATGGATAAGGGCTTAAAAATCTTTTTGTGGGCCGTGGGAATAGTCCTGGGCGGTTTTGTGTTGAGCTTTTGCGTGTACGGCGTGTATTCCGCCTTTTCCCAGCCGCCGATGGCTTCCTTTCCCCCCTCTTCATCCTCGGCTCCCTCTTCCAGCAGCTCCTCCTCCCCTTCTTCCCAGCCGGATAGCTCCCTTGCCAACCAGCCGGCCACCGATCCCAACTGGGGAGGGCTTGTCTTGGAAAACCAGCAGGAGCTGGACGGCGGCAGCGGCACCTTGAGCGCGGCGGAAATTTATGAAAAAGAATCCCCCGCCATTGTGGGGATCTGTGTGTATAACCAGGGATCCCAGCCGGGCGACGAGCCCGCCATGGAGGGCTCCGGCATTATTATCAGTGAAAACGGCTATATTATGACCAATTCCCACGTGATCAATGATTCCAATGAATTCCCGGTGGAAGTAGTCTTGAGTACAGAGGAGCGCTATGTAGCCACAGTGGTGGGATTTGACAAGCGCACCGACCTGGCCGTTGTCAAAATAGAGGCCACGGGGCTCCCGGTGGCGACGCTGGGCAATTCAGACGACCTGCGGGTTGGCGACTGGGTGCTGGCCATCGGCAACCCGGGCGGGCTGGATTATAATAATTCCCTCACCCGCGGTATCGTATCGGCTTTGAACCGGCCGGTGGACAGCAAGGCGCAATCGGCCATGAAATACATCCAGACCGACGCGGCCATCAACCCGGGGAATTCCGGCGGCGCCTTATTTAATATGTATGGGCAGGTTATCGGCATCAATACCTCGAAAATCCAGGGATATGAAGGGATGGGATTTGCAATCCCCATCACCACGGCAAAAGATATTGTAGACGACATCATCTCCAACGGTTATGTAGCGGGCCGGGTCCGTCTGGGGCTGACGGGATCCATTGTTTCGGAATATCATTCCCGTATTTATAATCTGCCCCAGGGTGTGATTATCCTTTCCCTTTCCGACGACAGCGACCTGAAAAACAAAGGGGTGATGGAAGACGATATCATCACCAAAATCAATGGCAAGGACGTCACCAGTATGGACGACATCTACGACGAACTGGCCAACCATGTGCCGGGCGATACCGTTACCCTCACCATTTACCGCAGCGGCAGCGGCATGGCCAAAGCTACCACCTTTGACGTAGAGGTCACGTTGCTGGAGGATAGAGGGGAAACCCAGGAAACGGAATAAACCAAAGCGCTTTCCGCGGCATGTACGCCTTCGGAAAGCGCTTTTTTTCCCAATGGGCGGATGAAAAAACTTTTCACCCAAAAACAGGCAATGTTAAGATGATTCCTCTCGCCCTGTAAGGGCGGCGTGGATTTTCATAGGAGGGCCTTTTTTCCGCTGGGAAAGAGGCCGTTGTTTTTTACACAGGACTGGCATAGAAGCCGGCTTCCCCCATATAAATGATAAGGAAACATACATTGGGGGGACAGCGGAATGAAGGAAGAAAAATGGAGGCGTCTGGAATGGTGGGGCGTCCCGCTGATTCTGGCGGCCATGGTTGGCCTGCATTACGGATATCGTCTGTCTGGCGGCGCCATGTGGTCGATCTTGTTCGGTTCGGTGAATGAAAGCGCCTGGGAACATGTCAAGGCGCTGCTTTTCCCCTATCTGGCATGGGCAGCCATCGAATGGTGCGCCGTCCGTGTACCGCTTCGCCGCATGGTGGTGGCAAAAGCGGCGGGGGCTTTCCTGATGGCAGGGGTATTTATCGGGTTATATTTTTTGGAGTATCTGGCCCCTGGGATCAACCAGAGAGTGTGGCATTTATTATGCGCTGCGGCCGGGGTAATATTAGCCCAAATCCTTTCGGAACGGATGATGGCGACCGAGCTGAAAACCGAAGGATGGTCTACGGTGGCGGCTTTCGCACTGGTTTTATTGGTGGCCATGTATCTGGCTTTTACTGTCAACCCGCCCAAAATGATCCTGTTCCAGGATCCGGATACCGCGGCCTATGGCCTATTGCCCCGCCCCGTGGATACCGGCGTTCTCTTTGGGGAAGGCTTGCTCTCTTAAGCAAGAGCGCTCCCCTTTTTAGGGGAATGGGCCCAAAAAGGGGAATCGGGAGCATTTTGTAGAAGAAGAAAGAAAATTCCTTCATTTTTTCCTTATAATATGATATACTGATTGCGATATTAGGATCATTTATAACGGGTTTTCGATTGAAATATGATTGGGAAAGGATCGCGCTTTTTGCCGGAAACAACCGGCCGTCAAAGAGCGGGAAAAGATAAGGAGTTTAGCAGGTATGGCAGAATACAGGAACCGCAGGGAAGAAGAGATCATCGCAGGGCGCAACGCCGTTTTGGAGGCGCTGCGCTCCGGCAGGCCGATAGACAGTATCTTGCTGGCCAGGGGCAGCCGTACCGCTGCATTGGGGATGATAGCGGCAAAGGCCAAGGATCAAGGGGTCGCGGTGAAAGAAGTGGACATCCGCAAGTTGGATCACCTTTGCGCCGGGGCGCCCCACCAGGGCGTAGTGGCCCTGGCGGCTGCCCACGAATACGCCCGGGTGGAGGACATATTCGCGCTGGCAGAACAGCGGGGCGAACCTCCCTTCCTGATCGTGGCGGACGAGCTGGAAGATCCCCACAATCTGGGGGCTATCATCCGCACCGCAGAATGCGCAGGGGCCCATGGGGTGATTATCCCCCGCAGAAGGGCCGCGGGCCTTACCTATGCGGTGGGAAAAGCCAGCGCGGGCGCTATTGAATATCTACCGGTGGCACGGGTAACCAACATCGCCGCCACATTGGAAGACCTGAAAAAGCGGGGCGTGTGGATTTACGGCACAGACCTACAGGGGGAAACCTGGTGCCAAGCGGATCTGACCGGCGCCATTGCGCTGGTAATTGGAAACGAAGGGGCGGGGATCAGCCGCCTGGTAAAAGAAAAATGCGACGTCATGCTCACCCTGCCCATGCAGGGGCAGATCTCCTCGTTAAACGCGTCGGTGGCCGCCGGCGTGGTGATGTATGAAATTGCACGGCAAAGACTGGGGCTAAAGGCCCGTTAGGGGGTGTGGACGGATGAAAGAATGGGAAAATCAAAGGGAGGGCGCGCCGAACCCTCCCCATGAGACAACGCAATACTCACTGGAAAATCTCCTGAATCAAACGCAGGGGGCGCAAACGGCGCAGATCCCCCAGGAAGCTCCGAAACAAGAGGCGGATGGGGAAAACGATCTGAGCGCACAAAGAGAAGAAAACTCCGTCCCCGCCGGTCAACAAAAGCGCCCGAGTAAGGAAGCTGAATCATGTGGACCGCTGGACCAGGAAAAACAGAAGAAATGGACAGCCCTCTGGAAAGAAAAAAATCCTGTGCGCAGCCTGCGCCGTCGCTGGGAACAGGGCGGCCGGGATGAGGAACCGGACGAGATGGAACTCATTTACGGCACCCGGTCTATCCTACATCCGGTAGATTCCGGGGAGACCTCCGATAAAGAAGCTATGACCCCGGAATTTGGTTATCTGTTTGAACGGGGCGACGGCTCGAAAGAGGAGGAAGGCTCCTTGTCCTCGGTTCCGCCCAAGGAAGAACAGCCCGCGCCCCAGTCTACCCAGGAAGAGAAAAAAGGACGGACGGTTCCCGACAAGAAACCCGAAGGGCCGGAAAAAATATCCCGGCCTTCTCAAGTGCAAGCGGAGAAGGAGAAACCAGCCGGAAAAAAAGAAGACAAGCAGTCCACCTCCGGCAAGCCTGCGGAGATTTTTTCGCCGGAAGAGGGGAACCCTGTGATTTCCTCTTTGCAGCCCGCTCAGAAAAAGCCTCAGCCGCCAAAAGAAGGGGGACATCCTCATCGTGGAGAAGAAATCCCGGCTCAGAGCTTAGAGAAAAGCAAAGAACAGTCCCCGGCCCCCCGCCCTCCCAAAAAGGCTGAGGAAGGGCAGAAAAAAGAATCCTCTGAGCAAGGCGGTCGAAAACCCCGGCCGGGGACGCAAGAAAAGAAAAAAGAAGCGCATTCCCATCCGGCAAAGCCGGAATCCCTAAAAAATCCGGAACCTGCCCAAAAGGAAAAGGCGGCCGAGGGAAAGAAAGAAAAATTGTCTGGCAGCCGCTATGAAAAACTATTCGGCAAGGCGCAGCCGGCGGCCGCAAAAGGGCAAAAACAGGACACCCATCTTCCGGAGGAAGGAAACAAAAAGAAAAAAAAGGAAGAGAAGCCCCAAGAGATCTTTACCCATAAGCGGCGGAAACCTGCGATTGTCCTGGATACGGAAGAGATACAAGAAGCTTTGCAGGACGAATATGAGGAATACCGGCGTTCCCAGAAAAAAGAGTCGGAATTAGTGGAACCTATCCCGGCCAAAAAACAGAAAAAGAAAAAGGAAAAATCCCCCGAAAAAAAGGACCGTTTTTCTATCTTCGGGGAGAAAGAACCGGAGGAAGAATCCCCCACGCCGGCGCCCCAGACCCTTCCGGCGCTGGAGGACTATACCAGCCCGGACGACGCCTTTTCTGTAAAAGCCGATCTCATAGACCGGATGCGCTCCCTTATCCTGCGCACTGTGGTCACCGGGATTATGGCCGCCGTAGGTATTGTGGCCACGGTTATGTTTTCGCTGCCCATCCCGGCGCTTCAGATATTGCACACCAACGCCTATTGGTATTTGGCGTTAAACCTCGTCCTATTGGCGGTTTCCGCCGGCGTGTGCTACATCCCCATGAAAGAGGGGATCAAATCCTTACTCCGCCTGAAAGGCAATGCCGACAGCGCGATTGCTTTTGCCTCGTGGGTAACGCTGCTCCATGGGATAGCGGCCTTTTTCGCCCCTGATGAGTATTTACAAAAAAATCTCAGCGTTTACGGATGCCTGGCTATGCTGGGGTTATTCCTCAATTCCTGGGGGAAACTTATTATGGTGCGCCGTATTTACGCAAACTTTAAGTTTGTGGCGTACCCGGAGAAAAAACAGGTGGTAAAAATTGTATCGGACGAATCCTTTGCCGATAAATTGTGCCGCGGTATGGGTTTGGAAAAATCCATTGTGGCCTATGAAAAGCCGGTGGGCTTTCTCAGCAATTTTTTAAGGCTTTCCTATGAGCCGGACCCCAGCGAAAAGCTGGCGGGCAAGCTGGCTCCCGTGGGGGCGTTGGCCTCCTTGGCCGTGGCGGCCATGGCGCTATTGATCTTTCAGGATATCCAACCCACGCTGGCGGCGCTGTCCATCAGCGCCTGTATTTGGGTGCCCATGTGCTGCGTACCTGCGGTAAACCTCTTTATGAGGGGCGCTTGCAAACGCGCCCTGCGTATGGGGGCCATGCTGGTGGGATATCCTGGGGTGCGCCAGTTTGCGGATACCAATGCCGTGATCTTAGATGCAGGCCAGCTTTATCCGGGAAAGAACATCGTTCTCCATGGGATCAAAGGGTTCAGCGGGGAACGGATCGACCGGGCCATTTTAGAAGCGGGCGCGGTGCTGGCCAAGGCCAAATCGCCTATGGCTTCTACCTTTGACCAGATCATCCAGGGCAAAGGCGAACTGTTTCCCAAAGTAGACAGCGTTTCTTACGAAGACGAAATGGGCGTGATCGGCTGGGTAGGAGGCCGCCGGGTGCTGGTAGGCAACCGGAAGCTTCTGGAAGAACATGGGGTCGCCCCTCCGGCACACAGTTTTGAGGAACAGTACCAACAGGATGGCCGGCAAGTCACTTATTTGGCCACCGCAGGAGAGCTGCGGGCGATGTTCGTCACCTCCTATATTCCCGATGAAAAGATCATGGCCCAGATGCGGCGCCTGGAATCGGAAGGCGTATGCTTTTTGATCCGCACTTGCGACCCCAATGTGACGGCGCAGATGGTATCGGATCATTTCCATGTGTATTACCGGTCGGTGCGCATTTTGCCGAACCATTTGTCCCAGGTATTGGAAGAAGAAATGGAGGAGGAAACCTCCCGGGCATATCTGGCGATCCGGGGCAGGCGGCCTGCGGTGATGCAGAGGCTATTGCTCTCCTGTATCCGTATTCGCAACAAGATTACATTATCTTTAATGCTGCAAAGTATCGGGGTGGTTTTGGGATTTTTATTGACCTCGTTTTTGATTATCGCATCGGGATTGGCTCAGCTGGGAACCTTGGAAATGCTGATTTACACACTCTTTTGGGTATTGGCCGTTTTGATTGTTCCCTGTATCCGTAAGCCTTAAAGGCTCCCTTTCTTTTATCATCAAAACCACTAGTGGACCTCCTGTCAAAAAAGGTCGCCGGAAGGCGGGCTTTTTGTCGTAACCTGTACGGCTTTCTTCCCCCTGTGCGCTTCCGTGTCCTTTATGGTGGACATTTACGGCCATGTTGCAGAAGATATGAGAAAGCCCAAAAGCAAGGGTTGTATTTTCCCTTCTTTTGGGCTTTCTTTATATTCTTATAAGAGGTAAAACGAGCTTTTCAAAGAAAAACCTAAAAAACTCAGCATGAAAACGGCTCTTGAGCAAATGTCCATAAAGGCAGTCGCTGTGAGCGCGGACAAGACTTAGAAACATCATACAACCAGGCGAGCTTAATCTTCTCTATACTCAGCTATATCGGAAAGCTTACAATCCAATATGGAACAAAGTTTGTTTAACGTTTGCGTAGTAACCGTGCCGTTGTGCCGTAGCTTTGCTATTGTTTTCGTGTTAAATCCGTAAGATTCACGCAGCCTATATGTTGAAATGCCTTTCTTTTTCATCGTATCCCAAAGCCTGTTGTAAATTATCATACGCTTCCCCCTTGATGTCCAATATTATGAGCTATAAAATATCCATATATAAGTAGGCGATAATGTTCATATGGAGAAAAAGGCAGTTTTTCATATTCCCCGATATCCTCTAAAAAATCAAAACCATCCGTTTGTGAATTGTTCCAAGGGAAAAAGACAAAGAAAAAAGCCACCAGAAGCAGGAAAACGAAAAATCACTAAAAAAGACGTCGTTTTTGGAGAGGAGTAAGGCAGGTGATTAATAGAATGCGTTCAAAGTTGTAAAAATAAATGAAGCCATCAATCAATACCTATCTCATGAAACTTGATAGGCTCATTTTCGGTAGTATACTTAACAACAAAAATCTCGCCCGCCTTCTTCAAAAGGCGGGCGATTTTATGATAGAAGCAGAATAGGGCTTCCGTTTATTTTTCCAAATTGATTTTCATGGAAATATCGAATGCTTTTACCGAATGGGTCAGCGCCCCAATGGATATGATATCCACGCCGGTCTCCGCCACCGCGCGCAGCGTCTCCTTGGTAATCCCGCCGGAAGCCTCCAACAGCGCCTTGCCGTCTGTGATCCGGACGGCCTCTTTCATGGTTTCCGGGCTCATGTTGTCCAGCATGATAATGTCGGCCTTCGCCGCCAGGGCTTCTTTGAGTTCCTCCAGGTCCCGGGTCTCTACCTCGATTTTTACCATATGGCCCAGCTTTGCCCGCAAAGATGTGATGGCTTTGGTAATCCCGCCGCCCGCGTCGATGTGGTTATCCTTCAGCATGGCGGCGTCGGACAGGTTATAGCGGTGGTTTTTCCCCCCGCCGCATACCACCGCGTATTTTTGCAGGGGACGCAGCCCGGGCAGGGTCTTGCGGGTGTCCACGATAGAGGCGTTTGTTCCCTTTACCAGATCCACCGCTTCCCGGGTGGCGGTGGCGATCCCGGACATATGCTGGATCAAGTTCAAGGCGGTGCGTTCGCCTTTCAGCAGTTCCCGGGTTTTTCCGGAAAGCTCCGCGATGATATCGCCTGGTTTTAACATGTCCCCGTCCTTCTTATGAAGGACCGCCTGGAATGTGGGATCCAGCAGTTCAAATACCCGCATGCTTACTTCCAGGCCGCACAGCACGCCTTCCGCCTTGGATACAAAATAGGCGGCGCCTGTCTGCCCTTCCGGGATCAGGTAATCGGAAGTGACGTCCAGATAATGGATATCCTCCTGAATGGCCCGCTTAATGAGATCGTCTACATAAAATGTGTTGAGCTGCATACAGATTTTCCTTTCTGATTGAAAAATGAAAGATTCCTTGTCTGGTTTTTCAAAGCCTTGTATAATGGAAGCAAAGGAGAAACCCCTTGCCGTTTATAAAGATCGGAAATATGGTTGTTATGATAGAGGAGGAAAAACATCGTGGAAGTGGAAATCAAAGCCTATACCTCGGCGGATTGCCCCCAGGCCGCCGCCCTGTGGAATCAAATTGTGGAACAGGGGGACAGCTTTCCCGGGGAGCAGCCCCTGGCTTTGCCGGAGGCAGACGCTTTTTTCCGTGCCCAGACGTTTACCGGATGTGCCTGGCTGAACGGCGCGCTGGCGGGTCTTTATATCCTGCATCCCAATAACATCGGCCGGTGCGCCCACATCTCCAACGCCTCGTATGCGGTGGACCGCGCGATACGCGGAAAAGGCGTGGGGCGGCAGCTGGTGCTTCATTCCCTCAGGCAGGCGGCGGAAAGCGGGTTTACCGGCCTACAGTTTAACGCCGTGGTGTGCACCAACCAGGCGGCCGTCCATCTCTATGAGCAGTTGGGCTTTGTCCGCGTCGGGACAATTCCCGGCGGCTATCGCTACCGCGACGGAAGCCTAAAGGATATTTATATTTATTATCACGATACCCCTGCCCGGGTATAAGAAAAGGGCCTCTTCCTCCAAAGCAGTTGCCTTTTGCCTTTGCTTTTCTTATAATAAGGGGGAGTAGAAAATTATGACGGAACGTCAAAAGGAGAATTACTATGCCAATAGAAGGAAACGCTATCCAAAACCCTGATTTGGTACGGGCTATGGACCTGTTCCTGGTCAGCAAATCCGAACTCAACGGAAAACGGCTGAGCAAAGAATTGAACCGCGCCACTTTTCTGGTGCCCATCTCCCTGCCGGAAGGGGCGCCCACCGACCATTTGGAGGAAACCCTCAAAGATATGGAAATCCGTTACCTGATGCTGGATCAGAAGAGCACCGGCAAGTCGTTCTTAATGGCCTTTACCGACCGGGAGGAAATGAAAAAATGGAACGAGGAAGAAGTGCCGGCAATTTTCTGCCCGTTTTCCTCTTTGCAGAAAATCGTCCTGAAACACGCGGATCAATGCAGCGGCGTGGTCATCAATCCCTTTCATCAGAGCATTGTGTTCACCGCTCAAAATATCCAGCTTCCCTGACCGGTATCCTGCATAACAGATGCAGCTAAGAGAGAAGGGGCGGGCGTTTTGCCCGCCCCTTCTCTTTATTTGTCCGGAAATGGTGTGTGTTTCCAGTCAGTTGGTCGGGAACAGCCGGCCCGGAGGTTGGGGAACCCCTCGCTAGGGTTCCCCACGGCCAAACCGTCCCCCGGACGGTTTGGCCTCCCCTCCTGAGCTTTTGGGATGATTGGG
>CAJFUH010000198.1 GCA_904420155.1 uncultured Clostridia bacterium
AAAATGTGAATATTTACTTTTCTCCCGAAGCGCACTATCTGCCCGCCGGTATAACAGAGAAATCGATTGATGAAACAGAACGCTTTTCTTTTCCCATTGCCGGGATTTTACAAAAAAATAAAAGCGCTCCCGCTTATGCGGGAACGCTTTTTAAACAGTTTTTATAAAAGCTCAATCAGTGCCATCTCTGCGGCATCGCCACGGCGTGGCCCCAGTTTGCTGATACGGGTATAACCGCCATTGCGGTCGGCATATTTAGGAGCAATCTCTGCAAACAGCTTGTGTGCAACTTCTTCTTTTGTAATAAAAGCGGCAACCAAACGCTGATTGTGTACCGTATTCTCCTTGGCCATCGTAATCATTTTCTCGGTCATCGAGCGAACCTCTTTGGCGCGAGTAACTGTGGTTTCGATTTTACCATTCTCCAAAAGAAAGGTAACCATCGCTCTGAGCATAGCAGTTCTATGAGCAGTGTCTCTTCCGAGCTTTCTAGTTCCGGGCATCGAAATTTCACTCCTTTAACGTTAAGGTTGAAGCGCGGGATTATTCGTCATCCTTGCGCAGGTTAAAGCCGAGGGAATTCATCTTCCAGACTACTTCCTCCAGCGATTTGCGGCCTAAGTTGCGAACCTTCATCATATCCTCTTCCGATTTGTTAATCAAATCTTCTACAGTGTTGATACCGGCACGCTTTAAGCAGTTGAAGGAACGGACAGAAAGATCCAGTTCTTCAATTGTCATTTCCAGAACCTTTTCTTTGCCCTTATCGTTCTTTTCGACCATGATCTCGGTGCTGCTTCCCTTATCCGAAAGATCAACAAAAAGATTCAGGTGCTCAGTCAGAACCTTTGCAGCTAAAGAAACCGCTTCCTGTGCGCTGATCACGCCATTTGTCCATACTTCCAGGGTCAGCTTGTCATAATCAATGCTCTGGCCTACACGGGTATTCTCCACATTGTAGTTTACTTTTACGACCGGCGTATAGATGGAGTCAACCGGCAATTCGCCGATAACATTTGCACCCATATTTGCCTTGTTGCGTTCTGCCGGTACATAGCCGCGCCCTTTGTCAAGGGTGAGTTCCATGTACAGCTTTGCACCGTCGTCCAAAGTCGCGATGTGCATATCCGGATTCAAAATTTCGACTTCGCTGTCGCATTTAATCGAATCAGCCGTTACTCTGCAAGGTCCTTCAGCGCAGATTTCCACTACCTTGGGACCATCGCAATGCAGCTTTGCAGTCAGGCCTTTGATATTCAGGACAATCTCGGTCACGTCTTCCTTTACACCCGGAATCGTGGAAAATTCATGCAACACACCGTCGATTTTCATCGAGGTAACGGCAACGCCGGGAAGGCTGGAAAGCAGTACCCGCCGAAGGCTGTTGCCCAGCGTAATACCAAATCCGCGTTCCAACGGCTCTACCACAAATTTTCCATAGGTGCCATCATTTGCGAGCACTTCTGTCTCTATTTTCGGCTTTTCAATCTCGATCATTAGCGAACCTCCTTCACACATTGGCAAATTGCTTTGCCGTGATGTACATTATGCCTACGAATACAAGGCATTACTTGGAGTACAACTCAACGATGAGTGTTTCGTCAACTGCAAGATCAACATCGTCACGTTCCGGAACGGCAATCACTTTGCCCTCAAAGGCATCGCGGTTGCATTCCAGCCACTTCGGAACCGGACGGGAAGCATTCTCTTCCAGAACAGCCTTGATTTTATCACTGGAGCGGCTCTTTTCACAAATACCGATCACTTCGCCTACCTTGGTCAGGTAAGACGGAATATCCACTCTTCTTCCATTTACGGTAAAGTGGCCATGAACAACCAGCTGGCGGGCTTCTGCACGAGAGCTTGCCCAGCCCAGACGGTAAACCACGTTGTCAAGACGGCTTTCCAGAATGAACAGGAGTTCATCACCGGTTTTGCCCTCTTTCTTGGTTGCCATTTCATAATAATGTCTGAACTGGCCTTCCAGAACGCCATAAAAACGTCTGGTCATCTGCTTTGCACGTAGCTGCAAGCCATATTCAGAATTCTTCTTGCGGCCCTGCCCATGCTGGCCAGGTGCATATGCTCTGCGCGCAACGGCGCATTTATCTGTGTAGCATCTCTGCCCTTTCAGGAACAGCTTTTGTCCTTCGCGGCGGCAAAGCTTACACACAGCATCGGTATATCTTGCCATATCGTGTGTTCCTCCTTATCGGTTTTCGGTAGATTAAACGCGTCTTCTCTTTGGAGGACGGCATCCGTTGTGCGGAATCGGGGTAACATCCTTGATCATGCTGACTTCAAGCCCTGCTGCCTGCAGTGCACGAATTGCAGCCTCACGGCCTGCTCCCGGTCCTTTAACATAAACCTCAACCGATTTCATCCCGTGTTCCATCGCTGCTTTTGCGGCGGTTTCTGCTGCGGTCTGAGCGGCAAAGGGGGTCGATTTTCTGGAGCCACGGAAGCCTAACTCACCGGAACTTGCCCAGGACACGGCGTTCCCCTGAACGTCTGTAATCGTAACAATTGTGTTGTTAAAAGTGGACTGGATGTGAGCAGCTCCGCGCTCAATATTCTTGCGCTCGCGGCGTCTGCGAACTGCGGTCTTTTTACCGCCTTTTTGTGCTGCCATCTCTGTAATCCCTCCCTACTTATTTCTTTTTGTTGGCCATGGTCTTTCTGGGACCTTTGCGGGTTCTTGCATTGGTTTTGGAGCGCTGTCCTCTTACCGGCAAGCCCTTACGGTGACGGATACCACGGTAGCAGCCGATTTCGATCAATCGTTTGATATCAAAAGCCACGTCACGGCGAAGATCGCCTTCTACACGGCAATTGTGATCGATATATTCTCTCAGCTTAGAAGTATCATCTTCACTTAAATCTCTTACTCTGGTATCCGGATTTACGCCGGTTGCAGCAATAATATCATTTGCTGTTTTGCGGCCAATTCCATAAATATAGGTAAGAGCAATTTCAACACGCTTATCTCTAGGTAAATCAACACCTGCTATACGCGCCATACTGGTTGCACCTCCATGTTAAATCGGTTTGCGCCATCAGCCCTGGCGCTGTTTGTGCTTGGGATTCTCACAGATAACCATGATTTTTCCCTTGCGTTTGATAATTTTGCATTTCTCACAAATTTTCTTGACAGAAGGTCTGACTTTCATTTTGTGCGCCTCCCTTGGTGATGTGGTGAATTGTGTTTATTTCGAACGCCAGGTAATCCGCCCTCTGGTAAGGTCATAGGGAGACAACTCCACAGTAACCTTATCGCCCGGCAGAATCCGGATAAAATTCATCCGCAGTTTGCCGGAAATATGGGCCAGGATAACATGGCCATTGGGAAGCTCTACATTGAACATTGCGTTCGGCAGTGCTTCGGTTACGGTACCTTCTATTTCAATTACGTCCTGTTTTGACATTGGTATAACCCCCTCTTACAAATCAGTCTGCCCGTTCTGAAAAGCATTCAGAGCGGTGCGAATCTTCCGATTGGTTTGTATGGTATCTTCCGGTAAAACGGTTGCGGTAACAGCAAGATGCTTTTGTTTTTTTGTCTTGGGCCGTTCCAGCGGCCGCCGTTTTCCATCACAGATCACTGCTGTGGAAGCATCGGCGCTGAGCACGATGAAAAAACCGCCCTTGTCATGTCCCGCAAGGGACCGGACGACCCGCCCTCTTTCCAATTCCATTGTGTCACTCCTTAATCTGGAAGTGTCAGTATCACGGGTCCGTTTTCCGTAATCGCGATGGAATGTTCAAAGTGTGCAGACAGTTTTCCATCCGCCGTAACGGTCGTCCATCCATCGGACAACACCTTTACGTCGTACACACCCTGATTGATCATGGGCTCTATGGCTATAGTCATGCCAGGCAACAGTCGCACACCCCTGCCGGGGGTGCCATAATTGGGTACACTGGGATCTTCATGCAACTTCGCACCTACTCCGTGGCCGACAAAATCTCGTACCACCGAGTAACCGCGAGTTTCGACATACCGCTGGACCGCGCTTCCAATGTCGCCGATCCGATTTCCTGCCTGAGCAGCTTTGATGCCCTCAAACAGGCCTTCCCGTGTTGCATCCAGCAAGGATTGAGCTTCGGGGCTGATGTCCCCGCACGGAAACGTCCATGCATTGTCGCCAACAAACCCTTCAAATGTTGCGCCGACATCTACGCTGACGATATCCCCTTGCTTGATGATTGTCTTTTTATCCGGTATGCCGTGGATAACCACGTTATTCACCGAAATACAGGCGCTTGCCGGAAAACCGCCATATCCAAGGAACGAGGGCGTTGCGCCCTGCTCCTCGATATAACGCCGGACAACACGGTCGATTTCCCAGGTAGAAACACCTGGTTCCACCGCCTCGCCCGCCAGCTTCAACGCCCGTGCGGAAATTCTACCTGCATCCCGCATTGCTGCGAGTTCGCGGCTGGTTTTTAGCACAATCATTATTATGCCTCTAATGCCGCAAGAGTCAGGCGGGTTGTATCCGCTACTTCTTCCTGGCCGTTCACAATCTTCAGTTTTCCCTGTTTGGCATAGTAGTCCTTAAGGGGCTCTGTCTGATCGTGATAGACCTTTAAGCGTTCTTTTACGGTGTCAGGATGGTCATCCTTGCGCTGAATAAGGGTGCCTCCGCATTTGTTGCATTTGCCTTCTACCGCCGGCTTTTTGTAAAGCAGGTGATAGCTTGCTCCGCAGCTTTCGCAGACACGGCGTCCGGACATACGCTTGACAATTGCTTCGTCCTCGACCTCGATATCAATTACCTTGTCGATGACAATGCCCATTTTGTCCAGAGCCTCGGCCTGAGGAATGGTGCGCGGGAATCCGTCCAGGATAAAGCCATTCTTGCAGTCATCCTTTGCCAAACGTTCCTGGATGATGCCGATTACAACTTCGTCCGGGACAAGTTTGCCCTCGTCCATATAGGACTTTGCGCGCAATCCCATCTCGGTGCCGTTTTTCAGCGCTTCACGGATAATATTACCCGTTGAGATTGTGGGAATTGATAAATGTTCGCAGATAACCTCTGCTTGGGTTCCTTTTCCGGCGCCCGGTGCGCCCAACAAAATCAAATTCATACGTAAGCTCCTCCTTCACATAGTCTTCATCCGCAATTATTCCAAAAATCCTTTGTAATGGCGCATCATCATCTGGGATTCCATCTGTTTTGCTGTGTCGAGCGCAACGCCGACCAGAATGATAATGGAGGTTCCACCAAGCGTCATGTCGGACAAACCGCTCACACCGCCGAAGATGATGGGAAGCAGCGCAACGACCGCAAGGAACAAAGCGCCGATCAATGTAATCTTAGAGAGTATCCGCGAAATAAAGTCCGCAGTCGGTTTGCCAGGGCGTACACCCGGGATCGTACCGTTACTCTGACGAAGATTATTGGCCATTTCAACCGGATTATACTGAATTGCCACATAGAAGTAGGCAAACATCAGGATCAACAGGAAATAGATCACCCCATACACCCATCCGGTCGTGGAAAACGCATCAAAGAAGCCTTTCCAGAAGCTGCCCTCTTCCAGGCTGTCGCCCAGGAAGAACTGGATGGTGCTGGGAATGGAAAGAATCGAGCTTGCAAAGATAATCGGCATAACACCCGACATGGACACCTTTACCGGGATATGGCTGCTCTGGCCGCCGTACATTTTCCGGCCGACCACACGCTTGGCATACTGCACCGGGATCCGGCGCTCGGAATCGTTCATGAATACGATAAACCAGATAACCGCCAGGAACAGAATAACGAACAGCGGAACCGAAATAAAGTTTTGTCCAAATCCGCTCGGATTGTTAATAGCATCCTGCAGATGGCCCCACAGTCTTCCAAACGTGACCGGAAGCCTCGCCACGATTCCCGCAAACAGCAGGATCGAAATGCCGTTGCCGATTCCTTTTTGGTTGATCTGCTCGCCCAACCACATCATCAATGCAGTACCTGCAGTAAAAGCAAGAACGATGATAAAGGCCGAGAAGACCAGCGCTCCGCCCTCATTGTGGAGCAGAATCGGAGTACCATTGTAATTGCTGTTATACAGCCAGAAGAAATATGCTGTGCCCTGGATCAATCCGAGTACCACAGTCACATAGCGCGTGATGGTCGCAATCTTTTTGCGCCCTTCCTCGCCTTCCTTCGACAATCTCTCCAGCGGGCGAATTGCCACTGTGAGCAGCTGCATAATAATGGACGAGTTGATGTATGGGGTGACACCCATTGCAAAAATGGTTGCCTGGGCAAATGCACCGCCCGTCAACATATCCAAATAGCCAAGTGCTGTTCCGCTGATGGCAGAATCACTCATCAGCCCCGCCAATGCTTCTGAATTCAAAAACGGAACCGGAATGACCGAACCAAAACGGAATACGATAATAATGAACAGGGTAAAAAGAATCTTCCTGCGAAGATCCGGAATACTCCAGGCGTTTCTAATTGTTTTAAACAATTTAGATCACCTCGGCCTTCCCACCGGCAGCCTCAATCTTCTGCTTTGCAGCTTCAGAGAAAGCAGCAACCTTTACAGTCAAGCTTTTCGTCAGAGTACCGTTGGAAAGAATCTTGATCCCGTCACAACTCTTTTTCACAATTCCGGAATCCATCAGGACCTTTGTATCGACGACAGCGCCGTTTTCAAATACTTCTAATGTTCCGACGTTTACTGTAACAATCTTATTCGCAAAAATATTGTTGAACCCTCTTTTGGGGATACGTCTCTGCAACGGCATCTGGCCGCCTTCAAAGCCGGGACGCATTCCTCTGCCTGCTCTGGCCTTTTGTCCTTTATGGCCTTTGCCGGCAGTTTTGCCCTGTCCGGAGCCATGTCCTCTGCCAATGCGCTTTGCATCGCGTGTGGAACCCGGAACTGCAGACAAATCATGCAACTTCATTTACTCGCACCTCCTTGCTTACGCTTTGCTTACCTCGATGAGGTGGATAATCTTAGCCACCTTGCCATTGGTCTGCGGATTGGCAGGCTGCATTACGCTGTCGCCAATCTTTTTAAGACCAAGAGACTGGGCAGTTGCAATCTGGTCCTTTTTGGCGCCGATAAGACTTTTTACCAGCGTTATTTTTAACTGTTCCATTTTGCTGCCCCCTTATTATAAAATCTCTTTAACCGATTTGCCGCGGATTGCCGCAACTTCTTCGGCTGTGCGCAATTTTGAAAGACCTTCAATGGTTGCGCGAACTACATTGCACGGGTTGTTGGAACGCAGTGCTTTGGTACGGATATCTTTGATCCCGGCAGATTCCACAACTGCACGAACCGGGCCGCCGGCGATAACACCGGTACCAGGGGCAGCGGGTTTCAGCAGAACACGGCCAGCACCATATGCGCCGATAATTTCGTGCGGGATGGTCGAGCCGCGCAGAGAAACCTTAATCAGGTTTTTCTTTGCATCTTCGATTCCCTTGCGGATGGAATCCGGAACTTCGCCTGCTTTTCCAATTCCAAATCCTACGGTGCCGTTTCCGTCACCCACTACAACCAGAGCAGCAAATTTAAAAATACGGCCACCCTTTACGGTTTTAGAAACGCGGTTGATTGCAACTACGCGCTCTTTCAGTTCCATCGTTGAAGCGTCAATCCTAGCCAAAAGTATTCCTCCTTTTTAGAACTTGAGGCCGCCCTCACGGGCGCCTTCGGCCAGCTCTTTGACGCGGCCGTGGAAAATATAACCGCCGCGGTCAAAAACGACCTCGGTGATTCCCTTGTCTGCGGCACGTTTTGCGATCAGTTCGCCAACCTTGCGTGCAGCCTCTTTGTTTCCGCCATTGCCAGTAAACTCTTTGTCCAGAGTGGAAGCTGCTGCAAGCGTAACACCTGCAACATCGTCGATAATCTGGGCGTAGATATTGCTGCTGGAGCGGAATACATTCAGGCGGGGGCACTCTGCAGTACCCGAAATTTTGCCGCGCACTCTGCGGTGGCGGTTCAGTCTGGCTTTATTGCTGTCAGCCTTATTCACCATTTGTCATTCACTCCTTCAATTATTTCTTAGCGCCCTTACCGGCCTTGCCTTCCTTGCGGCGGATATGCTCATCAACATATTTGATACCCTTGCCCTTATACGGCTCCGGCGGACGTTTTTCGCGGACTTCCGCGGCAAACTGGCCAACCTTTTGCTTATCGGGGCCGGAAATCACAATCTTATTTGCTGTTGGGCACTCAATGGTAATTCCTTCGATCTCCGATACCGTTACCTGGTGGGAGAAACCAAGGTTCATAACCAGATTCTTGCCCTGTTTCTGTACACGATAACCAACGCCGTTTACGTCCAGTTCCTTTTTAAAGCCATCTGTTACACCGATTACCATGTTCTGGATCAGCGAACGGGTCAGGCCATGCAGGGAACGGTTTTCCTTTTCGTCGTTCGGGCGGGTTACATGGATAACATCACCGTCAACCGTAACCGTCATATTCGGATGAATTTTCTGTGTCAGGGTTGCTTTTGCTCCCTTTACGGTGATGACGTTGCCGTCAACCTTTACATTGACGCCAGCGGGAATATTTATGGGTTTTCTTCCAATTCGCGACATTTACGTGCACCCCCTCTTATTACCAGATAAATGCGAGAACTTCGCCGCCAACATTTTCCTTGCGGGCCTGACGGTCGGTCATGATTCCCTTGGATGTGGAAACGATGGCAATTCCCAGGCCTTTCATAACCTTGGGAAGATTCTCTGCATTCGAATAGATGCGCAGGCCTGGTTTGGATACTCTGCGCAAACCGTTGATGACCGGGCTTTTGCCCTCGCCATACTTGAGATTCAACTTGATAACGCCTTGCTTGCCATCCTCTACTACCGTGAAACTCTTCACATAACCTTCATCGACAAGAATCTGGCAAATTGCCTTTTTCATGTTGGATGCCGGAATGTCAACGGAATCATGTTTTGCAGAATTCGCATTGCGAATACGGGTGAGCAAATCAGCGATTGTATCTGTAATCTGCATGCCGTTTACCTCCTTTGCTTACAGCGCTTACCAGCTGGCCTTTTTTACGCCCGGGATCTCGCCTTTGTAGGCAAGCTCTCGGAAGCATATACGGCAAATTCCAAATTTGCGAAGATAGGCATGCGGCCTGCCACAGATTTTGCATCTGTTGTACTGCCTTGCGGAGTACTTAGCCTTTCTTTGCTGTTTTACTTTCATTGATGTTTTGGCCACAATAATCCCTCCTTATCTCGCAAACGGAGCGCCCATAAGGCTCAGCAGCTCGCGGGCTTCTTCATCGGTCTGTGCGGTTGTGACAAAGCAGATGTCCATGCCGCGAACCTTATCGATTTTGTCGTAATCGATTTCGGGGAAGATCAACTGTTCCTTGATACCCATGTTGTAATTGCCACGGCCATCAAAGGAATTCGGGTTGATCCCTCTAAAGTCTCTTACGCGCGGGAGTGCAATGTTGAACAGCCTGTCAAGGAATTCATACATTCTGTCTCCCCGGAGCGTGACCTTAACGCCGATGTTCATGCCCTCACGGAGCTTGAAGTTTGCAACGGATTTTCTCGCCTTGCAGACCATCGGCTTTTGGCCGGTGATGGCGGAAATATCGGTCATAATGGCGTCGATTACTTTTGCATTGTCTTTCGCTTCTCCGGCGCCTACATTGATGACAATCTTATCGAGCTTTGGGATCTGCATAACGCTCTTATAAGAAAATTTCTTCATCAGCGCGGGAGCGACATCGTTTTTGTAATAATCCTTAAGTCTTGCCATGTCGTTTTATCCTCCCTTACAGCGACTCGCCGCATTTTTTGCAAATGCGCTCTTTCGTGCCGTCTTCGTAGATCTTGTGCGCGACACGTGTGGGCTTGCCGCAGCGGGGGCAGACAATCTGCACTTTCGAGGCGTACATGGCGCCCTCTGCCTTAACGATACCGCCCTGTTCCCCCATTTTGCGGGGTTTTACATGTTTGGTTACCATGTTGCGGCCTTCAATGATAACTTTTCCCTCTTTGGGGCTTACGGCAAGGATCTTGCCTTTTTTGCCGCGCTCTCTGCCGCTTAAAATGATGACGGTGTCACCAGTTTTTACATGAACTTTATTATTCATTACAGGGAACACCTCCAATCAAAGTACTTCAGGGGCAAGACTTAAAATCTTGAGGTAATCTTTGTCGCGCAGCTCTCTTGCTACGGGCCCAAAGATACGCGTTCCCCTGGGGTTTTTATCTTCTCTGATGATAACGGCTGCGTTTTCATCAAAACGGATATACGTTCCATCATCGCGGCGTACGCCGGAAGCTGTACGGACAATGACCGCTTTCACAACGTCGCCTTTTTTAACAACGCCGCCGGGTGCTGCTTTTTTAACCGAAGCTACCACAACGTCGCCAATATTGGCATACCTCCTGCCGGTACCGCCGAGAACGCGGATGCACATAAGCTCCTTCGCGCCGGTATTATCGGCAACTTTGAGGTAGGTCTGCTGCTGTATCACAGTGCGTTCCTCCTTTGCACAAAGCCAATAATTTTCTTATTTAGCTTTCTCTATAATCTCGACGAGACGCCATCTCTTCTCCTTGGACAGAGGACGGGTCTCCATCACACGCACGCGGTCACCGATGTTGCATTCATTGTTCTCATCATGAGCCTTCAGCTTCACGGTACGCTTCATAACTTTCTTGTAAATGGGATGCTTTACGCTGTCTTCGATCGCCACGACGATGGTTTTGTCCATTTTGTCGCTGACAACCTTGCCGACCTCGGTTTTTCTCATATTCCTATCGCTCACGGCTTAATCCTCCTTCCCTTACGCCTCAGCACTGTTCTTGAGTTCGTTCTGGCGCAGGACTGTCTGCACTCTTGCGATATCCTTCTTTACAGCACTGATACGCATCGGGTTGTCGAGCTGATTAATGGCAAGCTGGAAGCGTAGGTTGAAAAGCTCAGCTTTGAGGTCTTTGAGCTTCGTTTCCAGCTCTGCTACTGATAATTCTCTGATCTCTGAAGCCTTCATTACTGCTCACCACCCGTTTCTTCCTTCTTGACAAACTTGCATTTGATCGGCAGCTTGTTTGCCGCTAGTCTCATCGCTTCTCTTGCGGTTTCCTCGTTGATGCCGCCGATTTCGAACATGATTCTGCCCGGCTTTACAACAGCTACCCAGTACTCGGGAGAACCTTTACCGGAACCCATTCGGGTTTCCGCAGGCTTTTCGGTGATGGGCTTGTCGGGGAAAATCTTGATCCAGACCTGACCGAAACGCTTGGTGTAACGGGTCATGGCCACACGGGCGGCCTCGATCTGGTTGGAGGTGATCCATGCCGGCTCCAGAGCCTGGAGACCGAAATCACCGTAGGTAACTTTATTGCCGCGGGAGGCCTTACCGGTCAGACGACCTCTGTGCACTCTGCGGTATTTCACTCTCTTAGGCAACAGCATTATTTATTGCCTCCTTCCCTGCGGGGAGTACGGGGTCTGCGGTTGTCGTGCAACACTTCGCCTCTGTACAGCCACACCTTGACGCCGATGCGGCCATAGGTGGTAGCGGCCTCGGCAAAACCGTAGTCGATGTCTGCGCGGATGGTTTGCAGCGGGATGGTGCCTTCATGGTACTGCTCGGTGCGGGCGATTTCCGCGCCGCCCAGACGGCCGGCAACCTGCGTCTTAATACCCTTGGCGCCGAACTTCATGGCACGGCCGATGGCCTGCTTCATGGCGCGGCGGAAAGAGGTTCTCTTCTCCAGCTGCTGTGCAATATTTTCCGCAACCAGCTGTGCGTTCAAGTCGGGGGACTTGACTTCCACAATGTTGATTGCAACGGGTTTCTTCAAAAAGGCTTCGCACTGGACGCGAAGCTTGTCGATCTCAGCGCCGCCCTTGCCGATTACCATTCCCGGCTTTGCGCAGTGAATGTGAATGCGGACCTTGGACGCGTCACGCTCGATCTCGATTTTCGGAACGCCTGCTGCGTACAGCTGCTTTTTCAGCATTTTACGGAGGTTGTAATCCTCGACGAGGGTATCGCCGAAGTCCTTATCCTTCGCGAACCAGCGGGAATCCCAATCTTTGATAACGCCCACACGGAGACCGTGGGGATTTACTTTCTGCCCCATTAAGTGTTACCTCCTCTTCTGCTATTCTTGTTCCTTGAGCACCAGGGTTACGTGCGAGGTTTTCTTATCGATTCTAAATGCGCGACCCTGCGCTCTGGGACGAATGCGCTTGAGGATCGGGCCCGGACATACGAAGCATTCCGCTACGTAAAGTCTGGAAACATCCATATTATGATTGTTCTCAGCATTCGCCATAGCCGACTTGAGTAACTTTTGCAGGTCCTCACAGGCGGCCTTGGGGGTATGCTTGAGTACAGCCATCGCATAATCAACCGGCTTGTTACGGATCAGATCAAGCACGATAGATACCTTGCGGGGAGAAATGCGGGCGTACTTTAAATAAGCCCTTGCTTCCATGCTATACACTCCTTTCGGCCGTTATTTCGAAGTTTTTGCACCGGCATGACCACGGAAGGTGCGGGTGGGGGCAAACTCACCGAGTTTGTGACCAACCATATCTTCTGTTACATAAACCGGAACGTGCTTGCGGCCGTCGTGAACCGCAAAGGTATGACCAACAAAATCCGGGAAGATGGTGGAGGATCTGCTCCAGGTCTTCAGAATTTTCTTTTCGCCGGTCTTATTCATTTCTTGAACCCTTTTCAACAGCATAGGCTGTACATAAGGGCCTTTTTTCACGCTTCTGCCCATAGTCTAAGCTCCTTTCCGTACGCCTTACTTGCCGTTTCTGCGCTTCACGATAAACTTATCGGAGCGGTTGTGCTTGGCGCGAGTCTTGTAACCAAGAGCCGGTTTGCCCCACGGGGTAACAGGTCCGGGACGTCCAACGGGGGATTTGCCTTCACCACCACCGTGCGGGTGATCGCAGGGGTTCATAACAGAACCGCGGACAGTCGGTCTCCAGCCCATGTTACGCTTACGGCCGGCCTTACCGATCTTCACATTCTCGTGGTCGATGTTGCCAACCTGGCCGATGGTGGCCATGCAGTCCACGGAAACGTTTCTCAGTTCGCCGGAAGGCAGTCTCAGGAGAGCCATGTTGTTTTCCTTGGCCATCAGCTGAGCCATGTTGCCGGCGGCGCGAGCAAGCTGAGCGCCCTTGCCGGGATACAGCTCTACGTTGTGTACGAAGGTACCGGTGGGGATATTGAGAAGCGGCAGAGCATTGCCGGGCTTGATATCCGCGCTGGCGCCCGCCACAACCGTATCGCCGACCTTCAGGCCGTTGGGAGCGATGATATATCTCTTCTCTCCATCCTCATACTGGATGAGGGCGATGTGAGCGGAACGGTTGGGGTCGTACTCCAGGGTAAGCACTTTACCCGGAATGTCAAACTTCTGACGCTTGAAATCGATGATACGATATTTTCTACGGTTTCCGCCGCCTCTGTGGCGAACGGTGATTCTGCCGTAGCTATTACGTCCGGACTTTTTGTTCAAAGGGGCGAGAAGGCTCTTCTCAGGCGCCACTTTGGACAGGCCGGAATAATCGGTAACCGACATATTACGCCGTGCAGGTGTCGTCGGCTTATAATTGATAATAGGCATTCGGTTTCACACTCCTCATGATGGCTTTGCGGGAAGCTGCCGTACTTCCCATACGTTGCCTCTGCTTTTCTACCCGTTTTACTGGGGAAGCAGATGATTACATCATGCCTTCGAAGAACTCGATCGGCTTGCTATCCTCTTTCAGGGTAACATAAGCTTTCTTCCAAGAGGGGGTGTAGCCCTCGGTTCTTCCCTGGCGGCGCAGACGGCCTCTCACGTTCAGGGTATTGACCTTGGCTACCTTTACGTTGAAAAGCTCTTCCACTGCTTTGGCAATCTCGATTTTATTGGCGTCCTTCCTGACTTCAAAAGCATACTTCTTCTCAGCCATACCGGACATGCTTTTTTCGGTGATAATGGGGCGGATGACGATATCCTGTGCTGCCATTATGCGTACACCTCCTCGATCTTGCTCACCGCATCCTTGAGGACGATCAGCTTATCAGCATGGAGCATATCGTACACATTCAGGGTGTTGACCTGGGTGGTCTTTACGCCGGGAATGTTGTTCGCGGATCTGATAACCTTCTCATTCACCTCGGGGAGTACGATCAGGGCCTTCTTATCGGCGCCCAGTGCGTTGAGCATAGTTACGATGGTCTTTGTCTTGAACTCATCGAGCTGGATGGCGTCCAGCACGATCAGATTGTTATCCTGCACTTTCACAGAGAAAGCGGACTTCATAGCCAGTCTCTTCACCTTTTTGTTCAAGGTGTAACGATAACTGCGGGGCTTCGGGGCAAATACGATACCGCCGTGAGTCCACTGGGGAGCGCGGGTAGAACCCTGTCTGGCATGGCCTGTTCCCTTTTGTCTCCACGGCTTTTTGCCGCCGCCGGAAACCTCGGAACGGGTCAGCGCGGACTGAGTGCCCTGGCGCTGGTTAGCCAGATAGTTTTTCACTACATCGTGCATTACATTGGCGTTGGGTTCGATTCCAAAAATGGCGTCGGAAAGCTCTACGCTGCCGACCTCCTTGCCTTGCATATCAAGCACTGCTACTTTAGGCATTCTAATTCCTCCTTCCCTTACGCCTTCACGCTATCGCGGATGACTACCGTGCCGCCGTTGGGGCCGGGGATTGCACCCTTGATCGCGATGAGGTTGTTCTCGGCGTCCACCTTGACAACCTGCAGATTCTGAACGGTCACTTTCTCCGCACCCAGATGGCCGGCCATTTTCAGGCCCTTCCAAACTCTGGACGGGGAGGAGCAGGCGCCGTTGGAACCGCCGTGGCGGGCAACAGGACCGGAACCGTGTGTCTCTTTCAATCTCTGGAAATTCCAGCGCTTGATTACGCCGGCATATCCCTTACCTTTGCTGGTACCGGAAACGTCAACTTTGTCGCCGGCTGCAAAGACGTCTGCCTTGATGATGTCGCCTACATTGTAAGCGTCGGTATCGTCAAAGCGGAATTCACGCAGCGTTCTCTTGGGAGCTACGTTGCCCTTTGCAAAGTGACCAGCCATGGGCTTGTTCACCTTGTGGGCTTTCAGGTCGCCGAAGCCGATCTGTACAGAAGCATAGCCGTCGTTTTCCACGGTTTTCTTCTGGGAGACCACGCAGGGTCCAGCTTCTACGACAGTGACGGGAATGACTTTTCCCTTTTCATCGAAGATCTGAGTCATACCGATCTTCTTGCCGATGATCGCTTTTTGCATTATGTTACCTCCTGTAGGTTATTGGTTGGCTTTCGCCAACTTGACCACTTCCGCACGGTAGGTTCAGAAAGAGATTACAGCTTAATCTCGATCTCAACGCCGGCAGGGAGCTCCAAGCTCATCAAAGACTCAACCGTCTTATTGGACGGTCTGAGGATGTCGATCAGCCTCTTGTGGGTTCTCATCTCGAACTGCTCACGGCTGTCCTTATACTTATGAACAGCGCGCAGGATGGTGATGATCTGCTTCTCGGTGGGCAGCGGGACGGGGCCGGATACCCGGGCGCCTGTGCGCTTCGCTGTCTGTACGATTTTCTCAGCGGATTGATCCACCAACTGATGATCGTAACCCTTGAGTCTGATTCTGATTTTTTCCTTGACTGCCACTGGTGATCGCCTCCTTGTTTAGTTGGCGGGCGGCGCTTTTCTTCTTAACACCCTGCCGGGTGTTTCTTCTCTTGACATTGAAAAACCGGATTAACTTTTAAAAAGTCGATCCGGGTCAAAATCGAAAAGCGTCTAGGCATAAAAAGAGCATAGCAACTCTTTTGCTACTTTTTACACCCACATATTCTTGTCGCCCGGTTTAAAATCGGACATACTCCACGGAAAAACCGGCGATACTCGCCGCAACCTCCCGCTTCATCGCATATCTATTGCAGTCACGCTCCATTATAATACCATACCAAACCGGGAAATGCAAGCTTTTTTCTGTATTTTTGCAAGAATTTTGGAGCTTATTTTTATACAAAATGATCCTTGGGAAAATCGCCTTGTTTTCATTAATAAATTATTAATATTTGATAGTATTTTTTCTTGAATTTCTTTATTTTTGTGCTATAATAGTATTATTAAAAATAAACATTTAAATGGGAGGAGATTGTTTTATGAAAGGTCGATTTCTTCGCAGCCAGAAAACACACGCTTCGCATTCAACGGACAATCATAAGAAAAAACTTTCAAAATATTGGATTGGGATCGCTGCCGGATGCGTTGGGGCAATCGGAATTTTTTCGGCTATCATGATCCCCACCCTTAGTAAGCCGTCCTCAAAAAACGTATTGCCGGACTGGTTCTATAGCAGTATGTCAAAAGGAATTGCAAAAATAAGCGGCTGGGAGGAGTTGGATCTGCCCGGCAAATATCCCGATCTGCTGGTAGGGGAAGAGTTATTTACCCCTACTCATGATACTATCCCCGAGGAAGAGGTGGGAGATTTTCTTTTTGAAACCACCTTGACCGGTTACGATCCGACGGACCCCGCTTATTATACCGATCGGGAAAACGCCAAATCCTGTACAACAGGCGCCGACGTCTATACGGTCAAAGGAATGGAACCAGACTATCTGGTGGCCGTCCAATATGAAGGAGAGGATGGATTTTACACCTATTTTCCCAACGCCTATGTCCCGGAAACCTTGGGGGAATTTGCAACCAATCTTCATCTAAAGGAAAATCTTAAGATAGAATCGATTGTATATGAGGCTGAAAACGGGAAACAAAACTATACCATAGCCGATTCCTCCGCCTTATGGGACATCGTTTTCGCAAACACTTCGGCTCAATATTCCGATCCAAATGATACAAAAATTTTCAGTCAATTTCACAGCGACTTATCTATCAAGGTTTCCATGGAGATTGTTGCGGAACCCAGCGCATCTATCAGCATATCGAAAAACGGATATCTATTTACCAATCTCTACAAAACGGGAAAACTCTTTTACATTGGGGAAGAAAACGCCGCCGCTATTATTCAGTATGTGTTGGATAACGGCCAAGTCAAAGAATAAGAAAGAGGAGCGTCGCAGGACTTTGATTCCTGCGACGCTCTTTTGTATCATCATTTCTTTTTCAAAAATTTCTCTATCGATTTGACATAATTTTATTATAAAGCCAATCATCAAATTTTATCATAATAGCTTCTCCATTAGCAAAATTTCCTCGAGTAATTCCAATAACGTACCCCCTGTCATCCATAACAGGTCCACCACTCATACCAGGATATGATTTAACTGGAGCATTTAGCTCTCGATCTCTAGCTAAATATACAATACCCCTACTATTAAATAAATCATGATATGAAACTGGCGGCTTCACTGTATGATCAATCCAGTATCCCTCAACTCTAATTCGCCAACCAAGTATATTATCCCCGGCAAGAAGAGGATCGTAATATCCGCAAGAAGGAAACCCTTTATCAAGATGTATAATTCCCCAATCATCTTGCCAATCGGAATGGTCAAACCAATTTCCACCAACCTCTACAAGACTTGCATCAATAGAAGGACCATAATATCCTCCCTGATATTGCTTACTATATGATGGCATTACAATAATATACTCAGGCCAATTATCTCCACCAAAACCAGTATCATATATACAGTGGCCTGCGGTAACGACGTCATCCTCTGTAACTAGCCACCCGGTTCCTCCATAAGTCTGATGCGTTTTTGTAAAAATTAATAATTTACAGGTAGCGCATGTATCTGGATAATCTTGGGGATTAGTTGTAAACCAATCATCGTCAGAAGCACTAGTATATGTGCTGGCTTGTGTAATACCTCCAGAATCGGGTTGCTCTACTGGATGTTCAAATTCACTCCCATCCTCGTAAACAACATTACCTGTCTCGAGATTATACGTATAAGAATAATGATCTTCAACCTCTTCACTATAACTTTCTATTTCGTTTTCATTAATTGGTGGAGGATCAATGGGAATTGCTGTTTCATACACATGATTCATCGCCTTTATCCCTTCTGATCCGCCTTCTTTTATCACCCTTTCAATATCATCTTTGGTGATTGTGGCAGGGATTCCACTGTCAGAAGCATTCAATTCCTGAATAATCTGACGAACCTCAGCAGGAACATAAGAAGTATCATCCGCAGCAACAGCTATAGAACACATGGAAACTAGGATAGACATGACAACTAACAGAATAATCGATTTCACTCTTATTTTTTTCATCTATTATCTTCCTTTCATAAAAATATCCTTTTATCTTCTAAAACTGCATCATTGGAATCACCTTTTCCATTCTTCAGGCAAACACTTCATAATCGTTAATAAACTCTATTATAGATTATATGACTAAATAGAAAATAAGTAAAGATATTTTATGATTTTATTTGAAAAAAAGATAAAATTTTAGGAGTAATAATATGTAATCTTCCAATTTTGTGAAAAAGTACGATTGCAAAGGAATTGCTAATAAAATCTCCAACGTTAAAAAAGACTATCGCAATCTCTTAACTTTAGAATATTTATTCTTCCTCATCCCTCGGAATTTCCCCGGATGCCATATGCTTTTCTACCAACGCCACCGCTTTCCGGAAGCCCGGTTTGGCAAAATCATTGCCCGCTAAATAAAACAGGCGGTTGGAAGAGGTTTCATAAGCCACCATGGAAGTGGAGTAATACGGATAGGAATAGGAAGGCACCGTACAAAACTTTTTGATGGGATGGGTAAATCTGGGCTGTACAAAACAGATGACATTGCGCAGGGAAGCTTTCCCCTGTTTTTGTTCCAAGATCCATTCCGCCGCCAGATCGTCCAGCTTCGGTTCGATCTCTTTGACATTCTCTAAGGTGTCCATACCCTCCAGAAACACCACGCTGGTGCACACCAGCCCGCGGAGACCTTCTCTTGCCTGGCGGTAAAAGCAGTCGGCATGTATGGTGCGCCCCACCAGACGAACCACCTTTTTCCTCTTGTCAAATCCATCCTCTGTCAAAGACTTGGCGCATCCCGGGAGGAAATCTTCCCATTTTCCCGTTGTATACACCGGATAGAAAGCTTTCTTTCTCTTGCGCAGGGTATAGATACCCAGTACAATCGCCAGAATGAATACAGCTCCCATGACAAAAACCACAATATCCAGGGAAAACGGGACCTGTAACGCCACCAGCCCCAGAGATACCACCATCAGGATTGCCATAATTAAATAGTAAAGTTTTACTCGCTTCATGTCCGATAAATTCCTTTCTATTCCTTGTGAAAAAAGAGACCTTTGGGCCTCCTCTTGTCAATATTCTTTATTGTATCTCAAATTGAGACAGAAGAAAAGTACTTTTCCCTTTTTCCACACAAAGAAAAACAGCGGAGGAAATTCTCCGCTGTTTTTATGATTGCCTCTTAATATTGTTTGCCCCAATACACCATATGCTTGGCCGGTTTCCCACAGCATACACAGGTATCACCCAGGTGTTCCTCTTCAAAAGGAATACACCTGGATTTGACGCCGTTGGTCTCCTCTTTCAGCTTATCTTCACAGGCGCTGTCGCCGCACCACATGGCCTTGATAAAGCCGGGCTGGTTTTTGGCGATATCCAAAAATTCCTCGTGGGTATGGGCCACGTGCGTCTTGTTTTGCAGATTTTCCAAAGCCTTCTGATAAATGCCGTCGTGCACCGCCTGCAACGCCTGCTCCACGGATTCCTCCAACTGGTCCAGGGAAACAAAGATTTTCTCCCGGTTATCGCGGCGCACCAGCACGCACTGGTTTTTCTCTATATCCTTGGGGCCGATCTCCAAACGCAGCGGGACGCCCTTCATCTCGTACTCGCTGAATTTCCAGCCGGCGGAATTGTCGGAATCATCCAGCTTGACGCGGAATTTCCCGCTCAAACGCTCTTTTAGCTGAGCCGCCTTTTCCAGCACGCCGGGCTTATGCTGGGCAATGGGCACAATCGCAAGCTGAATCGGGGCGACCTTTGGCGGGAGCACCAAACCGTTGTCGTCCCCATGCACCATAATGATGGCGCCGATCATGCGGGTAGATACCCCCCAGGAGGTCTGGAAAGGACTTTGCAAGGTATTGTCCCTGCCGGTAAAAGTGATGCCAAAACTCTTGGCAAACCCATCCCCAAAGTAATGGCTGGTCCCGCCTTGCAGCGCCACGCCGTTGTGCATCATAGGTTCAATGGTGTAGGTGGCCAACGCCCCGGCAAATTTTTCCTTTTCCGTCTTCTGCCCGATAACCGCAGGAATAGCCAGGGTCTCTTTATAGAAATCCGCATATACATGAAGCATACGCATGGTTTCCTCCTGGGCCTCTTCCGCTGTCTCATGCATGGTGTGGCCCTCTTGCCACAAAAATTCCGAAGAACGCAGGAACGGGCGCGTCGTCTTTTCCCAACGGACTACAGAACACCACTGGTTATAGAGCTTGGGCAAATCCCGATAAGAATTGATCACCTTGGCGTAATGCTCGCAGAACAGCACCTCAGACGTCGGACGGACGCACAGACGCTCCGTGAGTTTTTCATCTCCGCCCTGGGTTACCCACGCTACCTCGGGGGCAAACCCCGCCACGTGATCCTTTTCCCTCTGTAAAAGGCTTTCCGGAATAAACAAAGGCATATACACATTTTCATGGCCTGTCTTTTTAAACCGGTCGTCCAAATCGTGTTGAATATTTTCCCAAATTGCATAGCCATAAGGACGGATTACCATACAGCCCTTGACGCTGGAATAATCCACCAGTTCAGCCTTTTTTACCACATCGGTATACCATTTGGAGAAATCCTCTTCCATGGAAGTAATTGCTTCCACCATTTTTTTCTCTGCCATGATGACTTTTAAACTCCTTTATGTTGTAAAGCTGCCCACAGATCCGGCAGCCCTGTGATTGACGTTGATATGCGTTACAATTTTATTTTTCCTCGGAGTCCTGTTCTTTTTTCTGCCGGCTGAACGCTTTATTGAGGATAACAATCACAAAAAAGATCAGCAGCATCACCAGCAGGATTCCGCCCATCCCTTTGAGTAAAAGCTCCAGCGCACCCCATAAGCTCTCCGATTCCACCGGGCCCATCAGGCTTTGAAACATAGAACCCAATAAAAAATTCGACATGGTAACCCCTCCTTACAGCAACGAAGACGCCAGCGATAAGATGATACCGCCGGCCACTACCGAACCGATTTGTCCGGCTACGTTAGCTCCTACCGCATGCATCAGCACAAAATTTTCCGGATCTTCCTTGACCGCCATTTTCTGTACCACCCTGGCCGACATCGGGAACGCCGAAATTCCGGCTCCGCCCACCATGGGGTTGATCTTTTTCTCTTTGGGCAGGAACAGGTTGATCAGTTTGGCAAACAGGACGCCGCCGACGGTATCTAAAATAAAGGCGAACAAGCCCAGCACCATGACGATCAGGGTACCCCAATTGACAAACAAATCCGCCCGCATCTGGAAGGCGATGGTAATTCCCAGGAAAATGGTGACCAGGTTGGCCAATGGCCCCTGGGCGGTCTGGGATAAACTTTCCAGCTTGCCGCACTCCCGCAAAAGATTACCGAACATCAAAAAGCCCACCAGAGCCACAGAGTCCGGGGCGATCAAACCAGAAATCAGGGTAACAATAATCGGGAACAGAATCCTTGTGGTACGGGACACTTGTTTCGGGTTATAGGGCATGCGGATCAAGCGTTCCTTTTTGGTGGTAACCATCTTAATGGTGATGGGCTGTATAATGGGTACCAAAGCCATATACGAATAAGCGGCTACCGCAATGGCCCCCATATATGTGCTCTTAAGCTGCTGAGAAACCAAAATGGAAGTGGGGCCGTCGGCCGCGCCGATAACGCCGATGGACATCGCGTCTTTCAGGGGGAACCCCAGCAAGACCGCCAAAATAACCGTTATAAAGATCCCTAACTGGGCGGCGCCTCCAAACAGCAGCATTTTGGGGTTGCTGAGCAGCGGGCCGAAGTCGATCATAGCCCCTACCCCTACAAAGAGCAGCAGCGGCATGGCCTCCGCCGCATGGATTCCCACGTTGAACAGCCATTCAATAATACCGTTAGCCATGTCGCTATTCAGGACGCCGCTAAACGGGATATTAACCAGGATTGCTCCAAATCCCATAGGTAGCAGCAAAGCCGGCTCCATATCCTTTTTGATAGCCAAAAAGATCAGCAATCCTCCAATGACCCACATGACCAAGATCTGGGGCGTAATCCCTTGGACCCCTTTCAGCAAAAATGAAAAATCTGACAAGTCTTTCCTCTCCTTTTTTTCTTCCTAAGCAGGGAATTTTCTCCAGAACCCCTAAAGAGCGTCCGTCTCCCAATGTTTCCCTTTTCAGGCGAAATATTTTTTACTTTTTCCCTGGAAACCACTTTTTTAATCTTTCCCCATAGAAAAAGCAAAATAGGCTCATAAAGCGATAAAGATATTATAGTAAAAGACCATCCCTTTTTCAATCCTATTTTATACAACTACTGACATTTTACCCAAATTTATCTAGGAAATCCGCCTATCGGGACAAAGGGACGGCGGGAGGGGACATAAAAAAACCGCCACACAGAGATCTGTGCAGCGGCCTTTCCCCTCAAGCTTACATATTGCTCTCGATATATTTTACGAGTTCGCCGACTGTTTTGATGTTCTCGATCTCATCGTCCGGAACTTCTACCTCAAATTCGTCTTCCAAAGACATCAGCAAATCTACTACATCCAGAGAATCCGCGCCCAAATCCTCAGAGATCTTGGTATCCGCGGTGATAGAATCCTCCTCTACATCGAATTGCTCGCTCAGAATCGCTTTCACTTTTTCCAGTACCATGAAAAAAACTCCTCCTTGTAATTTTTGGTTAGAAAGGACAATATGCCGACAAAAATCCCCATTACATCATAGACAAAACTGGTAGTTTCGTGTACAATCTAACTATAAGGGAATCCCTCCATCGGACACAAGACATTTTCTATATCCACATCTTATTAGCAAATAAGCGCTTTGTCAATAACTAAATAATATTTTTACCAATCTAAATGGATTTTGTTCCCTGTCAAGGGGAAAAACTTAGGAATAATGCGGGAATTTGTCCAGCAATCCCCTTATGAAGTGCTGTTTGCATTGGTATTTTTTATCCGTCCATATGGTCGGACGAACATCGGTAATTTTTCCTTTTCCTAGCTGAGGGTTTTGATCGCTCTGTTTTTTACAGAAATTTTTAAAAATTGAGGTGTTCTTAATTATGAAAAAACAGTTTGCAGTGATTGGCCATCCGATTGGACACACCATGTCTCCTTTTATTCATTCCCGTCTTTTTGAGCTGGCCGGCGTAGAAGCCGACTATCAGGTAATGGACGTCGCCCCGGAAAATCTAGGACAGGTTATCCCTTCCCTGAAAGAACTGGACGGATTCAATATCACCATCCCCCATAAACAGGCCATTATTCCTTATTTAGACCGGCTGGACCGCATTGCCCAGATGTACGGCTCCGTAAACACCGTGAAAACGGCAGACGGCGTTTCTTCCGGCTATACCACCGATCCCGACGGCTTTGTCATCGCTCTACAAAAGGGAGGAATCCCTTTAAGCGGCCGGGTGGTCATTGTAGGCACCGGCGGCGTTGCCCGCACGATGGCTTACGAGGCTTGTATTGCCGGCTGTTCCACCACATTGGCGGTACGCCGGGAAGACCTCTCTATGGCGGCCCGCTTAGCCGGGGAACTCCTCTCCAACTTGCATACCGCCGCTATTTCCACCTGCCTGCTGGAACATCTAAAAGGCCCCATCGACCTTCTGGTCAACGCCACCCCGGTGGGTATGTACCCGGATACCGACGCTATCCCCGTACGGGACGAGATACTGGCAAGCAGCGCCAACGTATTTGACGCCGTTTACAACCCTTTAGAGACAAAATTGCTGCAAGCAGCCCGCGCCAACGGCTCCAAAGTGGTGGGCGGCATGCCCATGCTGGTATGGCAGGCCGTGGCTTCCCACAAAATCTGGGACGGCTCCGAATACCGCCAGGAAGACATTGACCAGCTGTGCGAAGACAGTTCCAAAGAATTACAGAAACGGTTTGCGGGGAAATAATATGGCGACATTCAGTTACAACATTGTGCTGTGCGGGTTTATGGGGTGTGGGAAAACCACCGTTGGGAAAAAATTGTCCAAACGGCTGGGGGTCCCCTTTGTGGATATGGATCATTACATTGAACAGAAGGCCGGCTGTAAAGTTTCGGATATCTTTGCTAAACAAGGGGAAGACGCTTTTCGGGATATGGAGTATGAATGCGCCAAGGAGCTCTCCCGGGCAGGGGGGGCTGTGATTGCCACCGGCGGAGGCGCCCTCACGTTTGACCGCAACGTGGAAGCGCTGCGCCAAAACGGCAGGATTATCCTGTTGGATACGCCTCTCCCCATTATCAAACGCCGTCTTTCCGGCGATACTACCCGCCCTTTGCTCAATCGGCCGGACCGGGATTCCGCCATGGAAGAGCTGTATCGCAAACGCCTTCCCCTTTACCGGAAAGCGTCCGACCTGGTCATTGCCGCCAAAGGATCTCCCAACGCCGTATGCCAGGAGATTATAAAAGCCTTGGGATTAGACGCTTGCGACACGCCCGCCGGACAACGGTAAACCCCATCATTTTTTCGTTGCCAGCATCTATTCGCTATTTTTCGGCCATCATCCCGGCGATGATGAAAATTTTCGCAATTTTCTAAATTCTCTTGACAATATGCCGGTGTGCGTATTATCATAACAGAGAAAAGAAAGAAACTTAGGTGGAACATCCGCCGCAGGAGAGGACATTCACCATGATTGCATACGCTCAAACCAAACGATTTAGCAGCTTTGGTACTCCCAGCTATTTTTACTGGGAGTTTTGGGCATGCCATAAAATCAAAGCTGTGAATGTTTCCGGACCGGATACCGCCTTTTAAGCGCTACAGGCGCACCATTCTTTTTGTTGTATAAGGATGATTATAAAACAGCGGAGCTCACAGCGAGTTCCGCTGTTTTTATTTGTCCTATTTTATATCATTCAGGCAATCGGCTTTCTATAGGGGAAAGCGGCCGCATCCCTTTGCTGGAAACCAGTTGCCGATAGGAGGAATTGTATTATGATTATTGTATTGAAACCTCAATGCTCCAAGGAGCAGCTTCAAAATTTTACTAATAGCCTAGAAGATATGTATCATGTAAAAGTGAATACCTGGGTAGGCACCCAATCCACTGTCTTAGGGTTGATCGGCGATACTTCCGTTGTGGATATCGACTATGTGGCGGCACAGGATATTGTGGAGAGCGTCAAGCGCGTCCAGGAACCCTATAAGAAAGCCAACCGCAAATTTCATCCCGATAATACCGTCATTACCCTGCCCACCGGCCAAAAAATCGGCGACGGCGGAATCGCCCTGATCGCCGGCCCCTGCTCTGTAGAAAGCGAAGCCCAGATCTGCGAAGTGGCCGAGAGCGTAAAGGCTTCCGGCGCGCAGTTCCTGCGGGGGGGTGCTTTCAAGCCCCGTACTTCCCCCTACGCTTTCCAGGGCCTGAAAGCCGAGGGCCTGGAGCTTCTGAAAGAAGCCCGCAAAAAAACCGGACTTCCCATTGTCACGGAAATCATGCGGGTTTCCCATATTGAACTGTTTGAAGACGTGGACATCATCCAGGTAGGCGCCCGCAACATGCAGAACTTCGAATTGCTCAAAGAATTGGGGCATATCAAAAAGCCCATCCTGTTAAAGCGCGGCCTGTCCTCCACGATTGAAGAACTGCTGATGAGCGCCGAGTACATTATGGCGGGCGGCAACGACCAGGTCATCCTGTGCGAACGCGGTATCCGCACTTACGAAACCTATACCCGCAATACGCTGGATATCTCCGCCGTGCCGATCCTGAAAAAGCTCTCCCATTTGCCGGTGATTGTAGATCCCAGCCACGCCTCCGGTATCTCCTGGCTGGTGGAACCGCTGGCTTTGGCGGCTATCGCCGCAGGGGCGGACGGCCTGATTATCGAAGTGCACAACGATCCCAGCCACGCCCTTTCCGACGGCGCCCAATCCCTCACCCCGCAGCAGTTTGACCATGCGGCCAAACACATCTTCCAGGTGGGTAAAGCGTTCGGCAGAAAAATCGACGGCTGATCTTAAAAAAGGCCAAAAAGCCCCGATCCCCATTTGAGGCCGGGGCTTTTTTCCCTATCCTGCCCCGGTTGGGCAAAAACATATTTTGCAAAGGCGGAATTCGTTTATGAACATCGCAATCATCGGGCTGGGCCTGATCGGCGGTTCCCTCGCCAAGGCTTTCAGCGAATATACGGAACACCGGGTGATCGGATTCGACCGGGACCCCTCTATTGTACAGCGCGCTCTGGAATTAAAATCCATTCATGAGATTGGGGATTCCTCCTCGCTTTCTCAGGCGGACGTCATTTATCTGTGTTTATACCCGGAATCCGCTATCCAGTTTGTCAAAGAGCATGCCCACCATATCCGTCCCGGCTGCCTGGTAACAGATACCTGTGGCATCAAAACGATGGTTTGCGGGGAACTCACCCGCCTTTCCCAACTGCATGGGTTCGCCTTTGCCGGCAGCCATCCCATGGCCGGGAAGGAACGCAGCGGCTGGAATGCGTCGGAAGCCTCCCTTTTTAACGGGGCCAGTTATATTATCGTGCCCTGCGAGGCCTCGAAACTGCATGTGGATACCTTAAAGCAGCTGGCGTTGGAAATCGGATTTGGGACGATCCGTATTACAAGCGCGGAAGAGCACGACCGCATGATCGCCTTTACCTCCCAGGTTCCCCATGTGCTGGCCTGCGCGTATGTGATGAGCCCGCAATGCCCCAACCACAAGGGGTTTTCCGCCGGCAGCTACCGGGACGTGTCCCGGGTAGCCCATATCAACGAAGTCCTATGGGCAGAATTATTCCTGGAAAACAGGGAACCTTTGGTAGAAGAATTAAACGAACTCATCCGCCATTTGGCCGGCATCAAAAATACCATTGAAAACAACGACCGGGACGCCCTGCAAGCCCTGCTGCGGTGCGGACGGCAAATCAAGGAGGCATTGGGAGAATAATGGAACTGACTGTACATACCGCTACCCCTTATCAAATTGTGATCCAGCGGGGATGCCTATCGCAAATCGGCCCCCGCGCCGTGCAATTGTTCGGATCCGGCAAGCGCACCGTCGTGGTGGGGGACAGCAACACCATCCCCCTTTACGGACAAACTATCGTAAATTCCTTACAGGATTCCGGCATTTTGGCCAGTACTTATGCTTTTCCTGCCGGAGAGGGCTCGAAACATCTTTCCACGGTGGAAGGCATACTGTCGGAATTCGTCGACCGGGGACTGACCCGCACCGACTTTATTGTAGCCCTAGGCGGAGGGGTCACCGGGGATATGGCGGGCTTCGCCGCCGCCAGTTACCTGAGAGGGGTACCTTTTATCCAGGTCCCTACCTCGTTATTGGCCCAAATTGATTCTTCCGTAGGGGGGAAAACCGGGGTAGACCTTCCCCAGGGAAAAAACCTGGTGGGAGCCTTCTGGCAGCCCAGCCTGGTGCTCATCGACCCGGACACCCTCTCCACCCTTCCGGACCACTTTTTTGCCGACGGTATGGGAGAGGCCATCAAATATGGCTGTATCCGGGACCGGGCCTTGTTTGAACGTCTGGAACGGGAAAACGCCAGGGATTTCCTGGAAGAGCTGATCCGGGAATGCGTGGACTGCAAGCGGGTTATTGTGGAGCACGACGAACGGGAAAAAGGGGAACGGATGCTGTTAAACTTTGGGCATACCCTGGGCCACGCCCTGGAAAAAGTGTACGGATACCAAAAGCTTTCCCACGGGGAAGCGGTGGGAATCGGCATGGTGCTGATGACCCAGGCTTCCGAGAAGGCTGGGATCACACAACCCGGTACTTCCCAGCGCATCGCCAACCTGCTCTCCCGCTATCATCTGCCGGTTAGCGATCCCGCTCCCCTTTCCGATCTGGCCAAGGCCGCCTGTTCGGATAAGAAAAGCGCCGGCGCTTCCATCCGCCTGATCCTGCTGTCCTCTATTGGCGAAAGCCTGATCCACACGGTCCCTCATGACCATCTGTTGGACTTTTTGACAGGGGGGACGCGCTTATGAGCCATGTGCTCCTCTGCCCTTCCTCCCTTTGTGGAGAAGTAACCGTACCGCCCTCTAAAAGCGCCGCCCACCGGGCCATCCTGTGCGCGGCCCTGTCCCGGGGGATTTGCCATATCCATAATGTCGCCCAGAGCAACGACATTTCCGTGACCATGGAAGGGATCCGGGCCTTAGGAGCCCAAGCAGAGCTCTCCGGCTCTACGCTGACGATTGACGCCCGCGGCCTGTTCTCCCGCCCTGAAGCGGAGATCGACTGCGGGGAATCCGGTTCCAGCCTCCGGTTCTTCATTCCCGTGGCCGCCGCAGGCGGCGTATCCGCCCGCTTTACGGGGCACGGCAGGCTGCCCCAGCGCCCTATCGGCATCTATTTGGATTGCCTTCCCCCCGCCGGGGTAAGCTGCCGGACCGAAGGGGGGCTGCCCCTGACCATACAGGACCAATTGCGGCCCGGCGTCTTCTCCCTTCCCGGGGATATCAGCTCCCAATTTGTGACAGGTTTGCTGTTAGCCCTGCCCCTGTTAAAGGGAGACAGCCGGATCGTTCTCACCAGCCCGCTGGAATCCGCCGGGTATGTGGATATGACCCTGGAGATGATGGGCCAATTCGGCGTACAGGTGAAAAGGGAAACGGACGGATATACGGTCCCCGGAAACCAGCGCTATCTTCCCTGCGACTGCACCGTAGAGGGCGACTGGTCCCAGGCCGCCTTTTTCCTGGCGGCCGGCGCGCTGGGAAAGGACCCGTTGACGATACATGGGCTTTCCCTCTCCTCCACACAGGGGGATCGGGAAGCCGCCGCCCTGTTCCGCCGCTTTGGCGCTGAGGTCACGGAAACCACCTCCGGCGTGACGGTAATACCCCATTCCCTGCATGGTATTGACATCGACGCCGCGCAGATTCCCGACCTGGTTCCCATTTTGGCCGCTGTCGGGGCCTTAGCCGAAGGAGTAACCCACATTACGGGGGCCGGCCGGCTCCGCATCAAAGAGAGCGACCGCCTTACGGCCATTGCCGACGGGATCCGCCGGTTGGGCGGAAAGGC
>CAJFUH010000199.1 GCA_904420155.1 uncultured Clostridia bacterium
ATTGCCCGATTTGATTTAATTGAAAATCGTTTTATTTCTCGCCGGATTTCCCGTCTGAGACCGTAAATGTGTTACCCATGTCCTTGGTACATTTATTACTTAACTCTCCAAAAAGTGTTACCTATGTCCTTGACATGTACATCGCTAGGGTTCCCCACGGCCAAACCGTCCCCCGGACGGTTTGGCCTCCCCTCTTGAGTTTGTGGGATGCTTGGGGATTTCGCCCATTGCGATGGGCGCGGAAGGGCTCCGCCCCTCCACCCCGCAAGCTTTTGAAAAAGCTTGAGCAAAACTTTTATGTTTCGGCGCGGGAGACCTAGTTTCTTTTTAGGGTAGCCCCAGAGCGCGGCATGCCTGCCGCAGGTGTAAAAAGGCGGACGAGACTTTCACGTTTCATGGCGTGCGACTCACAACAATTTTTTTAAGATCTTCCTCAAAAAGATTCTTCCAAATTTTTTCGGATTTTTTGCAATCCCTCCCATACCTTTTCCATTTCCTCAAGGGAAAAATCTTTCCAAATGGTTTGATCCAGCTCTACAAATGTCTTGTGCACCTCTTGGGCGGTTTCCCTCCCTTTTTCCGTCAGCACAATGCGATAAGAGCGGCGGCAGTCCGGCGGCCTCCGGCGTATCAACAGGCCGGATTTTTCCATATGGTCCAGGGTTCGGGACAGCGTCGTCACTTCCAGGAAACAAGCGTCCGCCAGTTCTTTCTGGGTAATGTCCTCTTTTTTCAGTAAATAGTTGAGAATGCGGGGCTGCCCCTGTCCCAGAGTTAGGCCCAGCTGGATAAAGCGGGGCTGTAACAGCCGGCGGCGGGCCTGGTCGATGGCGACCAATGTTTCTCTCACTTCCGCTTGATTTTTCATACAGGCCCCCCTTTACTCCAATTCAAACTGGCCGGTATACAATTGGTAATACCTGCCCTTTTGCTCCAACAGTTCGTCATGATCCCCGCGTTCAATCACTTTACCTTTTTCCAGCACCAGAATGGCCTTGGCATTCCGGACCGTAGATAGGCGGTGGGCGATGACAAAAACGGTGCGCCCCTGCATGAGCGCATCCATGCCCTGTTCGATGAGTTTTTCCGTACGGGTATCGATGGAGCTGGTGGCTTCATCCAGCACCAGTACCGGCGGGCGGGAAATGGCCGCCCGGGCGATAGAGAGCAATTGGCGTTGTCCCTGGGATAAATTGGCCCCGTCGCTGTAAAGCATGGTCTGGTATCCCTCCGGCAACCGCCGGATAAAGGAATGGGCGTTGGCCAGTTTAGCGGCGGCCACCACCTCTTCGTCGGTAGCGTCCAGCCGCCCATACCGGATATTATCCGCGATCGTCCCGGTAAACAGGTGCGTATCCTGAATGACCATGGAAAGGGATTTTCGCAAATCGTCTTTTTTGATATCCCGCACGTCAATACCGTCGTAGGTGATGGTTCCACCGTCAATCTCATAAAACCGGTTGATCAAATTGACAATGGTGGTTTTTCCCGCGCCGGTGGAGCCTACAAAGGCGATCTTTTGCCCCGGCTTGGCGTAAAGGCTGATATCCTGCAATATTTTTTTGTGGGGCGTATAGCCAAAAGTCACCCCGAAAAAACGCACGTCCCCCTTTAAGGGGATCAGTTCTGTAGAACCGTCCGGCATGGGATACTTCCAGGCAAACTGCCCGCTGTGCTCCGGGCACTCTTCCCGGCTGCCGTCCTCATGAATGATAACGTTGCACAGGGTTACAACGCCCTCGTCCACCTCCGGCTGTTCTTCCATCATGTCGAAAATGCGTTCCGCGCCGGACAAGGCGGACAACAGGAAATTGATCTGCTGGGTAAATTGGTTGAGGGGCATGGCGCTTTGCCGGACGTAGACCAGATAGGCGGACAAGCCGCCCAAATCCATGATGCCGCCTAGTACAAACAGGCCGCCTACACAGGCGGATACTGCATAATTGATGTAGGACAAGCTGACAATGGTAGGGATCATCATACTGGAATAGCTGAGCGCTTTTGTGGACGCTTTGCGCAGGCGTTCGTTGCGCTTGCAAAATTCTTCAAAGTCCTGGTTCTCGTGGTTGAATACCTTTTCCACTTTCTGCCCGCTGACCATCTCTTCCACAAATCCGTTGATACTGCCCAAACTCTCTTGCTGTTCTGTAAAAAAGCGTTTGCTTCTTTTGCCGTTAAATTTGATAAAGACCACCATAGCCGCCAAAAAGGCGATGACAATCAGGGAAAGCCAGAAATTCAAAACAATCAGCATGGTGATGGTTCCTGCTACCATAATGGCGCTTTGGATCAGCATGGCGAAACTGTTGTTGAGGGCCTCCGTCAGGGTATCCACATCGTTGGTAAACCGGCTCATCAGCTCCCCGTGGGTATGGACGTCAAAATAGGAGAGGGGCAGATCCTGGGTGCGGTGGAAGAGATCGGACCGGATCTCACTGACCACCCGCTGGGATGTGCGCACCATGAGCTGGTTGTAGCCCCAGGTTGCCAACACTCCCACGCCGTACATCAGGCCCATCCCGATCAGCGCCCAGATAAGCCCTTGGATGTCCCCGGGCAAAATGTAATCGTTGATAATGGGGCGCAGGAGATAAGTCCCCATAATATTCGCCATACTGCTGATGAGCACCAAAATCGCCACCGCCAGCAGGGCAAATTTATGGATGCCCAGATAGTGCATCAAACGTTTGAGGGTTTTTCCGGTATTCCGGGGACGTTTTCCCGAAGCGTTTACAGGGGATGCCATTATAATCCCGCTCCTTCCCGTTGAGAATGATAAATATCCTGATAGATGGCGTTGGTTTTCAAAAGGGTCTCGTGGGTGCCGATGGCGTCGATTTTTCCATCGTCCAGGATGATGATCTGATCCGCATGGGCTACTGAAGAAATCCGTTGTGCAATAATAATTTTCGTAGTGCCCGGCAGGCATTCCGCCAACCCCTGGCGGATCTTCGCTTCGGTGGCCGTATCTACGGCGCTGGTGGAATCGTCCAAAATCAGCACTTTGGGCTTTTTCAGAATGGCGCGGGCGATGCACAGGCGCTGTTTTTGTCCGCCGGATACGTTGACGCCCCCTTGCCCCAGGTCGGTGTCATACCCATTTTCCAGGCGGTCAATGAATTCATCCACGCAGGCGATACGGCACGCTTCCTCGATTTCTTCCTGGGTGGCGTCCTCCTTGCCCCAGCGCAGGTTATCCCGCACCGTGCCGCTGAACAGGGTGTTTTTCTGCAATACCATGGCAATGGCGTCCCGCAGATGGCGCAAAGGGTATTCCTTAACCGGGCGGCCGTCCACCCTTACCGTGCCTTCCGTGACGTCATATAGGCGGGGAATCAGTTGTACCAATGTGGACTTGGCGGAACCGGTGGGGCCTATAATGCCCACCGTCTGCCCGGGATCGATATGGAAGGAGATATCCGACAGCACTTTTTCTTCAGCGTCTTTTTGGTATTGGAAAGAGACATGATCAAAAGAAATTTCCCCTCTCTCTACAGAGACGTCTTTGGCCTCGTCGTCGTTGAGGTCCGGTTTTTCATCCATCACTTCCATGATCCGGCGGCCGGAAGCCAGGGAGCGGGTGAACATCAGGAATACGTTGGAAATCATCATCAAAGAGTTGAGCACTTGAAGGACGTAACTCAAAAACCCGGTGAGTTCCCCCACTTCCATGGAACCCACCCGGATCATCTGCCCGCCAAACCACAGGATACATAGGATGGTGGCGTACATCACCAGCTGCATGGCCGGCATATTGAGGGCGGCCAGACGGAAAGCCCGTTCGGAATGGTTGCGCAAGGTGAGGTTGCCTTCCTCAAATTTTGCAATTTCATAATCCCTGCGCACATAAGCTTTTACCACCCGGATCGCGGTGAGGTTTTCCTGGATAATCCTGTTTACCAGGTCGATGGCGCCTTGCATTTTGCTGTACAGAGGACGCACTTTGCGGATGATCAAAAATAACAAGACCCCCAACAGCGGGGCCGCCACCAAAAATACCAGCGCTAACCTGGCGTTGATAAAAAAAGATACGATGATAGCGGTAATCATCATCACCGGCGCCCGGCATGCGGGACGCAGGCCCGTGGATACTGAATTTTGGATGGTGGTTACATCGCTGGTCAGGCGGGTGATCAAGGACGATGTGCGGAAATGGTCGGTATTGGCGAAAGAAAATTCCTGCACCTTGCGGTATTCCGCTTTTCTGAGTTCCGCCCCCAGCCCCTGCCCGCATACTGCGGAAAAGCGGGAGCCCCCCACGCCGAATACCAGGGAAAGCAGCGCGCAGAAAAGCATCAGGGCCCCTTGCTGGAAGATATACGATCGATCTCCATATTGGACGCCGATGTCGATGATATCCGCCATGATGAGGGGAATAATCAGTTCAAACATGGTTTCCAGCACGACACAGACCACCGCCATCACCGCATATTTCCGGTATGGCCTCATATAGGAGAAAATTCGTCTGAGCATGATCAAAACTCCTGTCCATATAAAATGAGCATACAATAATTGTATATGCAACTATTGTATGCTCATTTATTTTCTTTGTCAATCTAGGAAATGCAAGAAAATTTGGGAATAAAATGCTTATATATTTTTGCTTAAAATTAAGCTGATTATTGACATAATTTATAATATTTGATACCGTAGAATTAATTTAAGATAACAATATAACAATAGAGGATCTATACGAATATTTTATCCTTCCTGGTATGTACGGAATTTCATACATGGAATCAAGGGGTGGAAACTTGTCTAATCCCGGAACCGTTATATGATTGCCCATATCCAAACAGCAGGATGCGTTATTACGCCCGCTCTTAGATCATCAGGAAAGTTTTTCTCCTGCTGTCAATATTCCATAGAAAGGGGAGAAAATATTTTGAAGAATAAAAAGTGGCTGTTATCCATTTTGATTTTGATTACAATCGGCCTGATATGCGTTCCAAAAGGGAGCCCTGCCGCTGATTCTACTGTTCCCATCAAAGTGTTTCATCATTCCAAAGAAATGGCTGTTATAAAGAATCAGGAAAGGGATTCGGATTCTTTGTTTGTTCAGACCATAATAAACGGGTCCCGGTTATATCAAAAGATAAACCGGAATGATGTTTTAGCGGTCAACGAAAACGAAAAGGAGCCTATTGTTATTGAAGTGGATCGGGGTCTCAGGTTGGTAGATTTAAAGTACGACTATCTTCTTTATCAGTATGATGGCTCCATTCCTAAAAGAGAGAGCGATTTGAGACACCCATTTTATCCGACAAGAGAAGCTGCGTTTCAAAAAAAGGACGGTAAATATATGACATATCTTCCTAACGATAGAGATTATATGCTTTTTTTGAGTAGTCAGACCTATTTAGCTTACGTTTATACAGCCACTTTAAAAGGCAATGGGGGAACTTTTATTTACAATTTTATGATTCCGAGAGCTTATTTTACTTATGATACCGAAAGCTTGCAAGATAACTGATATACTTAATCCGGTTTTGAACCAGGGAAAAGGAAGGGAGCGGCGCGGCCGAGGTATGACGGCGAGTTGAGCGGGTTCAGCCGCTCATTTTGAGCCGGCATACTTCCCGGGCTTTCTTAGGAGACCCGCCGCAGCGGCCTTTGTAGGGGGTTCAAAGGGGGAAAACATGATTCCCCCCTTTGCGGTCTCTTTGCCTCCTTTCTCTGGCGGCAGAGAAAGGAGGAGCCCGCGCGGCTTGAGCGCAACTAGAAATAAGCTTCCGATAAAGGAGAGCGTTTTGAGTAAAAATTAAAAAACAGAATAAAAACTTGATCTGATTTCCCAAAGGATCATCATGATCTGGATCAGTTGTATTCAAGCCTTTCCAGTCGTTCTAAAAAGGTAATAGAAATATGTATTTGATAGAGAATAGATAGAAAAAAGGCCCGGTTTGAACCGGGCCTTTCCTGTTTTGTTCTTGACAAAAGTCAAAAGACGTTTATTTGTGGGAAAGCTCCACCAGATCCCGGATCAGCTCCACAGATTTATCGATACCCAGAGCGCCGCTGTTTACGCACATATGATAAGCGGTGGCGTCGCCCCATTTATCTGTAGAATAATAGTTGTGATACTGCGCCCGGCGTTTATCGGTCTTTAAAATAAGCGATTCCGCCTTCTGAGGGGTAAGCTGGTAAAGCTTACTGATCCTTTCCACACGTTTTTCCAGTGGGGCGTGAATAAACACGCTGATCACGCCTGGATCGTCCCGAAGGATATATTCCGCACAGCGCCCTACAATGATGCAGGAACCCTGTTTGGTGACATGTTTCATGGCGTCAATCTGCGCCAAAAACAGCCGGTCGTCCAGCGGGAGATCATATAAATAGGAAAGAGGCCCGCCTATGGGATACGCCCCGGTGGAGAGAGAAAACAGCAGACTTCCCGTCTTTTTCTCATCCCGTTGTGTAAATAGCTCCTCGCTGTACCCGCTCTTCTTGGCGGCTTCCGTCAGGATTTCCTTATCGTAAAATGGAATATTGAATTCTTTCGCCAGTTTTTTGCCGATCTCCGCGCCTCCGCTTCCAAACTGCCGGCCGATGGTTAATATAATCTTGCTTTCCATAGGAACACCCCTCTCTGATAAACACTGTTTTATCTGTTCTTGTTATGTAATTCACACTAGTTTTTAGGCATCATCTCCTATAATTATGGTTATAGTATACCATACATTTCCCGGCTTTACCAGTATCATTTTTGTAAACTTTTTGCATACCCGATCGGTAAAAAGGTAGAATCTCCTGACTGGTTTCCACAAAAAGATAGAATTTTTTTGACACTCCTGTTCTTTTAGATTGCATATTTTTCGGATCAAAACTACCGAACCGCATGGTCAGGCGTAACAAAAGTATCATTGTTCCTTTTCACCATAAAGGACCCATGAAAAAAGAACAGGGGATTTTTTCACCTGTTCTTTCATTATATTCTATTCGGCAACGCCATAATACTTTGCAAGGATTATTTCTATCCCATGCGCGCCGCTATGGCAAAGCGGTCCACAGTAGCGTAAAGGAAATCCTGCCAGGGGCAGTATCCCGGTTCTGAGGCGTAAAAGGAACGGTAGCGCTTGCACCCACCTCCGCAGAGG
>CAJFUH010000200.1 GCA_904420155.1 uncultured Clostridia bacterium
AGAAGGAATTGAGTTCATCGGCGGGCCTTGATAAGTTGTTAAAAAATATAAAGAAAGATTTGGAGGAATCTAACGATGGGTTCAAGAGATAGTTTTTTGCAGGCTATGAAGAACTTGCGCGATAGCGGCCAGACGAAGCCGGCGGACGAGGATATGCATACCGCCGCAGCACCCGAGGAAGATACCGCTCCCGCAGCGATCCCAGAGCCGGCGGCGGAGGCTGAAGTTCATATGGAAGATTATGGATATCAGAATCAAAGCGAAACATCCAGCGCCAATACTTTCTATGGGGATGTATATGCCCAGCCTTCCAGTAAGACTACCATTTCTAAAGATACCTCTATTGTGGGAGAAATTCACTCTACCAGCGATGTGGAGATGTCTGGAAACTTGAAGGGGAACATCGAAACCACAGGGGACATTAAACTGAGCGGAAAAATTATCGGCGATATTATGGGCAATAATATCGACCTGATGGCAGGGGAAGTACAGGGAAATATCATTGCGTCCGCTACCCTGACCATTGACAGCGATTCTGTGGTGGTGGGAGATACCACAGCCAACAATATCCTGATGGACGGTAAGCAAAAGGGTAATATGCAGATTGAAAATATGGCGGACTTCCAGTCCAATGCATTGTTGATGGGTAATGTGACCACAGGCCGTTTGTCCATCAGCGAAGGCGCTAGGCTGCGCGGCGCAATCCAGGTGAAAATAGACAACACCGTGGACGAGCTCTTTGATGAGCCCATCGTGATCGATCCTATTGTGACGGGACCGGCTACGGCAAACCCGGCTGCAAAAGACGAACAATAAAATAAAACTTGATTTTCAGGGGAAAAAGCGTAATCCCCCGATGCATAAGACAGCATAATATAAAAGGGATCTTGATATTTGCATCAGAAATTCCCAGTGAAAACAGTAAGCGCGCCTTGAGGCATGGTTTTTGAAAACCGGCTCAAGGCGCGCTTTAATATATTTATTTTTGAATGGGGTTAACCCCATATCTCTCATGTTATTTTTTCCTTTCCGCCTCAAGGAGATCCCGGTATTCATGGGGGGAGCAGCCATAAATCTGTTTGAAGGTGCGCCAAAAGTAGCCGTAATGACGGAATCCTGTACGCAACATGACGGATTCTGTGGTATCGTCCGATGTAATCAGGAGATTCTTGGCTTTTTCAATACGATAGCGCACCACATACTGCATGGGGGAAAGATGCGTGATTTTTTTAAACAGTTTACAGAAGTAAAACACACTGTATCCTACCTCGTCCGCAAGATCCTGCACCGTAATGTTGTCCGCATAGTGTTTATGAATATAAACCAGGGCGTTCTTGATTTTTTGAACCTGTGAATCGTCTAAAAGAGACGGTTTCCCTTTGCTGCTCCGGGTTAATAGGAAGGCAAGAAGACGCAAAACAAGCGCTTTCCAGCGGAGATATTGTTCCACAGGGGCGCCCTTTTCCAAAGACAAATTGCGAAAAAATTCCTCGCTTGCGAAGGCGGCGTCAACATCCGGCAATACTGCGGGGATTGCATCAAACAGAGGGATGGTTTCACCAGATCCGTTTAAATCAAACTCCAAATAAAGGCAACGGTACACGCCGATTCCTTCTACGACCATATCAGGACAAAAGAAAAAGAGATTCCCCGCCGTGGTCGGAATGGGTATATTATTAGTGATGATGCAGCCGCTTCGGGAGGAGACGATGTATGCGGCCTCATAATGATGTACCACGCGCCGCCCATAGGACTCTTCTTTATGGAAATGAGGCGCGTTGCCGGAATCGTGCCACGCAAAGAATATGGGTGAAATGCGGTCTATTACGGAATCGGACATGGACGGGTTCCACCTTTCGAGAAATCTGCGTTTTCAATGATATTATACCACCTTACAGCAAGATAGTGTATGATTGGGACAAAATACTCCATGTTTTCTTTTTGGTGTGTATGCTACACTATTCGTGCATTAACATAATCTAACAAAGGAACGGGAGAGGGCAATATGATCTACTATGTATCTCAAAAAGGGAACGGACGAGGAAACGGCACAGAAAAAGAGCCGTTTGCCACGATTGGGCAGGCCGCGGAAATCGCCAAGGCGGGCGATATGGTAATCATAGACGACGGCGTCTATCGTGAATGGGTAGACCCCAAAAACGGGGGCCTTGGCAACAACCTCCGTATTACATATATCGCTAAAAAAGGAACACACCCCATCATCAGCGGCGCGGAAGTTATTTCTGGCTGGAAACATGAGCGCGGAAATATATGGAGCTGTTCCGTAAACAGGGAGATTTTTAAGGAATACGACCCGTATGAGGATGAGATTTACGGGGACTGGTTCAACGGGTTCGGCCGGGTTCACCATACGGGCGAACTTTTTTTGGATGGCGTAGCGCTGTATGAAGCCGCATCCCTTGCGTCGCTTGACGAGCGGGAAGAAAAAGGACACGCGCGTTGGTTTGCCTGCGTAAAGGAAGACAAAACCATATTTTATGGAGAATTCCCGGACATTGATCCAAACCGCCACCTGACGGAGATCAGCGTGCGCCCTTTCTGCTTTTTTCCCAGTAAGACAGGGTTAAACTATATCACGGTATCCGGCCTTACATTTTGTAAAGTGGCGACACAGTGGGCGCCGCCGACCGCGTTTCAGCCCGCCGCGGTGGGTCCAAACTGGAGTAAAGGCTGGATCATTGAAAACTGTAAAATCCATGATTCCAAGTGCTGCGGCGTCAGCCTGGGGAAGCGCGCAGATGAAAAAGATAACGCGTGGAGCAAGGATCCTTCCAAAGGCGGCGCGCAGACCTATACCGAGACCATCTGCTACAATATCCACAATGGTTGGGACAAAGAGACCATAGGCGGGCATATCGTGCGTAATAACGAGATTTACAACTGCGGGCAGACCGGGATTGTGGGGTGTATGGGCGGCGCCTTTTCCGATATTATTCATAATCATGTGCACCATATCAATGACCGCGGCGAATTTGGCGGAGCGGAAATGGCGGGCGTTAAGCTGCACGCGGCAATTGATACGGTTATCGAACAAAATTGTTTCCACAACTGTATAAACGGATTATGGCTCGATTGGGAAGCGCAGGGCGCGGCGGTTAGACGCAATATTTTTTACGAAAATAACCAGGACCTTTTTATTGAGGTCTGCCACGGACCGTGCACCGTGGAAAACAACCTCATGCTCTCCAAACGCAACTTTTTGAATGTATCTCAGGGGACCGCCTGCCTGCATAATTTATTTGCGGGGGAATTATTCCCGTCGCCGGATACCGGGCGTTTTACGCTTTATCATCAGCCTCACTCTACGGCCCTGGGGGGCGTCATATTCGTTTATGGCGGCGACGATTGTATTGCCAACAATATTTTTATTGGCAGATACCGTGAGCATCCCCTTTTGGGGACAGGATGGTATGAAAAATACAGCGGTACCTTTGAGAAGAAATCGATGGAAGATGACAAGCCCACAGCTGATATGAACAAAACGCTTCCTGTCCGTATTTTTGACAACGTCTATTATAATGGGGCCGAAACCTGTACCCTGGAGAAGGGAGCGCGTTTTGCCAAAAATTTTGAAGCGAAGTTCTCGATCTCCTGGGAAGACGGTCACTGTATCTTTTCGACAAACCTTTATGAAGCTCCTGTTAATTTAAAAACGGGATTAATTACCACGGATCTGCTTGGAAAGGCGTTCGAGTCGGGGCAAGCCTTTGAAAACCGTGACGGGTCCCCTATTATTATCGATACTGACTTTTTGGGTGAGAAACGTACCAATACGCCCAGCGCCGGTCCGTTTGAAGCGGCTGCTTCCCAATTTATTCTCTTTTAAGGGATAGGCAGCTTACCTTTTTAGGACAGAACAAAGAGCTGTTTGCCGATGCCGGATTCCCCTAAAAAGTATATGGTTTAACAGAGCGAATCCTTTTTTATAAAATCCGAAAAAATTTTAATGTTCATTTGGATCAAACATTCTGTAACCATTGAGAAAAGGTTATGTTTACATAAATTGTCTTCCTTTAAAAAGAATCCTCTGCAGGAAAGATAGAAGTCATCGAAAATATTTAAAAGTTATCCACGAAAATTGTTTAAAAATTAGGTGAAAATGTACAGTGCAAAAAAATTAGATAAGTAAGAATATTTCTAAAAAAATTAATTTTTTACTGTGATTTCCAAATGTATCCTTTTATTTTTTACTATAAAAAGCTAAAATAAAAATAAATCTAACGTTTTTTACCATAATCTAACGTTTTTGGTGATTGCGTGTTATTGTAAATTTTGATATACTAAACGTGGATAAACTCTCACGAATTTATCAAAAGTTCTGTGGAGATTTTTAAGGAGGAAGAAAACATGAGAAAATCGAGACATCTGTCTAAGAAGTCTGTCTCTATCCTGTGCGCAGCAGCGTTGGTGACGTCTTCTTTGGCAGCAGCTCCTGGGGCGTTTGCGGAAGTAAACGGCGATGGGACTGTCACGATCAATGAGAAGTATGCTTCTCATGAATCTTTGCAGCCCACCCCCCAAGGGTTCCAGGTGGATACCTTGCTGAACTGGACCCCGGAAAGCGACCCCGACGCCAAATTTGCCCGCTCCACCATTCCGCTGGAGACCGACCGGGTAACCGGCCCGCAGGTTAACCCCTATTCCAACCCGGAAGCCAAGCTGATGGTTTGCTCTTTGGCAAACTCCAACCACGACAACTCCTTCCTGCAAGGCAGCGATACGTTTGACAGCTATGCCTTTGGTTACTGGCAGTATGTGGATTCCATGGTATACTGGGCAGGTTCCGACGAAGGTATCTTCGTGGTTCCCACTCCGGACGTAATCGATTCCGCTCATAAGAACGGCGTCCCGGTCACCGCAACCCTGGGCTTCCCGTGGGGTCCCGACACCACCGGCGGCCTGCGTCTGGAAGAACTGGAGAAATTCGTCCAGAAGGATGAAAACGGCAACTATCCAGTGGCGGACAAGATGGTGGAAATTGCCCACTATTATGGGTTTGACGGCTATTTCTTCAACCAGGAAACCTACGGCTCCACTGCGGAGGTGGCCAGCGAACTGGTCAACATGATGAAATATGTCAAGAAAAAATACCCGGACATCATCTTCAGCTGGTATGATTCCATGACCAAGAGCGGCAGCGTCAGCTACCAGGATGCGGTCAATGAGCAGAACAAGCTGTGGATTGAGAAGGATGAAGAAGGCCTGTACGCAGTGGATGAGTTCTTTATGAACTACAATTGGGGCGGCGATCACAGCAATCCTACCTCTCCCATGTATCCGGATATCACTCATAAGATTCCCACAACCATTGAGACCATGATCAATTCCGGCAGAAGCCAGTATGACGCCTTCGCCGGCTTTGAGGTACAGCAGAACAGCATGAATACCCCGATCCGCGACCATCTGCTGGTGGATGAAAACGGCAAGCTGAAGATTTCTATTGCTCTGTACTGCCCCAACTCCACCATGGGCTTCTCCAAGGATCCGGTGGACTTCCATGAGCAGGAAAAACGTTTCTATGTAGGCAGCCAAGGCGATCCCACCAACGAGCCCCTGGATCCCGCCGATCCCAACAACTGGGAGTGGGTTGGTATGGCCCGTTTCTTCGCGGATAAGACCGTGATCACCGAGGCTCCCTTTACCACCAACTTCAATACCGGCCACGGCAAACAGTGGTTTGTAGACGGCGAGCTGTCCCGCACCGAGGGTTGGAACAACCGCTCCGCGCAGGATATCCTGCCCACATGGACCTGGACCGTGCAGACCGACGGCAGCAAATTGCAGGGCGCTTACGACTTTGACGACGCTTACAACGGCGGCAACTCTGTGAAGTTTACCGGCAATTTGGACGCGTCCAATAAGATCATGCTCTATTCCACCCAGGTAGAAAACGCCAAGTCCGCTTCCGTCACTTATAAAGTGAACAAAGAGGGCTCCAATGTACAGCTGGGCCTGTGCTATGGCGATAATTACGACGAAGCCAACTTCAAATATTATGACTTGGGCGCCGGCACTGCGGGAGAATGGACCACCGCCAGCGTGGATATTTCGGAAGACGCTTCCAAGGGCCTGCCCATCAGCGCCATCGCCATTAAGGTGGACGGGCAGGTAACCGATTACCAGCTCAACCTGGGTAATATTTCTTTGAACGACGAAACTTCTGTGAAGTGCGAGGCCCCGGCTTCCGTCACTTTGGATGAAATCATGTATAAAGACGCCAACCAGGCGCAGGTAAGAATGTACTGGGACAGCGTGGAAAATGCCGAGTACTATGAAGTGTATCAGGTGAAGGCCGACGGTTCCACCCAGATGATTACCGCCCTGCCCAACACCGCCTATTATATCGACAACCTGGTGAAGGAAGAGGGCCAGGATACCGCCACTTTGCGCGTTGTCCCGGTCAGCGCCGACGGCACCAGGGGCGATTCTAAAGACCTGGTGATCGATTGGGAGATCCCCAACGGCGCCACCGCTTACGCACCGGTTCCCAGCTCTGAAAACGTCTGCCTCAACGGCGTGGGCGCGGAAGTCACCGGTTTTTCCGGACAGGGCGAAGCGGAACCCGCCTGGAAGGCCATCGACGGCACTTCCCTCAACGGCAGCAAATGGTGCCAGGCCAGCACCAACAGCGGCTGGATGACCATCAAGCTGCTGGACGGCCCCAAGACCATCCGCAGATTTAGGATTGAACACGCGGAAGCCGGCGGCGAAGGCAAGATCAACAATACCCGCGACTTCTCCCTGCAATATAAGGATGCAAGCGGCCAGTGGCAGATTGCCAAGCAGATCACCGGCAACACCGACGCTGTCACCGACGTGGTGTTGGATCAGCCCATCACCGCAGAGGAATGGAAGCTGGATATCACTTATGCAGACCAGGGCCCGTGGACCGCTATCCGTATTTACGAGTGGCAGATGTTTGAAGACGCCACCCAGCCGGCCACCGATACCGTAGGTATGCAGTTCGCCAGCGCGGAGAACAACGAAGGCGCCGCCGACATCTTTACGCTCAGCCATGTGCCGGAAGGCTACACGGTAAGAGCTTATGCCGATGTGGAAAAGAACACCCTCCTGGGCAGCGCAGTAGCGGCAGCCGACGGCAAGGTATCCATTGAGAATATGGACTTTGGCGCGGAGGCAGGCCGTGTGTACTACACGGTACAGGGCGGCATTACCGGCGAGAGCGACGTGCTCAGCGTTGCCTATGAGAGCGAAACCGCCGAAAAGACCCCGGCAGCTACCGATATTTCCTTCAGCAAATTCTCTCAGGTGGGTTCCGACAACTCCATGTTCAAGGATAACATTTACACCAACCTGACGGTAAACGGCTTGCAGGAAGGCGACGTGGTTTACCTGTATGAAAAGAACGCCGATCCCGATGGATTGGCCCAGGGATTGTACACCAAAAAGTCTCTGCCGGTAGCGGCCGGTGAGGATTCCATCACCATTGAGCGCGTACAGCTGCCTTATGAGGGAACCCAGCTGACCATGCAGGTCAAGAGAGACGGTATGAAGATTTCCGATCCGTATGAAGTGAGCGCGGCCACCGAGCTCAACAACCTGTTGGCGCAGGCCAAGGAAATTTCCAGCGCGGATTATCCCATTGGTTATGCGGATCTGCAAAAGGCTATCACAGCGGCTCAGGCGGTTGCCGATGACGCTACGGCCAATTATGACGAGATCGCCGCTCAAGTGGAAGCTCTGAGCGCCGCGATCGACAACACCAAGGCTGTTACCCAGGTTTTGGAAACTACAGTCAAGAACGCTGAGAAGCTCGTGGAGCAGGGCGCTCTGGACAACTCATTGGAAGTAGTCGTGGAAGGCTTCAAGGCCTCCCTGGAGCAGGCCAAGGCGATCCTTGAGAACCCGAAGGCTACCCAGACAGAGATCAACGACGCCAACCTGGACCTGCTGGGCTGGATGGCCAAGGTAGACTGGAAACAGGGCGACAAGACCGTTCTGGAAGTTGCGGTAGATATCGCCACCTCCATCAACGAAAACCTGGATCTGTATCTGGATACCGAAGCTTTCTCCGAGGCTTATGCAAAAGCCCAGGAAGTGCTGGCCGACGGCAACGCCATGCAGGACGATGTGGACAGCGCTTACGAAGCCCTGATGGAAGCCATGATGAACTTGAGAATGCAACCCAATAAAGACATCCTCAACGACCTGATCGACCAGGTAAACGGCATGGATCTGAGCGGCTATACCGCCGACAGCGTGAACGCCCTCCAGGATGCCCTGGCTGCGGCCCAAGCGGTATCCGCTAACGAGAAGGCTACCCAGGACGAAGTGGATGCAGCTGTGGAAAGCCTGACCGCTGCCAAAGCCGCTTTGGTGAAGGAGAACGCCGACGATGAAACCGTAGAACTGCCGGTAGTTACTCCGG
>CAJFUH010000201.1 GCA_904420155.1 uncultured Clostridia bacterium
GAGGCTTACTCCTCCTAGCGTTCAACTGGCTGGAAAAAACAGCCGGACCGCCAAAGCGGAAATCAAAAAGCTGGCCGTGTCCGCTGTAACGGCCGCCGGGATAGTATGCCGGGTCTTTTTGATTCCAACCGCTCCAAAATAAACCGCAATGGCATAAAAAGTTGTTTCCGTAGATCCCATCATCACAGCCGCCACCCGGCCCGCAAAACTGTCCGGCCCGCAGGTGGAAAAAATTTGATCCAAAATAGCAATGGAACCGCTCCCTGAAACAGGGCGCAGCAAGGTGAGCGGCATCACTTCCGGGGGAAGCCCCAGAAAAGAAGCTACCGGGCGGATCGCCGCAGTAAATAAATCTAAGGCGCCGGAAGCCTTGAGCATAGTCACCGCGGTGATCAAACCGATCAAGGCAGGGGCAATGGACACCGTGGATTTCAATCCCTCTTTCGCCCCTTCTAAAAAGGTATCAAATAAAGGGACTTTCCGAAGGAATCCAAACAGGAGGATCAAAGCGATCAGGACAGGAATCAAATAACTACCGAAGGCTTCCATGTTGTCCCCGCCCTTCTAAAATTTTAGCCATCAGGATCCCCACCAAAAGGGCGGCAAAGGAAGTAACCCACACCGCCGGCACCACATCAAAAGGCGTAGCGCTCCCATAGCGGGCCCGCTGAATGCCCATCATTGTGGGAAGCAACTGGATCGACGCAGTATTGATCACTACAAACATTGCCATACTGTTGTTGGCTACGCCTGGGGTAGGGTTGGTTTTCGCCATCTCTTTCATAGCGGCGATCCCCATAGGGGTCGCCGCATTTCCCAGCCCCAATAAATTAGCGGTGACATTCATGCAGATGGCCCGCACAGCCGGGCTTTCCGGTTCATAATCGGGGAACAGCCGCTTCATAACGGGGGCAAACGCCCTGGAAAGGATACGGGTGATCCCTCCGGCGTCGGCTATTTTCATCAAACCGGTCCATAAGCACATCATACCCAACAGGGAGATGACCAGCTGTACCGCATCCCCCGCCCCAGAAAGCACTGCGTCGGATACTTCCTGCATCCTGCCTGTGGCTAACGCACACAGGATACTAATCAACATGAGGGCTCCCCAGATTATGTTCATCATCTTACATCACCACATCCTACACATATTCAAAAGGCACCCTTATTATGAATGCTTCTTCCCATCATAGCGCCATGAGATAACGTTTTATCCTTTTAGGGCCTGTTCTGAATAAAGAAAAAAATTGATCTAAAACCTATCCCCTTTTTTTGAGTAGCATGGATAAGTTCGACTTTTTTCGTTCTTTTTCTATTTTTTCTTACATTTTAGCTTTTTTATAAACTAGGTAATTTTTATATAAAACTAGTTATATTTCCGGTAAATACGACATAATTTTCTGATTCTTTATAAAAAACCGAAAAAATATTCGGATTCCCCCTCCAATCAATTGACAAATTTCGGAATTAACTGTATAATTATTTCAACAATTCCAAATTGTTACAGTTCATTTATTTCAAAATTCGGATTTATCAATGAAAGGAAGTGCTATTATGAAATCGACTGGTATCGTAAGGAAATTGGATGAATTAGGAAGAATTGTATTGCCGATTGAATTGAGAAGAACGCTCGATATCAATGATAGAGATCCTTTGGAGATTTTTGTAGAGGACTCTACCATTATCTTAAAAAAATATGAGCCCGCCTGCATCTTTTGCAACGATACAAAAGATGTTGTCGTCTATAAAGGCCGCAATGTGTGCGCAAACTGCATCCGGGAACTCAAAGAGGTCTCTGAGAAATAACGAAAAACAAAAAGGCTGTCTGTTTTTATCGCCAGGCAGTCTTTTTTCTGCTCAGAAAGCATCTTCCTGGTTTTTATATATCTTTCTTCCATGGCCCGACGGTTTTCAGCCGTTGGGTTTCTTTATTTCCTTTTTAAGACCAAATTCCATAAAAAGGTCAAAACTTTTGAAGTTCAAGATACACTAAATTAGTCTAATTTAACATTGACTTTTTCTATCTTTGGATGATAATATATAGACATCTATCAATTAAGTGGCAAAGTTTTCCTTGCGCACGGAAAACAGCATTTTAGACAGGAGGGACGCCTGTGCAGCAAACCTGGTACCAGGAATGCGTGGCTTTGTTTAAAGCATTATCGGATGAAACCCGTTTGCGTATCGTAGAAATGCTATGTAGGGAGGAAATGTGCGGCTGCCATATTTTAAAAGCCTTTCAGATCACACAGCCCACCCTTTCTTATCACATGAAAATTTTGACCGATTGTTCTCTCCTGCTGGCGAGACGGGAAGGGACGTTGGTCCAATACCGGGTGAACCCGGAAAAAATCTCCATGATCCAGGAATTCTGCCGGGAGTTGTCTTCTGTCTGTAGAACTCCGCACGACATAGAAAGGAGTTCCTTATAATGACAGATTCTATTCTTGCTCTGAACCAAGTAACCAAACATTTTGGTACGGTAGAAGCTCTAAAAGGCATCTCGTTAGATGTAAAAAAAGGGGAATTTCTCACCTTATTGGGACCCTCCGGCTGTGGAAAAACCACTACTCTGCGGATCATTGCCGGGCTAGAAGTCCCCGACAGCGGAACCGTTTTGCTCCAAGGAAAAAACGTGACTTTCTGGGAACCCAACAAGCGCAATGTCAATACTGTCTTCCAGAATTACGCGTTATTCCCCCACATGGACGTTTTCCACAACATTGCCTATGGGCTGAAACTAAAAAAAGAAAAAAAGCCCATCATCAAGCAAAAGGTACAGGAGATACTGGATCTGGTTCAATTATCCGGATATGAAAAACGGATGCCCTCCCACCTTTCCGGTGGTCAGAAACAGCGGGTAGCTATCGCCAGGGCATTGGTAAACAATCCGGATATCCTGTTGTTAGACGAGCCTCTGGGGGCGTTAGACCTGCAACTGAGAAGGCAAATGCAGGTGGAACTCAAGAAATTGCAGCAGCACTTGGGCATTACCTTTATCTACATCACTCACGACCAGGAAGAGGCCCTCAATATGAGCGACCGGGTAGGGATTATGAACGCCGGCGCCCTGGAACAGCTGGGCACTCCAGACGATGTATATGAACGGCCCGCCACCCCTTTCGCCGCCCGTTTCATCGGGTTAAGCAATATTTTCGACTCCGTTGTAGAGGGAAAAGATTCTTCGGGAAACCTGATCCTTTCCTATGCCGGGGGAACGATTAAGGCCCAAGGGGAAGCTTCCGTGGGAGATATCCTCACGTTATCGGTGCGTACCGAACGCGTTCTCTACGGACAGGAAGATCGTTTTGGTTTTTCTTTACAAGGCGTAGTAAAATCTCATCATTATACCGGAGGTCTTCTTCGGACGGTATTGCAATTGGGAAACGGCGAAGAACTCACCGTCAGCGGAATGGGCGGAGGGGATAACCGTATTCCCACCGGTACCCGCGTATCCATTCAGTGGGATCCAGCCTGCTCTGTGATTGTGGAGAGGAGGCGCCGTCCGTGAAACATCGCCGTTTATCCCGCAAAAAGGGCCTTTCCCCTGCGGTGGTCCCGATGTATTTGTGGACTATCTTATTTGTCGCCATTCCATTGATCTACATACTGGGAATGAGCTTCTTAAAAAAGGCAGAAACCTGGGGCGTGGTGATGGAGTTCTCTTTGGAAAGCTATCAGGGGATCTTCAACCCCACTTATTTAAAAGTGTTCGGGCAAAGTCTGCTGATCGCTTTTCTTACCACTTGTATTACCCTGCTTCTGGGCTATCCGTTCGCCTATTTTACCGCAAAGCTCCCAAAGAAATGGCGGTCTATTGTTCTTCTTTTGCTGATCGTCCCCTTTTGGACAAACTCCCTTGTCCGTATTTATGGATGGATCATTTTATTGCAGGGCAATGGGGTAATCAATAGCGTACTGCTTTCCTTAGGGATTGTCGATGCCCCTCTCAAAATGCTGTATAGCTTCGGTTCCGTTTTGGTGGGCATGGTCTACGCTTTGATGCCTTTTATGGTACTAACCATTTACAACTCTGTGGAAAAGCTGGACTGGAGCGTAGTGGAGGCCGCCCGCGATCTGGGCGCCGGCAAATGGAGAGCTTTCCTCACCACTACGCTCCCTCTGACTATGCCGGGGATCATGGCCGGTTGTGTGCTGGTATTTGTGCCGTCTGTAGGGTTGTTCTTTATCAGCGACTTGATGGGCGGGGGAAAAATCATGCTGCTGGGAAACCTCATCAAAAACGAACTGCTCAGCGCCCACAATTGGCCTATGGGCGCAGCGCTGAGCATGGTAATGATGGCCGTTACCTTACTGCTGCTCTATTTATATAAACGGGTATCCGGTGAAAAAAGCTTGGAGGGACTGCTATGAAACGACAAAAAAAGCGGCGTTCTCCCATGCCGGAAGTATATATCGTGCTGTTTTTACTGTTGTTCTATCTGCCCATCCTAGTGGTTGTGGCCTTTTCCTTTAACGATAGTAAAATGTTTCAGTGGGAGGGTTTTACCTTTTCCTGGTATGAGAAGCTGTTACAAAACGATACCATCTGGCAGTCCTTCGCCACGTCGTTGGAACTGGCGGTGCTCAGTTGTTTGGCCGCCGCTATTCTGGGGACTTTAGGGGCGGTCGGCATGGCAGGAAGGCAGTTCCGCACCAAAGGATTGCTGGAAAACGTATCCTTAATCCCTATCATGATCCCGGAAATTATTTTAGGTATGGCGTATCTCACAGTATTTACCATTTTTCAGATCCCGTTTGGAATGGTGACGATGGTGATCGCCCATACCACTTTCTGTGTGCCTTATATTTTTATCAATGTGAAAGCCCGTCTTACAGGTTTAGACCCCTCCATTGGGGAAGCCGCCCTGGACTTAGGAGCCAGCCGGAAGCGCATGTTTTTTGATATTACCCTGCCGTTAATCCTTCCGGCTGTCGCTTCGGGGATGCTGCTGGCTTTCGCCATGAGTATGGATGACGTGGTCATCAGCTTTTTCACCAACGGCCCCGACACCAATACCCTCCCCCTCCAAATTTATTCCATGATGAAAATGGGAGTAACGCCGGAAATCAACGCCTTATGTACGCTGATGCTGGGCGC
>CAJFUH010000202.1 GCA_904420155.1 uncultured Clostridia bacterium
CCAGGGATGTTTGCTTATGCGGATGGGAGCACGCCTCCGGAGGACGCTACAGACTATAGTAATATTGGGATTCTGTGGAAGGACTGCCCGTTGCTTACCTCTATTGACTTGACGTCGGAGATTCAGGTTGGGGATGGTGAAACCCAGACCATAGATTCCCAGAAAGTATTTGAAAAGTTGCGGGTATGTATCCGTTCCAAGAATTTCGATGAGAGCGATACCGAAACCGCTCAAAAATATGAGGATAACTGGAACCTGTATCAAAAGATAACTGGAAATGCATAATGCTGCGGTACAGAAGTAAATGGAGAATATATGGCAATGTATAGATCGTCTATCTGTTTCAGCCGATTCATACGGTCCGTTTTTTGCAGTGGAGTTCCATTCGGAGGCATCTTATGAAAAAATTGCGCATATTAAAGGGGATTCTCATACGGACCCGAGCGAGCAAGATCCTCATTGGTTATCTTGTTTTTGTCCTGGCGTCCGCCCTCATCTTTACTTTATGCGAGCCGGATATTCGCACATATAGAGATGCGCTGGGGTACTGCGATACGGTCGTTTCTACTGCAGGATTTGGGGATATCGTAGTTACCACTGCGATTGGAAAAATGGTTTCGGTAATTCTTACAATATACTCCGTCCTTGTCGTTGCAATTATTACGGGCGTGGTGGTTAACTATTATAACCAGATTATCCAGATTCAGCAGGAAGAAACACTTGTTTCCTTTATCGATAAGCTGGAGAAACTCCCCGAATTATCAAAAGATGAATTGTTGCAGATTTCTAAAAAGGCTTCTCTCTTTCCCAGGGAAAAAGACGAAAAATCTTGATAACATTTCGTCAGACTTCGTTTTCAGGCAAGAGCCGCTAAGATGCAAGCTGGATTGATCAGCAGAGATCTTAGTGGCTTCGTGTTTTATTGGCGGTATTTTTCTTATGTGATCCAAAAAAGCGATTCCCTTTTTCAACAGCCGAAAAGGATCCCCACAGAGTTTCCTCCGTGGGGATCCTTTTCAAATAGGAAAGCATAAGAGTACCGAATATAAAAATAAGTCGAAATCAAAGAAAGAGTGTTGTGGAAAATAAAAATTCTTATTGCGCCAAGGCTTTTCCTAACTCTTGGCAGGCTGTGCAGGCGTCCTCGTCGGGGGCGTCGTTGCAGATTACAAAGTCGGCCACCAAATTGGCCCCGTCATTACGGCAGGTTTCTTCCCAGTTGCGCATCCATTCGCCGTCGCCCCAACCATAAGAGCCGAACAAAGCGATGGATTTTCCAGCCAGTTTCGGTTCGCAGCTGGAAAACATGGGTTCAAATTCCCCTTCTTCCAGTTGTTCCGCCCCCATGGAGGGACAGCCGAAAGCGATGGAATCAAACGAATCCATCTGATCCGCGGAAAACTCAGAAGCCTGGAATAATTCGGCCTGTGCGCCGGCGGCCTGCGCGCCGGTGAGCACCTGGTTAGCCATGGCCTCTGTATTCCCTGTACCGCTCCAATATACAATAGCAACTTTTTTCATGGTTATGAATTCTCCTTTGCTTCTATATCTCATCAAGCCGCTACAGCGAGCTGCTGAATGGTTTTGCCGTTTGTGAAATGCCTTGTGTATACCTTCCGGCATTTTTCAAATTTTGCAAATTGCCGGAGAGCCTCGCATTCATTGCAGTAAACTTTCCAGAATCCGCAGCATAAGCAATTCTTTCCTTTGTTTTGGATAAATCCCTGGACGTCCCCCAAGGGATACCCCAAAAATACCCCGATTTCGTGGGGAAACCCATCACATTCCTGAATCCGTTTGGAGAGCTGGAATAGGACGTCTTTTACGGTAAAAACAGACAGGTACCCATAGGTTTGTAAAAAGTTCCATACGCCAGGCTGTTTGAGATCCTTTAATAGGCGTTTCCAGCGGTATACATATATCAGGGCCTTGTGGTTACAAATATGAAGGACTTGTAAAGAAATCCCTTTGCCGTTCAATTCCCGATTCCAAACATGCAAAACCTCATTCAGTTCTTCTAGGGAAGAAAACGGGCAGTTAAATAGATTTGCTGTTTTCAGACCAGCCAAAGTGGGGGAACAATGGGTAATTAAGTAGTGTTCCAGCATGATACACCTCAAACAAACCTTAGTTAGCAAAAACTAACCTAAGGGGGTTAAAAAAGGATACTTTGTGTATCCGTTGATTAGCTATTCATTAGTTAAGACTAACTGAATTGATCACATAGTATCATATCCCATAGGCCCTTGTCAAGAGAAATTTGCAAGATAGAGAAAGCAAACATTTTGGAGTAGAAATATGTCAGTCAGAAGGGGATGAGGGTTTTTTTGTTGCCCAGGTAAAATCTGTGTGATATAATAAATAAATTCAATAGGATTCTGTTTTGTATGACAAAGGATAGGCGGTATGATATGATTATACTTGGGATCGATCCCGGTTATGCCATTGTCGGCTACGGGGCGATTCGTTTTGAGGGAGGCAGGTTTTCCCCAGTTGGGTATGGGGCCGTCACCACGGAGGCGGAAGAACCGTTCAACAGGCGGTTGGAAGTGATTTACGACAATATGGAAAAAATGCTTTCCCTGTGCAGGCCGGACGCCATGGCGGTGGAAAAGCTTTATTTTCAGAACAACCAGAAGACCGCCATTGGGGTGGCGGAAGCCAGAGGGGTGATTCTGCTGGCGGCCCAAAAAGCGGGGGTGCCGGTGTTTGAATATACCCCGCTTCAAGTGAAGATGGCGGTTACCGGTTATGGGCAGGCCCACAAACCCCAGGTGATGGAGATGACCCGCAGACTGTTAAAGCTCAGCGAAGTCCCAAAACCGGACGATACGGCGGATGCGCTGGCTATTGCTATTTGCCATGCCCATGCTGCGGGATCGAGATTGAGATGGAATCTGATACAAGGAAGGTACTGACGGTTTATGTTTTATAGCCTAAAAGGGATTTTAATTCATACAGAACCTGGATTCGCCGTAGTGGAGTGCGGTGGAGTGGGGTTTAAGTGTTTGACTACGATGAGCACGCAGCGCGCCCTTCCCAAATTGGGAAGCCAGGTTACGCTGTATACCCATATGAATGTCAGGGAAGACGCCATCGACTTGTTCGGTTTTGCTACCCAAGGGGAGCTCCACTGTTTCAAACTGCTGACTTCGGTCACAGGGGTGGGATCCAAGGTGGGCCTTGCCATCCTTTCTGAATTAGCTTCAGAGCAGGTGGCCATGGCCATTGCCTCCGGGGACAGCAAAACTTTGACCCGGGCGCCCGGCGTGGGGAATAAATTGGCGCAGCGCATCATATTGGAATTAAAGGATAAATTAAAAGGATTAGCCGCCGAAAGCGGGACAGCGCCTGCGGCGGTAGGGGTGGTTTCCGCCGCAGGGAATATTTCCGAGGCTATCAACGCTTTGACAGTGCTGGGATATTCCCCCTCCGAAGTGGCGCCGGTGGTGGCCAAACTGGAACCGTCCCTTCCAGTGGAGGAATTGATCCGTTTGAGCCTGAAGGCCATGGCAGGGAGGTTTTAGTTAGGTGGATTTTGATTTTGATCTGGAAAACCGCATTGTGGATCCGGAGGGGATCCCGGAGGACACCGAACTGGAAAACCCTCTTCGGCCCAGAGTGCTGTCGGAATATATCGGGCAGGAAAAAGTCAAGGAAAACCTGTCGGTTTTTATAGAGGCCGCTAAGCTGCGCAAGGAATCTTTGGATCATGTGCTGCTTTACGGCCCCCCTGGGCTGGGGAAGACCACTTTGGCGGGCATTATCGCCAATGAACTGCATGTCAATATCCGCATTACTTCCGGCCCGGCTATTGAAAAACCAGGGGATCTGGCGGCCCTGCTCACCAATTTAAATCCCGGGGACGTGCTGTTTATCGATGAGATCCACCGCCTTTCCCGCAGCGTGGAAGAGATTTTATATCCCGCTATGGAGGATTTTGCCATTGATATCATCACAGGGAAGGGGCAGATGGCGGCCTCTTATCATTTGCCCCTCCCCCGTTTTACCCTGGTGGGGGCGACCACCAGGGCGGGCCAGCTCACAGCGCCTTTGCGGGATCGCTTTGGGGTTGTGCTGCGTTTAGAAATGTACACGCCGGAAGAATTGGCCACCATTGTGCGCAGGAGCGCCGCTATTTTGGATATCCCGGTAGAACCGGAAGGGGCGCTGGAGATCGCCTCCCGTTCCCGGGGCACGCCCCGTATCGCCAACCGCCTGCTCAAACGGGTGCGGGATTTCGCCCAGGTAATCAGCGATGGGGTCATCTCTTATGAGACGGCGAAAACGGCGTTGGACCGCCTGGAAATAGACGAATTGGGGCTGGACGCCAATGACCGCCGCATGCTGGAAACCATGATCCGGTATTACAAAGGCGGCCCGGTGGGGCTGGAAACCCTGGCTGCGGCCATTGGGGAAGAGGCGGTCACGATTGAGGATGTGTACGAACCATACCTGATGCAAATCGGTTTTTTAAACCGTACCCCCCGGGGGCGGTGCGCTACGCATGCCGCTTACCTCCATTTAGGGCTGACGCCCCCGGGCATGGAGAATCAACAGCAGAAACTATATTAGTTTTTTCCACCAGGATAGGAATGATGGTGGAAAAGAATTGGTATTCTATAGACGAGACAACATTCACAGGAGTTTCCATATCCGGCCGATAGCCGAATTTTATCAATAGGAGTGATCGAATTGGGAAGACTTTTTGGAACAGATGGCGCCAGGGGAATTGCAAACAAGGAATTGACCTGCGAATTGGCCATGAAAATCGGCCGTGCAGCCGCTATGGTGCTTACCGACAGCACCCATAGCCGTCCCCGCATTCTGATTGGCAAAGATACCCGGATTTCTTCCGATATGCTGGATGGAGCGCTGACCGCCGGCCTGTGTTCCGTGGGGGCGGATGTGATTAGCTTGGGGGTAGTGCCCACCCCCGCTGTAGCTTTTTTAGTAGGGAAATATAAGGCGGACGCCGGTATTATGATTTCCGCGTCCCACAATCCCTGTGAATTCAACGGAATCAAAATTTTCAGCGGCGACGGCTATAAACTGCCAGACGCCCTGGAAGAACAGATCGAAGCCATTGTGCTGGATCAAGCCCAGGTACCGCCCTGCCCCGTTGGAGGCGCCATTGGACGGGTTACGGTGGCGGAACGGGCGGTCAAAGATTATGTGGACCATATCAAAAGGACGGTGCCGTTTGCCTTGGACGGCATGAACATCGCCATTGACTGCGCCAACGGTTCGGCTTCCCGCACGGCGGAAAAGCTGTTCACGGAGTTGGGGGCTACGGTACACATGCTGGCGGATCAGCCGGACGGGATTAATATCAACGAACATTGCGGCTCTACCCATATGGAAAACCTTATGCAGTATGTAAAGGAACATGAGGGGATCGACGCGGGAATCGCTTTTGACGGGGACGCCGACCGATTCTTGGCCGTGGACGAAAAAGGGAATTTCCTGGACGGCGACTACATCATGGCTATCATAGCGGCGGATATGAGATCACGGGGCAAACTGGCGGGCAACACCGTGGTGGGGACTATCATGACCAATATGGGATTCAGCCGTTTCTGTGAGGAGAACGGCATGAAGTTTTTGGCTACCAAGGTGGGCGACCGTTATGTGCTGGAAGAGATGCTGCTGGAGGAATACAATTTCGGCGGGGAACAGTCCGGCCATGTGATCTTTTTAGATTTTGCCACCACCGGCGACGGCCAGCTAACGGCGGCCCAGTTGTTGTCCATCCTCAAGCGGAGGAATGCCAAGCTGTCCAGCCTGGCTACGCTGATGACCCGCTTCCCCCAAGTTATGGTCAACGTTACGGTAACCAATGAGGGGAAACTGCGGTTTTATACCGATGGAGAAGTCAAAGCCGCGGTGGAGGCTGCAAAAACAGAGATGGGAAAGAACGGCCGCGTGGTGGTGCGCGTTTCCGGCACCGAGCCATTGGTCCGCGTGATGGTAGAGGGAGAGAACAAGGATCAAATTGACCGGGTGGCCAACCGGGTAGCGGATGTGGTAAGGGAACGCCTTTCCTGAGAGTATGCGAAAAAAAAGAAATAACAGGATATTTGATTTTTTGAGCACGTCCTCATAAAATTGGAACAGAAAAGGATTGGGGAATCGGTTTGAGAACAGCGCAATGGAAGGATTATGAATTATTAGATACCTCTGCGGGAGAACGTTTGGAGCGGTGGGGCGATATCATTTTGATTCGCCCCGACCCGCAGATCATTTGGAATACGCCTAAAAAGCACCCTCTTTGGAAACAGGCGCACGCCCGTTACCGCCGGTCCAACACCGGGGGAGGGGCCTGGGAAGTGAAGAAGAAAATCCCGGAACGGTGGAAAATCCAGTATGAGGATATCACCTTTCAAATCAAGACCATGGGGTTTAAGCATACGGGGGTCTTTCCGGAGCAGGCGGTCAACTGGGCGTTTACCATGGAAAAGATCCGGCAGGCGGGCCGGCCGGTGAAAGTACTTAACTTATTTGCATATACAGGCGGGGCCACGCTGGCCTGCGCACGGGCTGGAGCGCAGGTATGCCATGTAGATGCTTCCAAAGGCATGGTGGCCTGGGCCCGGGAGAACGCGGCGGAATCCGGGTTAAAGGACAAGCCCATCCGGTGGCTGGTGGACGACTGTATTAAATTTGTCCAAAGAGAACAGCGCCGGGGCAATCAATATGATGGGATCATCATGGACCCTCCTTCTTATGGAAGGGGGCCCGGCGGGGAAGTGTGGAAGCTGGAGGAACAGCTGTTTTCCCTGGTGGAACAGTGCGACGCGATCCTTTCCCCTAACGCGTTGTTTTTCCTATTGAATTCGTATACCACGGGTTTGTCTCCTTCCGTGATGGAATATTTGTTGGGGACTATTTTACAGAGTAAACGGGGAGGAAGCGTTTCCTCCGACGAGATCGGGCTGCCGGTCACTACTACGGGGCTGGTTTTGCCATGTGGAAGTACGGCCATTTGGCAGAAATAGGGATACTTCCGAAAGGA
>CAJFUH010000203.1 GCA_904420155.1 uncultured Clostridia bacterium
GCTTAAATCCTGCCCAGCTGCTCTCTTGCTTTTCTGCCCTCCAGGGAAAGCCCAGCCCTTCCACCCCCATTTTTTCTGATCCAATGGGAGAAAACAAAGAATCTGTTTTCCCCTTGTTTATTTCTTTAGTAGGGAAACCGGTAGTTTTGTTTGGCGGGGGGGCCGTCTCTTTGCGCCGAGTGCAAACGCTTCTTTCCTTTTCCTGCCGCATCACCATTATCTCTCCCAAAATCTGTGCCGAACTCAAAAAACTAGCCCAAACCGGCGATATCCATTGGTATCCCCGTCCCTATCAAGCAGGGGACTGCGACGGCGCCTACTTAGTTGCCGCTTGTACCAACTGCCGGCAGGTCAACCATCAGATCGCGGAAGAGTGCTATCTTAAACACATTCCTGTCAGTGTAGCCGATGAAAAAGAGGAGTGTACTTTTTTCTTTCCGGCCGTCATACAAGAAGAAGGGGTGGTGCTGGGAATTTCTTCCCAGGGGACCGACCACCGTCTTGTGAGCCACGTGGCCAATCGGATCCGCACTCTGAAATCCTGTATTTTTCGCTCGGAAGGGGGAAACTGCCATGAAAAAGATTGTCAAAATCGGAAGCCGTGACAGCGCTTTGGCTATTGCCCAAGCTAATCTTATTGTCAATCATCTTCGGCAATGCCATCCGGAACTGGATTGCGAATTGATAACCATGAAGACAACCGGCGACCGGATTTTAGACCGCAGTTTGGAAAAAATCGGCGGAAAGGGCCTTTTTGTCAAAGAACTGGATCGCGCATTGCGATGCGGGGAAATCGATTTGGCTGTACACAGTTTAAAGGATATCCCCATGGATCTCCCGGAAGATCTTCCCATCGTCGCCTGTTTTCAACGGGGGGATCCCCGGGACGCCTTGGTTCTTCCCCTTTCCCCACGGCAGACGCCTCCCCATGTGGTGGGAAGTTCCAGTTCCCGCCGCCGCATTCAGTTGCAGCGGCTCTGGGAAGGGGTATCTGTCGCCAGTGTACGGGGAAATATCCAGACCAGGCTGCGAAAGCTGGACGCCGGAGATTACGACGCTTTAATTTTGGCGGCAGCGGGTTTGCAGCGCGCAGGGCTTTCCCATCGGATCAGCCGATACTTTTCTACTGATGAAATCCTCCCGGCGGCAGGACAAGGGATTCTGGCGGTACAAGGCCGTAAAAATGATGTCCCTGTGGATCTTTCCTGTATCCATCATCCTGCCAGCGCCGCTGCGGCAACGGCGGAACGGGAGTTTGTCCGCATGTTACAGGGCGGATGTACCTCCCCTATCGCCGCTTACGCACAGGTCTCAGGCGGGGAGATTCATCTCACCGGCCTTTATTACCGGGAGGAACAAAATGACTTTTTCCGTTCTTCCTGTACCGGGCCTTTAGAGCAAGCCCGCCAATTGGGAGGATTGTTGGCGGAATCCATGAAAAAGGAGGCTGAAGAAAGGCCATGAAACCTGGAAAAGTTATCCTGATCGGGGCTGGCCCCGGCGATCCAGGGCTGCTTACCATCAAAGGCAGGGATTTGTTATCCCAAGCGGATACCGTCGTCTATGACCGTTTGGTGGGGCCTGGGGTTCTTAGCTTGATTCCCCCCGCCGCCAAGCGCATAGACGTTGGAAAACAGGCGGGGTATCATCCCATACCTCAGCAGAAGATTCATTCCATTTTAATGGAGGAAGCGCTCCAAGGGAAACTGGTAATCCGTTTAAAAGGCGGCGATCCTTTTGTCTTCGGACGCGGTGGAGAGGAATTGGAAGCTTTGGCTTCCTTAGGTATCCCATGGGAAGTGGTTCCCGGTATCACCTCCGCCATCGCCGTCCCCGCTTATGCGGGTATCCCGGCGACACACCGGGAGGTTTCCTCTTCCCTGCATCTCATTACCGCCCACGCCAAAGAAGGGACCCCCTCCTTGGATTACCCCACTTTGGCTGCCCTTTCCGGTACGCTGATATTTTTTATGGGGGTTGCCGCCCTGCCTTCTTTATGCCAGGGATTGATAGGGGCGGGCATGTCCCCTCAAACCCCTGCCGCCGCACTGGAAAACGGGACTACTGCCTTTCAGAGAAATATCCTGTCCACTTTGGAGGAACTCCCTGAAAAGGCCAGAGAACAAAATATACAATCTCCTACTCTGATCGTCATCGGACAAGTTTGCAGCCTCTCTCCATCCCTATCGTGGACAGAGTTTCTTCCCCTTCATGGAATGCGCATTCTTATCTGCCGTCCTCAGAAACGTATTTCCAGCCTATCCTCTAAACTTTCACGTTTGGGCGCAGAGGTGATTGAATATCCTTCCATCCAGATTCAAGAACGCCCCCTCTCTTTGGAAATCAAAGAAACGCTCTTGCAACTTTCCCGTTATTCCTGGGTGGTATTTACCAGCGCCGCCGGCGTGACCTCTTTTTTTCAATCTCTTTTCGCCTGCCATTTGGACATCCGGGCGCTGTCCCATGCTTCTTTCGCGGCGATTGGCCCTGCGACCGCTGGTGCGCTGGCAGACAAGGGAATCCTCGCGGATTATATGCCGGATCATTTCTATGGGACTGCTTTGGCGGAGGGGCTGTGTTCCCGCCTTACGCCACAAGACCAGGTGCTCATTCCCCGGGCCAGTCAGGGAAGCAGAGGTCTTACGAAGATTCTAGAGCGGCATGGCATTGCGTTCACTGATCTCGCTCTCTACGACACGGAACCTGTCTTGGATCATCCCGTCTCTCTTCTTCATCTGGAAGAAGGGCCTTGCTACGTTGCTTTTACCAGCGCTTCTACCGTACGGGGATTCGTGTCGTCCTGTCCACAGCTTTCTCCCCAGAAGTTCCATGCCGTCTGTATTGGAGAACAAACCGCTGAAGAAGCCAGACGATTTGGCTTTTGTTGTACGGTCTCTCCGGAAGCTTCCCTGGACAGCATAGTAGATTGTTTTTGTACGCTGGCTTCCCAAAAAAGAAAAAAAGAGACATAAATCATCAAGTTTTTGTATATAGATAAACCGAGAAAGGAAGTCGTTCCATGGAACAACCCATTCGCCCCAGAAGGTTACGCAAAACCCCTGTCATCCGTAAGATGATCCGGGAAACCCGAGTTTCCCCTTCTTCTTTGATCTATCCTCTCTTTGTCCGGGAGGGACGGAACATCATAGAGGACATCCCTTCCTTGGAAGGGCAAAAACGATACAGCCCGGATACCCTTCCCTTTGCGCTGGAAGAGGTATGCAAAGCAGGGGTATCCAGCATCTTATTGTTTGGTATCCCGGAACAGAAAGATGAGATGGGCAGCAGCGCTTGGGAAGAACAGGGTGTAGTACAGCAAGCTTTGCGAATTGCAAAAAGGGAATTCCCAAATCTCTACTGTATCACCGATGTTTGCCTATGCGAGTATACCTCTCACGGCCATTGCGGCGTTTTGAAAAATCACTGCGTAGATAATGATAAAACCCTGCCCCTTTTGGCAAAAATCGCCCTTTCCCATGTCATGGCCGGCGCCGACATGGTAGCCCCTTCCGATATGATGGACGGGCGTATCCGCGCCATTCGGCAGGAGCTGGATTTGCATCATTTTGAAGAAATTCCCATTCTGTCTTATGCGGTGAAATATGCCTCCGCTTTCTACGGTCCTTTTCGGGAAGCTGCCGGTTCCGCCCCTTCTTTTGGAGACCGTAAGGGATATCAAATGGATTACCACAACCGCAGGGAAGGGATCAAAGAAGCGGCCTTAGATGTACAGGAAGGCGCCGATATCCTGATGGTAAAGCCAGCCCTTTCTTATCTAGACGTCATTTCAGAGGTTTCTTCCTCTTTTTCCCTTCCCACCGCGGCATACAGCGTCAGCGGTGAGTATGCTATGATCAAAGCGGCCAGCCGTCAGGGCCTTGTACAGGAAGCTGAGTTAGTGTGTGAAACGGCTGTGGGAATCTTCCGTGCCGGAGCGGACATGCTCATCACCTATTATGCCAAAGAGCTGGCAAATTGGATGAAGGAAGGCAGGATCGGATGATGACGAAATCTCAACAATGGTTTGCCAAAGCACAGAATTATATGCCGGGCGGGGTAAACAGTCCCGTACGCGCCTATCAATCGGTAGGAGGGGTTCCTCCTTTTATCGTAAGAGGCGAAGGCCCCTACTTATATGACGAGGACGGGAACCGATACCTCGATTATGTCAACTCCTGGGGACCTATCCTTTTGGGACATAATCATCCTGATATTTTGCAGGCAGTGATCGAAACCGCCCAAGATGGTCTCAGCTTTGGGGCCGCGACCCGTCGGGAAGTAGAAATGGCGGAATTATTGTGTAATATCGTCCCTTCTTTGGAAATGATCCGCTTAGTAAATTCCGGTACGGAAGCAGTGATGAGCGCTATCCGGGTCGCCAGAGCCTATACAGGACGGGATAAGATGATCAAGTTTGAAGGCTGTTACCACGGACACAGCGACGCATTGCTGGTCAAGGCAGGTTCCGGCCTCATGACTCAAGGGGTACCTGGAAGCGCCGGAGTTCCGCAAGGATGCACCAAGGATACCCTTACCGCTGTGTATAACGATCTCCCCAGCGTACAGGCATTGATTGACCAAAATCCCGGACAAATCGCCGCTATTCTGGTAGAACCGGTGGCGGCTAATATGGGCGTAGTGGAACCGAACCCAGAATTTCTTCCTGGCTTACGGGAAATTTGCGACCGAAATGGAATTGTCCTGATTTTTGATGAGGTAATCACCGGTTTCCGTCTGTCCCTCCAAGGAGCGCAAGGATATTATGGGGTTTCCCCAGATTTAACGACTTTCGGAAAAATCATCGGCGCGGGTATGCCTGTCGGCGCTTATGGAGGGAAACGGGAACTGATGCAATTGGTTGCCCCCTGCGGGTCAGTTTACCA
>CAJFUH010000204.1 GCA_904420155.1 uncultured Clostridia bacterium
GAACAAAAAGCAGAACCACTCTGGTTCTGGGTTCCGCATTGCGGGCAGAATACGGTGTTTTCCTGTAATGGGGTTTCCGGCTGCGCAGTGTCCTCCGGCTGCACATCCTTCGGAGGCTGTACCCCCTCGGGCGGCATGGAAGGCGTGCCGTTTTGCGGTACCGGCTCCCCTCCAAGACCATTGGACATGGAATCGGCCGCCTCTTTTACCGGCAGACCGGGTTTTGATAAAACCGCGCCTACAAAAAATACAATGGAAGCCACCAGGTAAAGCCAGGCGGCAAAATTCATATACTTGATTCCGCAGATAATCAGGACCAGGCTCACCGCAAACGCCACGATACAGCTGATGCAGCTGATATTTTTATTATAGCGCGTGGTAAATAACGAGTACACCGGGTATGCCATAGGCAGCAAAAGGATCCAGCGCCAGCAGCTTGCATAATAGGCGCGCATAATCTCCCTCGCCTGGCTCAAAGCGTCCTCATCTATAAAAATGGAGGCTCTGTTTAACATTCCCTGAATCCTGGAGATAAAGTCCCCCAGGCCGATCCCCAAGGTCCTCAGCTCTTTGACCGTTATCCAAGAAAAGAAAAGGCAAATCAACATCACTACGCCGGCAATAAATGTCAAATTCTTCCCTTTATCCCATTTACTATATAATGTCATTTTTATTACACCCTCTCAAACCAGACTTTTATTTAATTTTAAAGCCGCAGGAGGTACAGAAGGCCGCGTCGGCCGGCAATTCGGAACCGCATTTGGGGCAATGAGTCGCCTGAGCCTGTGTATCGGCCTCCGCCTGAGCCGGCGCTTCCTCAACCCTGGCGCCGCAGTTAGCGCAGAACGTGGACCCCAGCGGGATGTCTGCCCCGCATTGTTTACAGGTTTGCACCCCTTTGATTTCACGAATCTTCTGGCGGCGCACCTCAATCTCCGCCTCCGCGGCCAAAATCGCTTTGATCTGTTCCCCATATAATCCATCCGGATTGGAACGGTTTGCCTCATAATACTGTTTCCCTATCTCCGTATAGGCGTTGCGGATCAAATCCTCCTGACTTCTAATCTGGGAGTTCAGGCTGCTGATCTCGGCAAAGTCCTTTGTCTTTTGGGCAACATCCTTGCTTTTGGATGCAATGGTTTCCCCTAATCTATCAAAAAATGCCATGGAAAATCTGCTCCTTTCTATTGCTTACAGATTTTTATTCACAATATCATCGATCTTACCGGTTTTGACGCTCCCCTGGGATAGGGCGGTGAAGCCCAATACCAGCAGCAATACCGCACGCAGGATGCCCGCCGCGATATTGATGAGGCTGTCGATCTCTCCGGGGAAGGATAGGCGGAATGTGCCCGGGAACCAGCCGATGATAACGTTGATAAAACCGAACGCATCCCCGATGACTCCCACCACAACCGGAATCAGCGCGAACAGCACATAAATAACAGCCGCTTTTACCGCGCATCTTTTCAGCCATTCGTTTTGTTCAAACAGCAGGATATATCCCGCTACCAAAACCAGCGGTATGATCCCCAATACGCCCATAAAATAGACTGCCGCACCTAAAAGTCCAATTGAAATGCCCAAACGTGTTTTTTGCATTTTCTTTTCCTCCTATATAATGTATTGAATGAAAAAATATAAAAAGGTTGTTGCATTAAGTTCCAAAACGAAAATTCCCCGTTAAGCACTTAATGTCAAACCGTATTTATTGTATCATCTTTACTAGTATTTTACAAGAATCTACATAAAGTCTCTAAATTTTGACACGTTTTTTATAAATAAAATGGTAAATAACAAAACAAATCAAGAAAAAGGACCCCTTCCGCTGTGATCGCCGACCCGCTATTGAGGAGTGGGAATGTATATGTAATCAAAAAAGCGCGCTGCCGCCGGTTTAAGGCTTAAACTTTGCCTGCTTGGGGCTTTATCAATCTATCTATATGATCTACCGAAAATTTTCACACTTCTTACAGTAGAAAAAATGGAGGAAAACAAAAAATCAAGACCTCTAACTCAAGCGGATCCTCTCGTTTTGTCAGGTTACGGCATACATTTCGGTTAGAAAATTCGCAATAAAACAGGCTTACCGCTTTGCTTACTATCTGGATTCCAACGTTTGGCCTTTATCCATTCCCATGCCTTGACAATCTCGGGGCGTTATGTTTTACTAATGGTACAGACGCTGGATTTGTTAATGTGATTTTTGTATACAAAGGGGATATCAAGATGGCAGTTGTGATGAAACAATATCGAACCTATAAATGTATCAATTGTTCCCAAAAAGCAAAAACGGAGCGTGTGACCGAGGGGTATACCTTTGGAAATCCTTTTTATACCTGTCCTCATTGTGGAACATTGAATTATGACCCTTATATTACGGAACCGGCGTTGCTTTCTCCGAAAAAACTCCTCAAAGATTCCAAAAGTAGTTTGAATACCATGTTGTTCTTGCTGTATATGCCCTGCGGGCTTTTTGCGTTTTTGGCGGTTTCTTTTGCGTTGACCAATTTCTTATGGGGCCTATTGATTGTGGGGCCCATCCTCGCAGTTCTGACTTTTCTGATTTTAAGAAAAAAGAAAAAATTAGATATTTCTAAATACAAACCCGTACTCGATGAATCCATGCAGAGATTAAACAGCTCCTCTGATTATGCAGACGCAGTCATCAAACTGCAAGGCATCGATTCCGATTCCGTGTATCATGAGTACATGGAGCAATCGAAGCAATGATGCGATTGGTGAAAAAAGAAGTACCAACTGTTTCTAAAGTAAATTCCAGTTGATAAACTTTGTGAAATCGGTGATATCTCTGCCTTTTTAGTTATTGGTATCATTCCAAATCGACACATAAGAATAAACAAAAATACCTCCGCGATATCGCGGAGGTATTTTTGTTTGTCAGACTGTCGAAAAAGCAATTCCTTTTGACAGATTGTACAAGTCAGGGGACGGTGGGGAACCCCTCGCTAGGGTTCCCCACGGCCAAACCGTCCACCGGACGGTTTGGCCTCCCCTCCTGAGCTTTTGGAAATCTTGAAAATTTCGCCCATTGCGATGGGCGAGGAAGGGCTCCGCCCCTCCACCCCGCCGCCTTTTGAAAAAGGCGGACGAAAACTTTTATGTTTTAGCGCGGACAGTCAGGTCCTTTTTAAAGAAACCCCAGAGCGCGACGCGCCCGCCGAAGGCGTGAAAAATCTTGAGCAAAACTTTTACGTTTAAACGCGGGTAGATCAGGTTGTTTTCAGGGAAAGCCCGGTGCGCGTCGTACCCCGGGATTTTCATTGTAATTACATATTCTGCAACATCGTCAGAACAATTTTTGCAGAATTGTCAGCGGCTGTATCGCCAAAGTTTTCATAGGTATCGTGGGCAACGCCGTCCGCTTTGTCAGACATCGCACGGATCACACAGCAGGGGACTTCATACTGAGCGGCAATACGAGCGACCGCCGCGCCTTCCATCTCGCAGGCGATGGCGTCAAATTCATCCTGCAAATACGTGACATATTCACTGCTGGCTACAAACTGGTCGCCGGTAGCAATGCGGCCCTGGAATACATGCTCTTCACCTAAAACGGAGACTGCAGCCTCATACGCTTTCTGGCTGAGATCTTTGTCCACAGGAATAGAACCGTCCTCATTGACGCCTCCCTCAGCATTCCAGACAAAACCGTCGTTGGTCTGGTTGCCGTAATCGTGGAATACCAGATCTGTGGCGATGACTTCATCCAGAACCTTAACCTCATCGCCTACGCCGCCGGCAATACCGGTAAAGATGATAGATTTTACGTTAAATTCGTTGATTAATACTGAGGTTCCAGCGGCAGCCATAGCTTTGCCAATTCCGCCCTGGACCAGGACAACATCCTGTCCTTCCAGCTTACCAATATTATAATCTACGCCGCCGATCGTTTTGGTTTCGCTGATCTCAGCTTTTTCAAGCAGCATCTTCAGCTCGTTGGACATCGCTGTAATAATACCGATCGGTTGGCTTTCAGAGTCGCCGGAAGTAGTTCCAGACACTTCGGAGCTCTCTGTAGACGTGGGCGTAGAAGAAACCGCAGGGCCGTTTCCATTGCTGCAAGCGGCCAGAGACAGCACCAAAACCGCAGACAAAACGACAGAAAGGATCAGGCGTAAAGACTTTTTCATGGGTTGAAATCCTCCTCAAAATAATATATGCGTGTATCCAACACGCATCGCATGTTCTATTGTAGAGAAGATTATCCGCTCCGTCAACGGATTATGGAAAGTTTTGGAGAATTTCACGGAAAGAACAAAAAAGCAGGCGGATTTTAAGGTGTTTTCCATGGAGCCGGCGCGTTGATCAAACAGACAACATACTACAGTAATTTAGATATTTCTAAATACACAGTAGTACTTGATAAATCCATGAAGAGGCTAAACAGTTCATCTGAATATGCAAAAGCAGTCCAGTCTCACGGTATCGATTTATATTATGAGTACATGCAGCAATTGAGATAACTATAATATCTGTGATAAAAGAAGAAGTCTCCACTATGTGTGGAAAAAATTCAACTGATAAGCTTTATTTTTTCTATATAAATCTCTAATTTCACGACAAAAGAATGGGGGGAAAGATAAAGCTACATTTTGTTTCCTCAAAATGTAGCTTTTTGCTTGGAAAGAGTTGACAATAAAGATACCTTACTAAAAGTGAAATTCTATGTTTGAAAGAATCCCTCTCTTGATATGACATGGTCATACTACTGAATGGCAGACATGATATTTTTCTCTCTTACTTTTTCAGTTTCATCCCGTCTTTAAAGGCTTCCCCAACTCTCTCCGTTACCTTATAGTAGCCATGGGTATAGGGGTCGAAAGCAATGGCGTTCACCAGAGCCATATTCAGTTTGTCGCCTTCCATCACACTTTCGTCCGCAGTGACCCTAACGACCTTACCAATCACGCCACAGCCATACTCATTGGATTGATATTCAATAAATTCGCATTCCAGGCACAGAGGGAATTCATTGACAACCGGAGCATCCACAACCTCAGACTTAGAGGCGGTCAGCCCGCTGTTCTCAAATTTGCTCGGCGTATTGTTACCGGATACCACACCAAAATAATCCGCTTCCACAACATGGGCCGCATCTGCAATACTCACTGTAAATGCACCTCTGGCCCTGATATTCTTCACGGTCTTGTGCGTTTCGGTGAGGTTCAGCACTACGGTGTCCCGCTCCTGCATAGTTCCCCACGCGGCATTCATCACATTGACACTACCGTCCTCGTTATAAGTCGCTACCATCAAAACCGGCATCGGGAAAATGCCTTCTGTAATTTTCAGCTGCTTTCTCATCTTGCCTACCTCGCTTTACCATTGGGATTGACACCTACTGTGTCATCACCTATAATTATAGTCAGTAACGATAAAAAAACAAGTACTGGTATAAAAGAAATGTACTATCTTAAAGGAAAGTGTCCGTATGATAAAGAACTATATAAAAAACGCGAATTTTGAGGACACCGGATTCAGTTACACCTTGTCACTTATTTCCGGCAAGCATAAAATGGTGATCCTATATTGCCTGATGGAATTTGAAGTGGTGCGATTTAATGAGCTGAAACGATATCTAAAAAACATCTCGGATAAGACCTTGAGTAGCAACCTAAAGGAACTGGAAGCAAATCAGCTGATTGTGCGGAAAGAATATCCCCAGATACCGCCCAAGGTGGAATATTCCCTCAGTGAGCGCGGCCGGTCGTTGATGAAGATTCTTGACCAGTTGTGTATCTGGGGAGAAGAAAACAAAATCTAATACAATCCAGTAAGGCCACTTAATAGAATGAGAATTCCCGATTCAGAACACTTGCTCACCGCAAGTGTGGGAAACGTTGATAAAAAAGGTACCACACAAACGCGAGCGCAAAACAAAACGCCCCCACAAAGTGAGGCGCGCGACTTGGGCGCGGCGGCTCGCCGCTGGGAAACGTTGATAAAAAAGATACCACACAAACGCGAGTGAAAAGGCAAAATAAAAAACTGAGCCCGGAACGCGAATTGCGTCCAGGCTCAGCCTGGTGGGAAGCGTTGACAAAAAAGATACCCATATAAAACACAGGCAAAAACATAACGCACCTCACTTTGTGGGATGCGCGTCTTATCTGTGGCGACTTGCCGCTGTGTCATTCGTACAATATAGATACACACCCACCCGCTGAAAAACAGGTCTGTCCTTTTAGAGCAAACAAAAGGAATGCGCACGGTTGCTCCGTAATAATTCGTAACAGAACTGTTGCGGCATATCCGCGCTTAAATCAGATAGGGGTATCAATCCTCAAATTGTGCTTTGATCCTCTCATTTACTCGAGCATCCATCCCATTCGGCAGTAGTACTAAATC
>CAJFUH010000205.1 GCA_904420155.1 uncultured Clostridia bacterium
CCCTCAGAATTCCAAAAGCTCAGGAGGGGAGGCCAAACCGTCCGGTGGACGGTTTGGCCGTGGGGAACCCTAGCGAGGGGTTCCCCATCCTCCGCCCGCTGGTGTTATTTGCTAAGGGAAAATACTTTTTGGACAGTCTGGAATGGGCTTTGCAAAACGCATAAAGATTGATTCTGTTCATAGGAAAAGTTGCCTTTGCGTCTTTAGACGTAAAATGAGGGCCATGATATACGGCCCTCAAGTAATTTTTCAGGGGGATCGTTGCAAAATGAAGCATTTTGCAACGATCCCATTTCTTTGTCTTCTTATCAAAAATGTTTATTTAAATAGCTTTACCAGTTCCTTTTGGCTATCCCCGTCGCAGACGGCCACGATTTCATCCCCTGAAAAAATGATGGTATCGCCCTGGGGAATAATCAGTTTTTCCCGGCGGACCAAAGAAACGATCAAAGATGATTTCGGCATCGGGACGTCCTTTAACGCCACATTATTCAGGGAAGAATGTTCCGGCAGGGTAAAAGTACAAATGGCCGCTTTTCCGCGATTTAAGCTGGCTAATAGGTGCATTCCAACGCTTTCCACCTGCTGTTCAATCATCCGGGTGATAATTTCGGTGCTGCTTACCGCATGATCCGCCCCTAAACGCCGCAAGGCTTCCAAATTGCGGGGATTGTTGGCGCGGGCGATCACTTTGTTGACCAGGAATTTTTTCTTGGCCAGTTGGCAGGCCACCAAATTGTCCTGATCGCTGCCGGTTACGGCAATAAAATAATCCGCGCGCCCGGCCCCGGCCCGCGACAGGACTTCGATTTCCGTGCCGTCTCCGTTGATCACTTCCGCGTCCAGATCATTGGCGATGTGCAGGCAGCGCATTTTATCCCGTTCAATGAGGATAACGGTGTAATCCCGGTCCAGCATATTGCGTGCGAGATGGTAGCCCAGTTTTCCTCCGCCCACGATTACAATTTTTTTCATCCTTTTTTCTCCCCTTAATCACACAGGTAGGTATAAATAATGCGGTCGTTTGGCTGTAAAGTAATCTTTTGGCGGCCGTCGTATAGAGTAGTAGAGCCGTTTCCGTGCAGGACCCCGGTGATGATTTCGCCGGAGCGCATGGGTACGGTATCCAAGGTGCGCCCAATGAGGAAGGATTCCACTTTTTGTACGCGGAAAGCCATGGTACAGGTTTCAAAGGTAATCTGTTTTTCATCCCATGGCTGGGTGAGGGCCGTCATAATGGCGCTGCTGGTGAGTTTGGTAGAACAGATGGTTTTCAGTCCGAAATGATGGAATACCGTTTCTCGGGCGGGATCGCTGATCCTGGTCACGACATTTTGTACGCCGAAAAACTCTTTGATAATTTGGGACACCGTAATGTTGAGATTGTCGTCGGAAGTTACCACGGCTACAGCGTCGCAGGCTTCTACCCCGGCGCTGCGGAGGACCGTCATATCCATGGGCATGCCGGTGACCGTCAGGCCGTCAAAGTCGTCGCTGAGCCGGGTAAAATTATCAGCGTTTCCATCCACAATGGAAACATTATGCCCGTAATGACTGAGCACTTCTGCAAGCCGGGTGCCGACCTTTCCGCAGCCGATTACTAGAACGTTCATGTAAGCGCCTCCATTTATTTTCCATCCCTGAAAAGGAGGAAGAGCTAAGAATCAGAAATAGTTGAAACCAGAACCGAACGGCCTTGAATATGGTGCACAACTTAGGCGGGATCTGGAAAATCCCGCTGGGATATCTTTCCTCTTGTTTTCTTCTTCTTAGGGATAAGGGAAAGAACGCGGGACGATTTGCCTCACCAAATTATAGTCTATCTTTCCCCTATATGCAATGGGTTTTCTCCAAGGATTATGGGATTTTCAAGAAACGTGTCTGGAAAGATCAGGGGAAGTAAAAACGCAGCAGGGATCCTATTAAATATGGGTTTTTAAACATCAAAAAAGAGCTGGCGGCATTGATCTGCCGCCAGCTCCTTCAAACTGTTGAAAAAGAAATTTTTCCCTAGCAAATTATATAATTGGGCGGAAGACGGGGAACCCCTCGCTAGGGTTCCCCACGGCCAAACCGTCCACCGGACGGTTTGGCCTCCCCTCCTGAGCTAGTGGGAATCTTGAGGGTTTCGCCCATTGCGATGGGCGAGGAAGGGCTCCGCCCCTCCACCCCGCCGCCTTTTGAAAAAGGCGGGCGAAAACTTTTATGTTTTA
>CAJFUH010000206.1 GCA_904420155.1 uncultured Clostridia bacterium
CAATAAGTTGGAGAGAAACGCCAAATAGTAGAGATCGTTCTCTTTTTTCTCCCGGTAAAAAGGAGTTCCCCGATGGGACAACGTTAAACAATAGCCGTCTTCCCCGCGGAAAGAAATGGCGTCGCTTTGCAGATCCGCCCTTTGCTCCAGAGCCGCCAGGTGTTCCTGGAAAAAGATCGGGGCCGGCGCCCCGTGGCATACAAAATCGATCGTGGTCAGCCGCTCAAAATGGCCCCCTAAAAAGGCGTACAGCCCGTCCACTTGGCAAGGCGCGCCAATAAAGAGCACCTCTTTATCCCGTATCAAAAATTTTTTAATGTTCTGGAATGTCCTTCCCAAATCGCTTTGTAAATACTTGGATCCTCTCAGGGCTTCCAAGCCCTCTTCTTCTGTGACGCACCGGTGGGCTACTTTCCCTCCCGGTTCAAAAGCCGCGCCGAACACTACCCCGCCGCGGCGGATCATCTTTCTGGAAAAAACAGAAGCCGCCCCTCCCGAGGAACAGCGCCTTCTCTCTTCTGGGTCTAAGCTGTAAGCCGCATATACCTCCATCGGCCTCATGCCATTGGGTATCCGGTTGGCCGGGCAACGGGTGGAACACCGCTGGCAACGGGTACACTTTGCTTCCTCCACCACTGGGGTTCTTTCTCCCCAAGGGTCTTCCTGCCAAGTGATGCACTGCTGTGGGCAAACCGCAAGACAGGCGCCGCATTGCACGCAGCCCCCTTCACAAATTTTCATTTTTTTCTCTCCCTTTGATCTTCTTTCCTATTCAGACGTATTCCATGTCGGCACGGTAAGGACCTTCTATCCATACCGAAAAATTTTCTGTCTTTGTATCAAACGATTGAAACGATCAAAAAGTCACTTTTTGCCATATAGACGCCAAACCATCCGGGGAACAGATCCCGCCAGGTGTCCTATCCCGCTAAAAAACAGGGAGACCGGGCGACGGCTCATCCCCAAGATCTCTTTCACCACAGAACGGTTTTCCCGAGATGGCCTGCGCAGCATTTTGCAAAAAGCCTGCCCATAATACTGGCGCTTCGTCTGTTCAAAAGAGACGGGACGTTTTAATTCAGATCGGCAGTACTCCTCCAAAGCGCATAAGTAACGGACGTTCCCGCCCAAAACATTCCGCCCGGCGCTCTGGGACACCCAGTTGGAAGCCCCCTTCTGCTGAACCATCCGATAACACCCCATGACCTCCGGCATGCAGTGGATATTCCCCTGGGCCGCCAATAGCATAAACAGGGTGCGATCCCCCACAATCGGGTGGGCGCGATATAAAATCCGGTTGTCGTACCGGGGGGTAAGAAATATATTCCGCATCACCAAGGTCCCTATTTGTCCCGGCATTTCCCGGCGGCAAAAGTCCGCGAACGTGTAACAGTCGCCAGAATAAAACCAGGCGTTGACCGGCATTCCCGGGATAGGCCGGCTGTGCTGATCCACAAATAAGCAACGGTGGGTACAGGCGACGGCTTCCGGATGGCTGTCCAGATACTCCACCTGTTTCTGCAATTTATCCGGATCGGTCCAGTAGTCGTCCCCCTCCAACAGGGCGATATAACGGCCTTGGCACGCCTGCAGCACCTCATAGAGATTTCGGGTGGCCCCCAGGTTTCTCTCCCGGAGAAAAAGCCGGATATGCTGCGGATCCCTTTCCTGATATTCCTGTAGAATTCCCCTGGTACCATCTGGGGAAGCGTCCTCCCCCACCACAATCTCCCAGGGGATTGAAACCCGCTGGCACAGGATGCTGTCCATGGCCTCCCGAATATAACGTTCCTGCCCATAAGTGATGACCGCTACGCTTACCACCGGACGCTCCATCACTTTCCCTCCCTTCTCCTGCGGTACGCCCCACGGCGGGTAAGGCGCGCTATCAAAACCTTTGCTCAGGCGTCTTCTAAGACCATGACGAAGAGTTTCCTCTAAACCTCGAAGGGTTCTCTCGTCTCTTGGGCGGCGTGTGTCTTTCCCGCTTCCCAGATACGACACCCCCCTTTGATAGGAATTATAACAGGTTGGGCCTATTCTTACAATCGAAGAAATTTCACGTCGTCCTCTTATTGTGATAAGAAGATGTTCTTATCAGACAAAAAGAGAACCCCTTGACCATAGCATGGCGTCAAAGGGCTCTCTTTTGAAATTTATTGAGGATCTTGGGGACCGTCCTGCCCATCGTCGTCTTTGGGTTTCTTCTTAAAGACGAGAAGCAAGATAATCACAATGCA
>CAJFUH010000207.1 GCA_904420155.1 uncultured Clostridia bacterium
AATCGGTATATACACGGGCGTCCGGCGTTCCAAATGTTTTTGCAGCTTTTATAGCGCGTTCTTCAATGATATCGCAGAAGGCCACCATTTCTACATCCTCTAGCTTGCTGAGGGCCGGCATATGTTTGCTGTTGGCGATCCCTCCGCAGCCGATGATTCCGATTTTTACAACCTGATCCATATACAAATCCTCCTATATAAATAATTCGTTATTGATTTTCGTCTTTTGTCAGATGATTGTCGTTTTCTCGCATTTTCCCATAGTGCAAAGATACCTTCCCTTTTCGCTGGGAACAAAATCCAAACAGAACGGGAAAAAGACCTGAATGCTTGGAAGCTTATTTTTATAGTCCAGTACTCTTCTAGCTTCTGTGAAGCCCTTTTTATATCTTTCGATCGTGAGTACTTTGCCGAAAGATCAACTGATGCGGCAAGATTACCAGTGGATTTTCGGTATGGATATCCTCGATTTTTTGAAGCAGCAGCTTCATAGCTTGTTCCCCCATTTGCCGTCTTGGCTGTGATACCGTACTGAGCGAGGGAGTAATCATCTTCGCCAAACTAATATTATCAAAACCAAATACATCCACATCTTTTCCTGGGCATTTTCCTTGGGCGTACAGTTCTTTTATCACGCCGGCCGCCAGGACATCTGAAATAGCAAAAATCGCTGTAGGCGGATCCGGCAACTTCATCAGTTTTTTGGTTGCAGAAACGCCCGCTTGGAAAGTGTATTCTGTCTCTACACAATAGGATGGCATATAACGGCAATGATAGGTTTTTAACGCATCTCGATAACCCTGTGACCGCTGTCTTCCAGAAAACACGGTGTTGTTGCTGATCAACGCAATTTTTTGATGGCCCAACTGAATGAGATATTCCACCGCCTGAAATCCCGCCTGATAATTGTCTATAGTTACCGCAGGGAGCAACGCCCCATCTGTATACTCGCAGCACAGTACCAAAGGCTTGACCCGGGCAATCTCCGTCAATTCTTTGGACGAGAGCTGCGAACTAAGCAGAATAATGCCGTCCACACTGCGGTTATACAACATAGCAATCAATTCTTTTTCCGTCTCCTTTTGGGAATACGTGGCGGATATCAGCACCTGATAGCCTTCTTTCCTAGCTACATTTTCCATTCCCCGGATGACAGAGGAGTAAAATTGATTGGACAGGGTGGGAATCAATACCAAAATTTTACGGGTAGATTTTATTCTTAAATTTCGTCCTAATACATTAGGGGTATATCCCATCCGTTTAACAACCTCCAGAACATGCGTCCTGGTTTCGGGGGAAACATTATCCTCCCCATTGAGTACACGGGAAATAGTAGCAACAGATACCCCGGCTTGTTTTGCCACTTGTTTAATCGTTGGAATTCCTATCGCCCCCTTATGTAAACGATTACATTCGTTATTATATCCCTTTTTCTGAAAAATGCAAGCCCTTTTTTATTTTTATAATCATTCAAAATCTTATGCTGCAATCATAATCCATTTTATGGTATTAAGGCAGTGGCTAATCTTTCCTTGGCCATATATTTTTATATCTCAATTTTATTGAATTGCCCAAAAAGAAAGGGAGTGGACGTTTACGGTCCCTCCCTACAAGTCCTGATAAAGAGGCTGTTATCTTGATCGATAACAGCCTCTCTTTTTTAGTCTATGATTTCCTTCCCCTTCATTCTGATATATTCCGCTAACTTAGAAATCATTTTATAATTGCTCATCTTTTCTTCTTTTATCCCAGGGCGGGGGAAAAAGATTTCTTGATATTCTTCTGTATCGGTGGGGATCTGCTTGATGATATTCCTTAAATTGGATTCTACACAGCTCCAGGTAGTATTGTACTTGACGGCGATTTCTTCATACATTTCCATTGCAGAATAAACGGTACTGGAATGTCCAATTCGCAAATAAAGGGCGTCAATGAAATAATGATAGCCTACTTTATAGATGGGTACTCCCAACCTGCTGACCGTTGTTTGAATGAGAAAGATCCATTTTTCATAATGCCGGCGGCTTTGTTCATACATCTCTTCCTGCAACTCCTGAATCTTTTGTCCCAGTTCCCGGCAGCTCACCGGTTCTATAATACAATATCTCACTCCCAGGCGAAAAGCCTCGCTTGCTTCAATCCTCTGATCCTCCTTCGTCAAAAGTACTACCGTAGGATTTTTTCTGGGTGGATTTTGCGCCAACTGACGTAACACTTCTATGCTATCTAATTTTTCCATACCCAGCCCCAGGATCACAAGGTCAGGACTCTTTTGATAAATCTGTTTTAAAAGCTGCGGCTCGTCTAAACTCCCCTCCTGAAGGACAATCTCTGTCTTCTCTTTTAACTCTTCCGATAATTTCTGTACGATTTTGGGATGGTTAACAGCAATCATAACAGTCATGGGATGATTTTTCATAGACAAAAAATTTCCCCTTTCATCTTTTTTCAGCCTCATCCATCATTCAAGCCTTTGAATCTGCTCTCCGAAAAGATCTGCTACGATATCTTTCCAATTATCCACTCTCACAGAATTTTCATATAAGTACGTGATAATATCACAAATATATTTTTTAGAATGTGAAAGATGAGAAATCGATTCTACAATATTTTCCCGTTCCGACAGATAGATTATTTCAATGCCAAACCATTTTTCAGGAAACTCTTTTATTTCTATTAAGTTATATAAAATAGAGGATCTCTCCTGCAAAGGAACAATTTCTGAAAAATTCTTGATAAATTGGTTACATATGGTTTTCATACATCCTCCTAATTTGTAATTATTTTCCATTTTTTCCATTAATATCAATATTCTTGTTCAATTATAATCAATATTTCGATCTTTTTCAACAAAAAATAAACGAGGATTTTCGAAAAAGAAAAATATATGAGATTTTTTCACATTTCTTATCTTTATTCTTTGATTTCTATTTATTAATTATATGCTGCTATATTTTAGAAATCAATAATTGTAAATTTCCTTTGAAAAACCCTATGTAATTTTTTAGTTTTAGTTCTAATCTCTAGAAATTTATTTTAACTTTAATAATTATTATTAAAGATATATTAATTTTATAAAATCATATATGTGAATTATTTTCACATATATGATTTTAGTTGGATATGTTTGCGATCTTTTTTATAATCAAAAAACGGCTGAACCCTGCAACAATCGAGTCCAGCCGTCAGTTTTTCCTTTAATTTTATCTCTTTATTATCCTTGCAGCTGCGCGCAAACCAAATCGCCCATCTCTGCACAAGACACCTTTTTCGTTCCATCTGTGTATATATCCGGGGTACGATAGGTCTTAAGCACTTCATTTACCGCTTTTTCGATGTCATCCGCCGCTTCATCCTGATCCAGAGAATAACGCAACATCATCGCCACAGAAAGAATGGTAGCCAAGGGATTTGCGATCCCTTGCCCTGCAATATCCGGTGCGGAACCATGGATAGGCTCATACAATCCCAGTTTTCCTTCTCCCAAACTAGCGGAAGCCAACATCCCAATGGAACCGCTGATCATAGACGCTTCATCGGATAAGATATCTCCAAAAATATTAGAGGTGACGATCACATCAAATTGTTTCGGATTGCGCACCAACTGCATAGCGCAATTATCCACATAAAGATGATTTAGTTCGACCTCAGGAAATTCTTTGGATACCTTGATAACGGTTTCTCTCCATAACCGAGAAGATTCCAACACATTCGCCTTATCCACGCTGCATAACTTTTTCCCGCGCTTCATAGCCATACGGAAAGCCACGCGGGCAATCCGTTCTACCTCAGCAACTGTATACATTTCTGTATCATAAGCGGCGGGGACCCCATCTTTTTCTTTCCTTCCACGCTCTCCAAAGTAAATGCCGCCTGTGAGTTCGCGCACCACCAAAATATCCATAGCCTCTCCAATAATCTCCGCTTTCAACGGAGAGGCTTCCCGCAAAGGCTCAAAAATAACTGCTGGGCGCAAATTAGCAAACAGGCCCAATGCCCCGCGAATCCCTAAAAGGCCCGCTTCCGGGCGATTATTGCCAGGTTGGTTTTCCCACTTTGGGCCTCCTACTGCGCCAAGTAAGACGGCATCGGAAGCTTTGCATTTGGCTACCGTTTCTTCCGGTAAGGGAACTCCTGTTTTATCGATGGCGATTCCCCCCAAATAAGCATCTTCATATTGAATGGAAAATTGATGTTTCTCTGCTACTTTATCAAGAACTTTGACCGCTTCATTTACAATTTCCGGACCGATTCCGTCGCCTTTCAGTAAGGTAATTTTGTATTCCTTCATATCCTTCAGTCTCCTTATCTCACTAGATAAGCGGATTATTTTCCGCCATCCGTTCTCATAATGTTTTTATTATGTCATATTTTGCCCCATAAGAATGTAAATTCAGATACAATTTTAAAAATATCCCTCTTCTTATTTTTCATGACGTCCATATGCCCGGTCGGCGGCTTCCCGGGCGAGATTAATGATATATTCACTTTGGGGATCTTTCTCCCCATCTTGATCCATGGGAATTTTCGCATACACTTCAGCTACATTGTCTCTCATCCAGAGACCCGGCGTAATGCGGATGGAATATCCGCAACCATTTCCCACCATCCAGTCATAAAAACTCGCCCGAGGAATTCCATAAGCAGCCAACAACGTCATGATCGTTCCTCCATGTGTGACAATAACCGCTTCTGTCGTACCCGTGCGCATCATACCTTCCACCAGTTTTTCAAAGGTAAAACACACGCGATAAGTAAAATCCTTTCCGCTTTCCCCTCCCGGAGGCGTAGTCTGCTGCCCCTCTTCCAGCCAGGTGAGAAAACGCGTATCCTGATTCAGCTCTTCAGCTGTCTTCCCCTCCCATTGGCCAAAATCACATTCTGCCAGTCCTGGGACCGCAATAGGCGTAATGTCCGGATAGAGAATATTGCAGGTCTGTACACAGCGTTTCAGGGGACTGGTATAAAATACCGCCGCACCCGGATAGCGATAGTGCTGGGAAAGCTGCTGTAATTGCCCGATTCCTTCTTGCGACAACGGAAGATCTGTAGAACCAATATATTGCCCTTTCTGGTTAGCTTCTGTCATACCGTGACGAATTAGATGAATTTGGTAAGATTTCATAATATTTCCTCCTAAGCTCCGGCAAATTATCAAGGGCCGTTACCTTTACAAATGGTTTTAAATATAATATACTTTACTTATCGTTTACACACAGAAAAGTGTGTTTTTTTGTGCGTAAAAATAAAAAATTACTGCCTATCGTTTCTGAGAAAAAACAGGAAAAATTGGGTTCTTTCAACTTGTAGAAAAACCTGTTATAGAAAGAAAAAGTACACAAAAGGAAGCCGGAAAGTTTTCGCCCGCCTTTTGAAAAAGGCGACGGATTCCAAAGGCAGCGCCTTTGGTCGCTCCCCGCAGGGAGCGAAATCCCTGATACTACTTCCCAGGCTCAGGAGGGGAAAACAAGCAATCCGGTGGATTGTTTGGCCGTGGGGAACCCTAGAGAGGGGTTCCCACCGTCTCCCGACGTGTACAATTCTCTTTTTGACAGCCTGCAAGAAAACTTGATTTCTTTTTGTTAAAAATATTCCTTACTTATTTCCTGACGGTTAATCTTCCTTTGTCATTTTGAATCTCGGGATAAGGAAAGCTAGTTAGTTAAAAACGGAGGGTCAAACGATGAACAATAACTTTCCTAGAATTATTACATTGTTGCGGAAAGAACGGGGGTTAAGCCAAAAACAAGCGGCCAGCGATCTCCAAATCTCACAGGCGCTTTTATCCCATTATGAGAAGGGCATTCGGGAATGCGGGCTTGATTTTGTGGTAAAAGTTGCAGACTATTATGGAGTATCCTGCGATTATCTCTTAGGGCGCACCCCGGATCGCACAGGGGCCACTCTGACTGTAGAGGATATTCCAGACCCTGAATCGGCCGGAAAGGATAACACGTACCGGGGGAGTTTGCTGCCTACACTCAACAAAAAATTGATTGCCAATTCCCTGAATATTATTTTTGACTTATTGCAAAAAACCAACAACAAAGGGCTTACCACCGAGGTTTCTTCCTATTTAATGACTTCCGTATATAAGATGTTCCGGGTTCTCTATTCCGCCAATCCTAAAAATCCACAGGGACTGTTCGCGGCACCGGAACAAACACAGCGAGGCTTGTCTTCCGCTGCCCAGTGCATTGCAGAAGCCAACGCCATCTGTATCGCGTCGGGCAATTCTACTGGAGATGAATGGGAAGGGTTAGACAAAGAACACGCCGTACCTCTTTCTCCAGAACTTCTTTCTCAGCAATATCCCTTATTCGCATCTTCTTTGTATAATCTGATTCAAAATACGGAATCCAAAATGGGAGTAAAGAAAAGCGACAGATAGCTAATCTCCCCTTCTTTTAAAAGGACAGCCTTTCGCATCTAGCGCGAAAGGCTGTCCTTTTATGTCAATCAGAAGAACTTTCTTCACTGCTGCTAGGAGATTTCCCCTTGCTCACTACAATCTCTACCGTATTCCCATATTCGACTTTATCCCCCGCTACATGGCTGCGGTATCCAATCACCTGACCTGCCGGGATATAATCGTCATAACGTTCTTCCTCACTTTTTACTGGAACGAGACCTTGAGCGGTCACCGCAGAAGCGGCTTCTGTCAAAGAATCTCCCTCAATATCCGGCAAGGTCCGCATACGGGGGCCCTTGCTCACCTGAACGGAAATCACGGTGCCTTCCATCATCTTTTGCTCTTTTGGATCGGGGTTCTGGGAAACAATGTACCCTTCCTGGATCGTATCGCTAAAAGTCTCGCCTATCTTCAAAATCTGATAAGAGTTGCTCTCTTGAGCCGTTTTTTCCGCATCCTCATATTTCAGATTTACCAAATTAGGGATATCCACCTGATTCAGGCTCTCTAGCGAAGAAGAAGTATCAGACATACTGGATACCGCGGAATTTTCTCCGGAAGGATCTTTCCCCCATCCTCCACTGCCATATAAAATCAATAATACAATGGCAATGACCACCAGAGCAAAGATACAGGATAAAATACCCCATACAAAATTCGGAAGGCCCTTGGACTTGCTGTCGGATTTCTGGGCCGCTTTGGACGTCACCGGCGGTTTTTGCGGCGGGGCCGCCACTTCGTTTTGTACCATCGTAACGGTAGGCGCCGCAGACAGCTCAGCCCGCAGCCGTTCAAAGGTAGCGGTACGTTTTGAAGGATCTACCTGCAATCCATTGGCTAGAGCGGTAACTACATGCGGCGGGATCTCCCGCAAGATACTGGTGGGGATCATCAACCGGGCGTCATTCTTGCGCTTTAAGGCGTCCTGGGGGAGAATTCCTGTCAGGGCGAAAAATAAACATGCAGTAAATCCATATACGTCGCTGCTTTCGCTGATAGGACCATTCATCACATACTGCTCAATGGCGGAACACCCGGGAAATAATTCTGGAATCAGATCGGTATCCATTTGGCGCACTGCCCGAATGGAAAAACCGGTCAATTTCATTTTTCCAGAACGCAGGATTACCAAGTTTTGGGGAGAAATCCCCAAATGAGATACTCCGCTGGCGTGCATAGCGCTTAGGCTGGACAGTACGGGCATAAACAGCGGCCGTATCGTATTCCAATCCGCCCGTCCCCCGCTGCGCTGGATAAATTCCTGTAAAGTGATGGATTCTACCCATTCCGATACCGTATAAGCGGTATTATTCTCCTCAAAAATATCGTAGATCGGTATCATAGAGGATAACTCCCGCAGGCGCGCTATGGCACGGAAATAACGCAGAAATTCCTCCCGATACTCTTGAAATGTTAACTCACAGCCTGGGATAATTTCAGCGGAGCTTCCTTTCCGAGACGCTAGATTCTCCGGCATGAACTCCCGAATATACACCGGCGTACCCGCTACGGAATCATAACCGAGATATCCGATTCCTTCTCCGTTACTATCCAGACGTTTCCCTACCACATAACGATCCTGCAAAACCGTTCTTCGGGGCAAACAGTTTACCGGCTGAGGCTGAGAATCATTGTAACCACAATGAGGACAGACTGTTTGTCCCTCTCTGTCCTTCATACATCCCATGCATAAATTGTCTAAATTTATCATTCCATTCCCTCTTAACTAGCCTCTAGGCAACTTATGAATGCTGGTTGGTTGCTTTGGGCTCCTAAGATTAACTCTTTTAACCTTTAGCAGTATACCATATTTTGTTAACCAAAATCAAGGGATGAAGCGATCCATTCCCTTTACAATGTTGTAAAGAATTTTTGTATTTTATTATAAATTTTTTTCTATTTGTCGATTAAAATCCACCTTTTTTCTACTTTTCCAATTAATATAGTTTCCCGCTTGTACGGCGGCCACCGCTCCATCCGCCGCCGCCGTGATAATCTGACGCAGGAATTTCGTGCGGCTATCTCCCGCCACATAAACGCCGGGGATCGGTGTGGTACAGTCTTCCCCTACTTTTAAATAGCCGTTTTCATCCAAAGGAAGCATATCTGCAAACAGACGGTTATCCGGTTCCATTCCAATGGCCACAAATACCGCGCTTACTGGTAACTGACGCTTTTCCTGGGTTTGTCTGTTTTTCACTTGAATATGGGTAACATTCTTTTCCCCTTCAATAGCCGTCACCTCGCTGTGAAATAAAAGCTCTATATTGCTTTGTTCCATCACTGATTGCGCCAGCATGTGTTCCCCTCGAAATTCATCCCTTCTATGAATGAGATAGACACGGCTACATAAATGAGACAGGAACAGGGCGTCTTCTAATGCCGTATTTCCTCCGCCCACAACCGCTACTTCTTTCTGTTTGAAAAAGGCCCCGTCGCAGGTAGCGCAATAAGAAACGCCGTGTCCCGTCAGGCGTTCCTCCCCTTCACATTTTAATTTTCTGCGCTGTGCGCCGTTGGCAATAATAAGCGCCTTGCCCTCATATACTCCTTGTGCGGTTACTACCCGCTTGTTCTCCCCCTCTAGGAATACCTGTTCCACCTCTTCAAACAGCACCTCCGCCCCTTGGGAAATAGCCTGCTGATATAGGTTCATGGAAAATTCCGGGCCGCTGATCTTTTCAATAGCTGGGTAATTCTCTACTTCGCTTGTAGTAGCCACTTGACCGCCATAGAACAAGCGGTCAAATACAACCGCCTGAAGGCCTGCCCGTACCGTATAAACCGCTGCTGTCAATCCTGCCGGTCCTGCTCCAATAATCAGTACATCTGTTTTTGTCATGGGAAGTCTCCTTTATCAAACAAACTCATTTTCAGTCTTTTTATAATAGTCGTTTTAAGCGCCTGATCTTTTATCTAAAAGTGATTGCATCTTCCTATATTTTGCCGCTTTTGATAGGATATATCGTACCTTTTAAATCCTGCTTGACCCCTCAATTGGCTTTCTTCTTTATCATTTTCCCTTGATCTCTCAATTCTCCCGGTACACATAGGTCTTATCCACATTGACCACTACCTCATAGTTTTCGTCCAGGGTTTTTGCCGCATAGCGAACCTCTTCTACTACTTGTTCATCACTTAAACGGAATTTATGGGGAACCACCACATCAAAGATTAAATTGGTATGGGTTGGACCTGCTACCATGCGGAAATCATGAATCGTAATAGAGGGATCGATCAATTTAACCAACGCCGCCATTTTTCGATGAACCTCATTGACTTTTTGATCGTCCGTAACGATAGGATCCATATGGATGACGCACTCACAGCCAAATTTTTTCTTGAGATCCCTCTCAATGATATCAATGGTATCGTGAATTTTCAAAATATCAATGTGGCAGGGAACCTCCGCATGTAAGGAAACCACGCTCCTCCCTGGACCATAATTGTGGACAATGAGATCATGCACACCCACTACATCTTCGTAAGAAAGCACTTCCTGTTCAATTTTGTGGACAAATTCTGCATCTGGGGCCTCCCCCAACAGCAAATTTAAAGTATCCTTTGCGGTCATAAACCCCGTATACAAAATGAACAGAGCCACAACAATCCCCGCATATCCATCAATAGAAAAACCTGTCAGTATACTGACCAGGATTCCTAGTAATACTGTTGCAGTGGTCACTACGTCGCTGATACTATCCATAGCGGTAGCTTTTAAGGCAGCAGAGTTGATAATTTTTCCTAGTTTACGATTAAAAAGCCCCATCCATAGCTTTACCCCGATAGAAACCAGCAATATAATCACAGACAACATACTGAATGTGACTTCTTCCGGATGGATGATTTTATCTATAGAAGATTGTATCAATTCAACCCCCACCAAAATAATGGCAATGGACACAATCAGCCCGGAAATATACTCCATTCTCCCATGTCCAAAGGGGTGTTCCTCATCCGCCGGTTTTCCGGACATTTTGAAACCAATCAAAGTAATGATCGACGATCCCGCATCTGATAAATTATTTAAAGCATCTGCGGTAATGGAAATAGAAGCCGTCAACATGCCCGCTATAAGTTTCGCTATAAATAATATTACATTGCAGAAAATCCCAACGATACCGCCCAGCCAACCATATTTTTGCCTTACTTGTTGATCTTGCGTTTGAGTGTGGTTCTTAATAAACAAACGAATCAAAAGATTGGTCATATCAATTCTCCCTTTGGGTTTACATAAAATAGAAAGATACCTTTCCTTTAAGTTTACTAAGTGTAACATTGCAATGGAAAATTAGTCAAGAGAAACGCCGCGGGCTTCTATGCCTTTTCGTCTTTCATCGCTTCCTCCACACAATCGAAACGCAGCCATTGGCGGTGGTCTTTTAACCATTGCCGGTACTCCTCGTAGTTTGGCATTTTCTGTTTTACCAACTGCCAGAACCGGCTGGAATGGTCATGATGGACAGTATGACATAGTTCATGAATAATGACAGAATCAATAACAGGGAGGGGCGCCATCACCAAATACCAAGAAATACAAATCCCGTTCCTTCCCGAACACGAACCCCATCTGGTTTTCGCTGAAGTAACTTTGGCCCCTTGAATTGGAAATCCATATGTTTGCGCATATTGATAGATCCTCGGGATCAAAATTTCTTTGGCCTGTTCCCGAAACCAGTTCTCTAATTTTTCCCTTTTTTCATTCAGAGATATTTTCGGAACAATCAATCTGTCTTCTTTTAAACATATTTTCGTCTTTTCTTGTGCCAAATGCAGGGAATACCAAGTACCCAAAAATAAAAAAGGTTCCCCCTCTTCCAATCGGTGCAGATTAGGTTTTGGACGGTTTTGTATTTCCTTTTTCTTTTTCTCTATCCATTTTTCATGGGATTTCACAATCTGTTCTAACTCTTTATAGGAAATACGGCGGGGGGCCCTTACGATCAATTCCCCTTTTTCATTGAGTTCTAACGCTATGCTTTTTCGATTGCTTCGGATGACTTTTGTGATATTCAATAGATATCCTTCCTATCCCGCTTCTATACTTCTTTTTTATCATAACACAAAAATTGGAACGTTACACCCTACCCTCCCCAAGTTATGGGGTTGCTCCGATTCTATATGAATGCTTCCCTCATCTTCCAAAGCAATCCTATCCATGCCTTATGATAAGAGAAAACAGTGGCATTCTGCCTACCGGCAAAATCCCACTGTTTTATTATCCTTCCAGTCCTCTTTGTCGATAATGATGCGCCTGTTCCAGCATCATATCTTTTACCTTCATCAGCCGGATCTGGGTGCTGCGCTCATTTTCATCCAGCTTCATGGTAATATACCGGATATTTTCCTGCATTTCCGGGATCATCACGTGTTCCAATGCATTGACACGGCGCCTGGTCTTTTCAATTTCCGCCGCCATCAACTGGCACGACTTTTCGCATTCCGCCAGCCGTAGCATATCAGGCAAAAGTTCAGAAAGCGAATACACAGCGGCATCCAGTTCGCTGGAAGTAAAAGCCAGACCATAGGAATAAATGTCGTTGGGGTCGGAAGTCCGGGTCTTATAGGTAAACACCGGAATTTCTACACTCATTACATTACGCACTCCGCTTTCCAGATATACCTCCTGTTTGGGAGCCAACAGAGCGGATTGTAGAATCTCTTCCTGCATGTCTGCCCGGGCCAGCACAAAATTCTGATTGGCCCTTGTAATCCCTTTCTCCACCTTTTCCCGCAATTGCTTATTCTCTTTGACCAGATCTAAAAACTGGCGCATCAGTTCATCCCGCTTATCTTTTAACAGCTTGTGCCCCCGCAAAGCGGTGACCAGCTTTTTTTTAAGACGGGTTAACTCCATACGGGTCGGATTGACCTGTGTCTTAGCCAAGGATGCATCATCCCTTTACTTTACAAATATTGGGTTTCTCGCTATTTCCCATAATATCGATCTAAATATTCATCCTTAATGCGCTTTAATTCCGACCGTGGCAGAATAGAAAGCAGCTTCCAGCCGATTTTTAAGGTTTCTTCAATATCCCGATTGGCCTCATACCCCTGGGAAACATATTCTTTTTCAAAAGCGTCCGCAAATTTCGCATACAGTTTGTCGATATCGGTCAATGCCGCTTCCCCCAAAACAACCATCAGTTCCTTTGCATCTTTTCCGCGGGCATAAGCGGCGAAGAGCTGGTTCATGGTATTGGCATGGTCGGCCCGGGTCTTACCCTCTCCGATCCCCTTGTCTTTTAATCGGGACAAGGAGGGAAGCACATCAATGGGAGGCATGATCCCCTTTCGGAACAGTTCCCGGCTGAGGATAATCTGCCCTTCTGTGATGTAGCCCGTCAAGTCCGGGATCGGATGGGTTTTATCATCTTCCGGCATGGTCAAAATCGGGATCAGAGTGATGCTGCCGTCTTTTCCTTTTTGACGGCCCGCCCTCTCATACAGGGAGGCCAAGTCGGTATACATATAACCGGGATATCCCCTGCGCCCTGGCACCTCTTTTCGGGCTGCGGAAACTTCACGCAGGGCGTCTGCATAATTGGTGATATCCGTCATAATAACCAGTACATGCATCCCCTGATCAAATGCCAGATATTCCGCCGCAGTGAGCGCCATGCGAGGGGTGGCAATCCGTTCAATAGCCGGGTCATTGGCCAGATTGATAAATAGGACCGTACGGTCGATGGCTCCTGTCTCCTGGAAACTCTCAATAAAAAAATTGGATTCTTCAAAAGTAATCCCCATCGCTGCAAAGACCACGGCAAAAGGTTCCTTGGTCCCCCGTACCTTCGCCTGTCTTGCAATTTGGGCGGCCAGGTTGGCATGGGGAAGGCCGCTGGCGGAAAAGATCGGCAGCTTCTGCCCACGCACTAAGGTATTGAGGCCGTCAATGGCGGAAACCCCTGTCTGGATAAATTCCTGTGGATAATTGCGGGCGGCTGGATTCATAGGCAGGCCGTTGATATCTATCCTTTTTTCCGGCAGAATATCAGGCCCTCCATCTATGGGCCTGCCCAATCCATCAAATACGCGGCTGAGCATATCTTTGGAGACCCCTAATTCCATACTTCTTCCCAGAAAACGCACCTTGCTGTTGCTTAAATTGATCCCGGTAGCGCTTTCAAATAGCTGTACCAGCGCATTGCCGCCGTCAATCTCCAGCACTTTGCAGCGCCGTCTTTCCCCGCTGGCCAATTCGATTTCCCCCAGCTCATTGTAGGCCACGCGGTCCACTCCCCGTACCAGCATGAGAGGACCCGCCACTTCTTCAATGGTTCTATATTCTTTGGGCATCAGTAGTCCTCCTCCTTTTGCGCGGCTTCGTCGATCTCCAATGCCAGTTGGTGCAGGATTTCTTCATACTCCTGTTCCACTTCATCCCCCGGCACATATTTAAAGCGCCCAATCCGTTCCCGGACCGGCAGGCCCACCAAGCGTTCCACAGAGATTCCCCGTTTTAAAGCCTGTTCCGCTTGCTGAGAATAATCCATGACCAATTGCATCATCAAATGCTGTTTGTGCAATGGGGTGTAAGTGTCCACCTCATGGAAGGCATCCTGGTGAAGGAAGTCCTCCCGGATGGATCGCGCGGCTTCCAGTTTCAGGCGGTCCGGGGCCGACAAGGCGTCCATCCCTACCAATTTTACGATTTCTTCCAGTTCCGATTCTTCCTGCAGCAAACGCATCAGTTTTCCTCGCAGTTCCATCCAATCGGAGGCTACCTGGCTATTGAACCATTTTGCCATGGTATCCACATACAGGGAATAGCTGGTCAGCCAATTGACTGCTGGGAAGTGCCGTTTATAAGCGAGGTTGGAATCCAGCCCCCAGAAAACTTTGACGATGCGCAGCGTGGCCTGGGATACCGGTTCGGAGATATCCCCGCCCGGCGGGGACACCGCCCCAATGACAGAGAGCGCCCCCTCCCTTGCTTCGCTTCCCAATGTCACCACACGGCCGGCACGTTCGTAAAACTGGGCAAGGCGGCTTCCCAAATAGGCAGGGTATCCTTCCTCTCCTGGCATCTCTTCCAAGCGGCCGGACATCTCCCGCAGCGCCTCCGCCCACCGGGAGGTGGAATCCGCCATCAGCGCCACTGAATAGCCCATATCCCGGAAATACTCCGCAATTGTGATGCCGGTATAGATCGAGGCTTCCCGGGCCGCTACCGGCATATCTGAGGTATTAGCGATCAATACCGTCCGTTTCATCAGCGAATAGCCGGTCTTGGGGTCGATCAGTTCCGGGAACTCATTGAGCACATCGGTCATTTCATTGCCCCGTTCTCCGCAGCCGATGTATACCACGATATCCGCTTCCGCCCATTTGGCCAGCTGGTGCTGTACCACTGTCTTTCCGCTGCCAAACGGCCCCGGAACCGCCGCTACACCTCCCTTTGCAATGGGAAACAAGGTATCGATCACCCTTTGTCCGGTCACCAGCGGCATATCTGGAGAAAGTTTTCTCTGATAAGGGCGGCCCAGCCGTACCGGCCATTTTTGCATGAGGGTGAGATTCTGGCTGGTTCCATTGGGGGTATCCACCACAGCTACCGTTTCCTCCAGGGTATAATCCCCCTCTTGGATAGAACGGATGGTTCCCATCACGCCGCTGGGTACCATAATTTTGTGAAGTACAATTTCAGTCTCTTGCACAGTGCCTATGATATCCCCGCCAACTACGGAATCCCCCTTTTGGACAGACGGCGTAAAGCGCCATTTTGTTTCCCTGTTTAAAGCCGGTACTTCCACTCCGCGCTGTAAGTTGTTCCCCGAAATTCTCATAATTTCGTCCAAAGGGCGCTGAATGCCGTCAAAGATGCTGCCGATCAGTCCCGGCCCCAATTCTACGCTCATGGGAGCCCCTGTGGATTCCACCGGTTCCCCCGGTCCCAGCCCGGAAGTCTCTTCATATACCTGAATGGAAGCCCTATCCCCATGCATTTCGATGATCTCGCCGATCAGCCTTTGTTCGCTCACGCGGACCACATCGAACATATTGGCATCCCGCATGCCTTTGGCGATTACCAGCGGGCCCGCCACTTTTTGGATGGTACCTTTGCTCATCTCTCTATCACCTGTTTTCTAAGTTTCATTAAAAATGATATCGGAACCCACCGCCTGTTCTACAGATTTTTTGACCATCTGAACTCCCATCCCCGTATTGCCTGATATTCCGGGAATGGGAATAATCGCTGGAAGCGGCGCGCTTCTGTAATGATCCAGCTCCCTTTCCAATTCCTTCGCCAACGCTTCGGTGATATAAATAACTGCATAATCCCTTTCTGCCAATTGACGCAGGATTTTTCCGGCCTTCGCCGGTTCATTTTCTGGAAAGATTTCCAATCCCAGCGCTGCAAATCCATAGATGCTATCCCAATCTCCCATCACAGCGACCTTATACATACAAATCCCGCAACCTTTCTTTTACAATCCGATCATCCAATCGGTTCCTTTTCCCCGATAAGATCAAGCGTACCGCCTTGATCTCCGTCTCCCTGGCCAACAAATAAGCCACCAGCGGACCAATGGTGAACGGGTTGGTTTTCTGGGTTTTCATCAGCTTCATACGGTTGTCATCACACCATTTTTCAAAAGCGGAAGACGACTGCGCAAGAGCTTCTACCCCTTGGGCATAGTCCGTATGAGACAAGTATTCCATCACAGCATCCTGTCCGGAAACCGCCGCGCGGGCCAGATCACCGATATCTAAACTTTCACAGGGCACCATAGCCTCCTGGAAAAAGCCTAAGGGCTTTCCCAGTTTTTGTCCCCGAACAGCTATCTTAATGTTGGATATCGCCAGCAGAAGCTCCGCATACCTTTGGATCAGATGGTTTTCCGACTGCCGCCCCGCCTTTTGTATTTGCAATAAGGCGGCCCGATCCAAAACAGTATCGCATAATTGTCCATCCCTTGTGTGCAGCAAAGTTTCAAACGCTTTCGCTGCGGATGCTTGCATATCCTCGGGCAAATCCGAAAAACGGTGATTGCGTACAGCCTCTTCCAGTACTTCCGGTTCTATTGTGCCCCAGAGAAGATATCTCCTTTCCGGATATCTATCTGTTACCACTGATTTAATAGCGGTTTTCAGATTGTGATAATCCGCTGGAATCAAAAAAATGCGAAACCCTGTAAGATTTGGGACCAGTTCCCGAAGAAATTCCCACGTCTTGCACGTTTCTACAGAAAGGATCGTCTCCCTTTCCCCGTCTTTTCCCCATCCTTTTTCATATAAGATCTGCAAGCACTCTTCCTCTGTTTGACATTCCATCAGCTGCTCTAAGTCCTGTTGGGTCAATAAGGAGAGTTCTTTTGCCCGCACCCGGGAAATCGCATACGTATACTCTTCCGCCAACCGAAATCCCCCTTTCCACATATTCTTTTACAAAGCTGAATGGAATAGCTTCTCCTGCACTTCATCTTGCAGCAATTCCTGAGAAGATTCAAACAAAGCCTGGAAGGAACAATTCTCCTCCACTCCGCCGTATACCAGCACAAACCCTCCGTCGATCTCTACAGTCTGTGGGGAAATCCGCAATACCGCGCCGTTGGGAAGCTCCTGCTGTACCCGCTGGGCGAACCCTTCCGGCATCCTTTGGAAATCCGTGGAGGAAAATTTAATCTCCCCTTCCTGTTTCCAGGCATATTTTTTTACCAATTGAATCAACAAATCAAAATATTCTTTTTTAGGAAGACAGTACAGCGATTCTTTCGCACCCTGTACCACCTCCTGAATCAAGCGCTGTTTTTCTTCTAACAACCGTTTCCTGCATAACAGGTCTGCGGCGGACCGCAAACGGGCCATCCGTTCTTCCGACGCCCGGATGGCGCTCTCTTTTAACTCCCGCCTCTTTCTCTGGGCGTTTTTCTCCCCTTCCTGCCGGATGCGCCGCGCTTCTTCTTTGCCCTCTTGTATATTTCTTTCCGCAATCTCTTCTGCATCTCTGCGGATTTGCTCCACAATTTTATCCAGCCCTGTCATAGACAGCTCTCCTTACTTATGGATTCTGCACAGTCCCCTCAGATGGGTAATTTGCCGATATTGGCTACTGCCAGCAGGGAAACCAACAGCGCCAGCACCGCATAAGTTTCCACCATAGCGGGGAACAGCAGAGCCTTACCAAATTGATCCGGTTTTTTTGCAATAAGGTGGATACTGGCCACTGCAGCGCGAGCCTGGCGTTTGGCCGACCACAATCCAACCAATCCCAAAGGAAGGCAGGCAAATAGATACATCAGGCCTTTTGCAAAAGAGATATCCCCGCTACCGCCCAGAATACCGATATTGGACAATGTAAGAAAGGCGATCAGCAATCCGTAAATGCCCTGCGTGCCGGGCAGCAGCTGCAACAGCAAGACCTTGCCAAATTTACTGGGATCTTCCGTCACCACGCCGGCGGCCGCTTCTCCCGCCAGGCCAACGCCTATGGCCGATCCGATTCCCGCAAGCAACGCCGCTAAAGCGGCCCCTAACAGTGCTAAACCTACTCCGAAATTGTTGATGTCCATGTCAATGATCCTCCCTTATTTTGTAGTATTTTGTATTCGCTGAAAATGGAGCAAACGCTCTTCCTCCACCCTCAAAGAATTTTCCGAAAAACTCTACATACTGTAGCCGGTTGGTATGCACATACGCCCCCAATAGATTGATAGCGATATTTAACGTATGCCCAATAACAAAGACCAGCACAAATACAATGGCGCCCAAAACGCCGTCCCCCACCATTGCGCCCATTTGATTGAACACCGAAGCGATTACCCCCGTAGCCAGCCCCAAAGCCAGAAGTCTGGAATAAGACAGGATATCGCTGAGATAACCGGAAATATTATAGAGCCCGTATAGGCCCTTCAAAAAACGCTTGAACGGATTTTTAGAATCCCGTCCCGCTGTCGCGATGATACCGACCGCCCCAATGCCCGCGCATACGGCGGCGATAATCCCCACTATAGGGGGAAGTACAAAGTTCAGGGCCAACATATCCTTTATCATATCCATAGAAAGGAGGTAAATGATACCTCCTCCCACCAGCAGATACCAGAACCCTACATCATAAAGGGCGTCTTTGTATTTTTTCGCCCGGAAGAGCTGGTAAAGCTGTACCCCCAAGCCGGTAAACAAATGGATAATCCCCAACAAGAAGGAAAAAACCAACAGCCGCATAGGCTCGTTCATAGGGATAAACCACAGCGGCGGAATTGTCACTGTGGTATGAAAGAACGTAGCGGCGATCATATCCACCGCATTGCCAAAGTAACTTCCGAACAGCACGCCCCAAAAAATGGTTGTATATCCGCAATAGTAGAACATTTGGATGGATTTGCGCATCCGGGGTTCCATATTTTTCTTTTTGTGCAGTACCAATCCGCATACAATGACCATAATCAAGCCATAAGCGGCGTCGGATAGCATCATTCCAAAGAATATATAATAAAAGATAGCCATCACAAAGGAGGGGTCCACTTCTCCCCGTTTTGGAAGGCTGTAATTTTCCAGTACCGGCTCCACAGGAGCGGCAAACCGGTTATTGTGGAGCAATACCGGGGTATCTTCTTTTTCCTCCGGCGTCTCCACTTCCACGGCCACCGGAAAGCGCTCCGCTAGCTCACGCTCCAAAGCGGCGGCATTTCGGGCGGGAAGGTATCCCTCTACCAAAAAAGTATGTTTGGATTGGGCCAGTTGGCTGATGGTGCGGTATTTTTCTATCCGCATGGCATAATAGTCTTCGGCAAATTGGATGTCGTCCCGGAAAGAGGATAATTCCTGGATTGCTTTTTGGTTGTGGGCGATATCCTCCTCCAATTTCTGAATTTTCTGCTCCCATTCATTGGCCTGCTGGGCTGGAGGCATTTGCGTGGGAGATGGCGGGGAGGAAAATCCCATAGAGCGAAGGATCGCATCCAGCTTTCCCCCGTCTCTTTTGAGGCCAAGCAAAAAGACGGTGGTCTGCTGTTTCTCCCGGCAAATCACTTCCACATGAAGGGCGTCGATCTCCGGCGCCTGCCGGGCGATGGAATCCAATAACCCCTCCACCGTTATCTCTCCTGGCAGTATCCCGATCCGCGCTGCCGTGGACTTTGTTCCGCGAAATAACATGGATACATCTAAGGAAAGCCATAGCTGTAAGGATTCCCGCTGAGTTTTCCAGCGCAGGACATCCGCTTTTTGCTCTTCCATCTCCTTTTGCAAAGCTTGAAGCTGATACGCCTTTTTCATGATGACGTCTATATTTTTTGCTTTTTCCTGGAATTCTTCCCATGTAATTTCCCGTTTGCCGTCCAGCATGGACAGCATCCCTTTCTTTTCTGAATCATAACGGGATAAAATATCCAATGCCTGGGAAGCCGCCGCCCTGCTCTTTTCAAACAATGCCTGGGAAGATGAGGTATCCATCTTTCGAAAAATACTGTCCTCCCAATCTGTTCGGTTAATCTCTACCGTCCCCCTCCGCTGCATCCATTCCAAAATCTCTTTCCGGTTCTTTTTTAATGCGAAAATGGAGATCCGCTGCATTGGTAAGACTGCCATAATCATTCCTCCTCTCTCTGAATATCCGGGAAAACAAGGAGAACGGTATCAAACTAAAAAATGCTCTTTAAAATATCTTTCTGGATTTCTCCTTGCTTTTGCTGGACCGATCGGCGAAGCTGCTGAATCTGCTTCTCCACTTCCTGCATCTTCTCGTTCTTCTCCACTTCCACCTGTTGTTCTACCTGTTGGAAGAGCTCTTCTTTCAGGACGCTTGCTTCTTTTGCAACCTGTTCCATTTTGATTTCTACATCCCGGCGCGCCTGGTCCACCATTTCTTTTTTCTGTTGCAGGCTTTCCTGTTCGATCTGTTCCGCCTGTCTTTCCGCCTGCCGAACCTCGTTAATCGCCTCCTGCGCCAAACGACCACCTCCTTTTTATTCCAGTTGTACTTAAAAAATATCGTTCCCTAATCCTATAAAAATATTTTTAAAGGAAATTTTTTATTTAATATTACTATATTTTATTAATAAATTCAATATAATTTATTAAAATACTTCTTATTTGTATCATTTCTTAAAAAAATCCTGCCATGGAAGTTCCAAAGCAGGATTTAAGACATCAAAAATTCATGTTTTACTATTTTCCGTTTTACTGTTCGTCAAAGGTCTTCCTGCGGATCCCAATGCTCCTGTAAATAGCGTGCCACGCCATTTTTACGGCTGCTTCCTATAATCTCATCCGCTACTTCTTTGGCTTGGGGGACGCCGTCCTCCACCACCAAAGCTTTATCCGCCATGCACAGCATATCAATATCATTCAAATTATCTCCAAAAACTTCCACCCGCTGTACGTTATAGTATTCTTTTAGTTTTTTGATTCCTTCGCTTTTGCTGGCATATCGGCTGAAAATTTCCAAAAAGTAAAGTCCAGAATAGTTATCGCGATATAGTACCGGGCGAATCCCTTCCACCTGGCTCACATCCTCAAAGATCGGCTGTAATATCCTTTGTTCATCCATCATGGTAAAATAGATGACCCGATCGGTTTCTTCCACTTGCATTCGATCCACTTGCCGAAACCATTTATACTCCTTCCCTTTTCGTTCTTCATAAAAATTCCTTTCAAAATCATTGTGCCATGTCTCAAACTCTACACCGATTTCATTTCCATCTAAGCGGTATAGAAAAGATAAATGATCATACCGTCTGAGAATCTCTACGACCCGGCAAGCATCTTTATAAGCAATCGCCGAACATCCTGTATATTTTTTCTCTGTAAAATCGTAAAGCAAAACCCCGTTAAGCAAAATTCCCGGCAACTTTAAGTGTAACCCGGATAACAGGTCAAAAGCAGAGGAACTTCGCGCAGTGGCTATGGTAAATAACATACCCTGCTGAAGAAGACGGTTAAGGATGTTTTCCGTCTCTTGGGAGATTTTCTTTTCTGGGGTGAGCAGCGTCCCATCCAAATCTGTCACATATAAAGTCTTCATTTTATTTCTCCTTTTCCTTCTGATTACCAATTTTCTTCTTCCAGGGAATCGCACAAACATCCCCGTTCCATCTGGCCGGAGACCACATAGATACCACAATCGGCCAGACGGGTACGCCATTTGCATTTGGGACATTTTTCCGGCGCAGCCCCCCGTTCATTGTATTCAAAACATTCGCACATATGGTTGCAGCAATACCCATTTTCCACAAACCAAGCGCAGGCATAACGGTTGGTGCAATGTTTGATCCCCTCTTCCTCCTGGTATTCCCCGCAAATCATGCCGGCCGCATGATAATCTCCGTTGGAAATCAAAATATGGGATTTGGCAATATCTTGGAAAATGTGGGACCAGCTGCCTGAAGTTCCATGGTGCGGGGCCTTAAAAATATAATATCCATCATACAGGTCCTCTGCAATGGCGTCAAAGGTTTCCGGGGTGGCATCCCCTGTCATCAATATATCGTCATAGGACGCCGCCTGCCGGCGATTATTATGAAATACCACGCTTGCAGTATTCTGCTGTTGGCTGTATTCATTTCGTACAGAAGGACGGCTCAAAACTTCTATCACATCCTGGGACGCCGGCAGCTTCTGCAAATCTTCGGAAAGCTCTTCCAACCGGCCTAAATAATCCTCCAGGCGGTCCATGGATTCTTCAATTTCCGCAGGTTGCCCCCGGGTTTCCTCCGAACACAATTCACAGCAATAGACATACTCCTGACAGAACTCCTCCTTAATCCGAAGAAATTTCGCCGCCTTTCTTCCCGAATACGGGGAAGACATACAGATATCCAGCTCTTCCACAATATCCCTCAATAGTTCCGAAAAGGGATATTGTTCCCAGGCGGGCCACAGCACATCGTACTCCACATCGTCAAACAGGAACGTGCTTCCCCTGCCCAGGGTATAAATGGATTCTGAGCCCGCCAGTTGACGCAAATTTTCAAACATGCGCAGCGGCGCTATACTGGTTTGAAAATATTCGCTCTGCCTTCCCCAAAAAGTAAATATATACACGGCAATCTCCAGCAGCAGCGCCCTCCCTTCGTTATTTACAGGAGCCGTTGGGAGATAGATCCGGTCAAAATAGTAAGGATCTGCCTGTATGATATAAAACAAACCAGAAATATGATCCCTATGATAATGGGTCAACAGAAAACTCCTGCCCTCCGCCTCTTCATAACGGGGCAAGATCCCCTTTTCCAAATAAACATGAACCGCTTCCTCTGTCTCTTGAATTTTAGAGTTCATAGATCCGCAATCCACCATCAGGATCTGTCGGTTAGATCCTCCCAACACGATGCATTCTCCGAACTCCATATTATGCATTTCTATCCAATCCATTGATGATACCGTCACAAATCCTTCCCTTTGCTTTCCCTTTTTTCAAAAATTTCCCATCTCCCGAAAAAAGGGGAAAGGTGTGGACAACCGTTTTGATCGCCACACCTTTCTGTTATTTACTTTCTTCTACGATTGGCAAATAGTCGTAGGATACGCCGTTCTCAAACTGAATATGCTGTGTTCCGGAAACCGGCTCTAGTACGAATTCTCCCACCAGTGTGGTTCCGTCATCGCGGTATAAAATGCCTTTACCCTGGGGTTTGCCTTGACAAAAACATCCCGTATATCGATGGTCCTGATATAACAGGGTCCCTTTGCCGTGTGGAACCCCGTCCTTTAGCTGTCCGGAGTATACGCCGCCATTTTGGCTCTGTTCCACTACATATACCGGAGCGGTACAGAATTTGCCGTATTCCGTATTCAACAAGGTCTCTTGTTCCGGCAGAGGGGAAAGCGTCCGGAGGCTTACCTTCATACTTTTTCTCAATACTCCATCTACAAAGATGCCTTCTTCCTTCTTTTCTCCAAAGGGGGTAAAAAAGCAGCCCATGCCGTTGGGTTTCCCATCCAAAATGTTTCCTTCAAATTGCAGGGTTTCATTTTCCAGGTCATACCGTTTGACATAAATGAGCATTCCATTCTCATAAACCCCTTCTTCATATACTTTTCCGTCCCGGATAGTATTGGCCCTCCCGTGCAATTTGCCTTTTTGAAATTCTCCCGCATATTTGGCCTGTCCATCTTCGTAGAGCACGCCCGCGCCGTCATATAAATCAGCTTTCCAAAGGCCTGCGTACTGTAACTTTCCGTCTTGATAACTGCATCCGTAGCCGTCCCTTTCATTATTTTTAAAATTACCGGAAAAGACATAATTCCCATTCTGATATTGGTATCCATGCCCATTATAACAGTTATCCCGAAAACTGCCCTCATAGACTTTTTCTCCCTGGTAGTAGTAACTGCCTTCCCCGCAAAACTGGTCGTCTTTCCATTCTCCTTCATAAACAAGCTGACCCTGGGCATCAAATCCCTTGAGGTATCCCTGGGGAAGTCCTTTTTGAAAAAGTCCTTGGTATTTTCCTCCACTGGGGAAAAATTTACATCCTTGTCCATGGTACTGCCCATTCTCCCAATCGCCTTCATAGCATTTAAAACCATGGGCATCATATTCCGCCGCCCAGCCATGGACTTGACCGTTTTGAAACTGACCCTGGATCATATGGCCATTGTCCAAATGCAGCGTGCCTTCGCCTTCGTACCGGTTGTCCTTCCACATTCCGCTGTAAAGGGCTTCCCCGGATTCCCGATATTCTGTCCCAAACCCATTTCTTTTACAGTCTTTCCAGCCTCCTGTATACAATAGGTTTCCTTCTCCGTCAAATTCCGTGCCTTTTCCTGTCAATACGTCGTCTTTCCATTGGCCTACGAAAATTCTGCCGTCTTGAGCGTGATAAGTAACGCCCGCCCCCTGACGTTTGCCGTTTTCCCAACGGCCGGAAAACAGGAGATTCCCATTGCTGTCGAAGCGAGATCCCATTCCCACTGGGAGATCCTCCTCCCAACGCCCCACCTGAATGGTCCCGTCATGTGGGCGGAAGGCAACTCCTGTGCCGTGCCGCTTATTGGCTTTCCAGTTTCCAGCATAACAGAGCCGGCCTGTCTTATAATAATAAACGCCAAATCCTTCCCGCTTATCTGTTTCATACGTCCCTTCATAAGCGGTACAGCCGTTCTGCATGATGGTCCTTCCCCGGCCTTGCCGTTTCCCATCTATTACATTTCCATAGTAATAATAGCTCTCTCCCGGAGCGACATCAATACGCATTTTCCCTTGGATAGCATAGGGACATCCATTTTCCACCCCATTGCACCCTGCGGTATGCCGGCAAGTCTCTTCTGCGTCATCATAAATCAGGGCCTCGTCTTCTTCCTCTTGCTTAGGGGAAGATTGTCTCATAGGGGGAATGGATCCCAGATAGGTATCTTTCGCCATGGGTTTTACCATTACATTGTAACGGCGGTATGTATGAATTTGCTCCTGCTTTTCTTCTGTCGTCTCCGGATGCCGAGGCATCAAAGATTCGTCGGGAATTTTCCGGTCATATGTATATGCCGGTTCTTCTTTCGGAACGGGAGGCTCCTCACAACAAGGCACTTCCTGTGCCACTGGGGGAGTTGACTCCAATTTTGGAACTTCTTCTTCCAGCTTCTGAGGCGGTTCTTCCTCCTGGGATAGATCTTCCTTCCTCTCTTCTAATACCGGTTCGGGATCTTCCTGTTTTTCCAGCTCCTCATATTTTTTTAATTCCGGAGAACTGGCTCCCCACTGATAACTGTCAATATTTTCATAGCGGCTTAAAGCCGCTTCCACTTCCGATTTCAGTTGTTCCACCTGTTTGCCCTTATTTTCCGTCAGCAGTAATTCTTTGGATATAGGCAACATTGATTCTTGATCCGGTTCGGTGGGATCTTCCACATGAAACCCGTCTTCCCGATCGGCTTCCCCGGCAGTCTCTTCCGGCTTTCTTTCGGGACTGAACAAAGGCTTGGCCTGGTTCCCGTTTCGTATCGCTTGCAGCACTGTTTTCCGCCGTTCCACTTCTTCCGCCCGGCAAAAGTAGAAATCCCCTTTATTGGTTCTGGCAACCACCTCCGGGATCCCTGCAGCCCCATTGAGCAAGGTTAATTCCTCTGAATCTTCCGGGATCCCACAAGGATATAATTCATATCCATTCTCTTCCCCCGCGCGAGGCGCATATTCCTTGACCACGATGGCTTCCCCTCCCCGCACCGGCATTAAAATAGAAGTGGGAATCTTTCTCACATCGGGAGAAAAATATTCTGTCCGTTTCCAACGGTGGTCAAAATCAAAAAAAGCAGCCTTCCGAATATGTTTCTGAGCATCCTGTGTGACGATTTGATAACTACCGTCTGATTCAGCAAAGCTTTTTTCTAAAAGACGATAACCAGCCAGCTTTTTCCACTTCATAGGATTTCCGTTTTCTAATAAATAGGAATATCGGTAATCCATTCCATCGGACCGCCGGACCACTTTATTTTTTAGCCGTTGTCCATTGGTAAAAAAATCACGGCGAAGTTCGTAAAACAAATCGTCTTTTGCAGCTCCCCCGTCATATCTCGCATAGTAAATCGCATAAAACTGCGTCATTTGCTGTTCATTGTTCGACATTCTTTCAGCGCCCCCACTTGCTTGCGTGTTGCTTTCTTATCCTTAGTTTTTCGCTCTCGCTTTTCCTAATATAAGTTACTTACTGTTATCTTATATGAAATAGCTCTGCTTTGCAAGGATTTCCGCCTAATCTGACAAAAAAATCACATCTTTTGCCCAATTTGTTTGGGAACAGCTACAAAGTAAGGGGAATCTTTTATTTCGTTTCCTCTTTGTCTTCCTTTTTGGTATCCTTCTTTTTCCGGATTACATAAGGGATCAGCAAAACTGCCGCTGCGACAGCCACACATAACCCCATCGTAAGCCAAAAGGCCCCCGTACGGTCTTCTTTTGCAATCATATGGGTATGTATCTGCCCTTCTTCCTGGCTGTCTATTTCTTCTTGGGATGTGGAAGAACCTTTTTCCCGGGAAGAAGTTTCTTTGCTTTCCCCTTTCTGATTCCCTGCGGACTTGGATGAGGAAGAACTTCCCTTTTTGTAAGCGGCGGAAGAGGTTTTCCCGCCGGAAACAGAAGCTAAGCTGTCTGGACGCTCTTGGCGATATACCATCACTTCATAAGTTTTTTGGGTTGTCCCATCCGGGCTGCGAACGGTAATTTTGATCGCTGTGGTTTCTCCAGCTTTTTCTAAGGTTTTTCGGCTCACCTTGACCGTGGCGTCTTCCCGCATTGCTTTTGCGTAAAAAGTGATACGGTCAATGGAATAAGGCACTTCCATGGTATAGTTCAAAATATCCGGACGAAAGTCTGGCTGTAGCGTCCCAGTATCCGGTTGTAATGCCTGTAAAGAGTAATCCGGTGTCACGACACCTATTTGCGCCCCGGTAATTTCCGGGGGCGGTAATTCCTGTAATTGGTCGGTTCCCACACCGTCTATTTCAATCCGGACCGGTATTTGTCCATCCTCGGTTGTATCCCGAACCAAAAAATTTAGGGAACATAGTTCTTTCTTGGTTCCATCCACAGAGATGCCGCCTTGATCTGAGAGAAATATCAGAATAACGGACCCTTCCTTTTCACTGAAACTATATTCCGAATCTTCCGTCTCTCCTTCCGCTTGCAGTCCCCGAAATTCTAAACAGGAAGAGTCAAAGGTAATGCGCGCCCGAAAAGTGGAAATGTTCTCTGTATAATCGCCCTCCAAAGAGAGAAGTAAAGAAGCCTTTTCCCCAGGCGCTGTTTCTTCCTCTCGATTTTCCCATAAGAACCAAACTGTGTCTTCTCCTTTTACCGCCGCTGGCGATAAAAGGGAAAAAACTAGAAGCAGGATAAACGTCAGGCACTTTTTCATCTTTCATTTTTCCCTTCTATTGGAAGAATTCCTTTTCCCAAAAACGGGAAAGCGGTTGCATCCCCATAGGTTTTATGATACTCTGATTACAAAACTATCCTGAATTGGGAGGGCTTTTTCTATGGAACACCTTGAAAAAATATGGAACGAGCTGTTAAAATGGCTGCAATCCATCGCGCCCAATATCATAGGGGCTATTTTAATTCTGGTAATCGGTTGGTGGCTTTCCAGTTTGCTCAGCAAGTATTTGAGAAAAGCCATGTCTAAAGGAAAAGTAGACGCAGGGATCGTGTCGTTTGTCTATTCCATCACCAAAAATGCTTTGCGAATTGTAGTTCTCATTTCTACCGCCGCAAAATTAGGGGTCAATGTCACTTCGATTATCGCCGCTCTGGGAGCCGCCAGCGTCGCCGTCGGCCTTGCCCTTAAAGACAGCATGTCTAATGTTGCCAGCGGCGTTCTTATTATCGTCAACAAACTGTTTCACATTGGAGACTATCTAGAAATAGAGGACCTGCAAGGTACGGTCACCAAAATCGAGATGATGACCACTACGCTGAATACCATTGATAATAAAACCATTACGATCCCCAATTCCACATTGACTTCCAGCAATATCATTAATTACACTTCACAGAAAACCCGGCGTTTGGATTTAACCTATGGAGTAGGATACGAATCTGATTTGATCGAAGTCAAAAACTTACTGCGCCAATTGGTGGAAACTAACCAAAAGATCCATTTAGATCCTGCTCCTGTTATCGCCGTGGGGGAATTCCAAGACAGCTGTATCCAAATGGTCATTAAAGTGTGGTGTGATTGTGACGATTATTGGCCCCTCTATTATGAAATGCAGGAATCCGTTAAAATGTTGTTTGACGCTCATCATATTTCCATCCCTTATCCACAAACAGACGTCCATCTCAAAAGCAACGCCGATACACCCTCTTCTGTTCTTTCTAAAGAAAAAAATCCTTGATGTCCTCTATATTTCTCAAAATCCCCCAGTATCCTTTTAAGTTTTCCAATATTCACATTATATTCCCTTCATAGATCAGCGTCCATGTTCGGTGGAAAAGAACCACATAACAAAAAATGATCTGCCTTTCCCGAGATCGCGGAAGAGGCAGATCATTTTTTACATCATTTAAAAGGTTACCATTGAACTTGGCGCAATACTTCTTGTAACGCCTCAGCAGAACGCATGAGAAGTTGCTGCTCTGTTTCATCCAGTGGGATATCCAACACTTTTTCCACTCCTGTACTGCCTACAATCGTGGGAACGCTCATACAAATCTTTTCCAAACCATAATGCCCGCTGATCAAGCTGGAAATCGGGAGAATAGAATGCTCATTGCGGACAATGCTTTCTGAAATTCTTCTCACTGCCATCGCAATACCATAATAGGTAGCGCCCTTTTTCCGAATAATTTCATAGGCGCTGTCTCGTACGTCTATAAACAAACGGTCCATATCCTCCGTATGATTCATCTCTCCCTGAATTTCACAGAAATGCTTTAGGTCGATACCAGATATGTTGGCGCTGCTCCACACCGGCAGTTCGCTGTCTCCATGTTCGCCGATGACAAAAGCATGTACGCTTCGGCTGTCCACCTCCAAATGTTCCCCCAACAAATGCTTGAGGCGGGCGGTATCCAGTACCGTCCCTGAACCAATCACTCTGTTGCTGGGAAATCCAGATAATTTCAGCGTAACATAGGTCAAAATATCCACTGGATTCGATACTACCAGCAGGATTGCTTCTTGATTGTACCTGACAATTTCCGGAATAATAGACTGAAAAATCTTGACATTCCGATTGACTAGGTCCAGACGGGTTTCCTCAGGACGTTGATTAGCGCCTGCTGTAATAATAATCAAAGCGCAGTCTTTTAAGTCGCTGTAGTCCCCCGCATAGATCTGCATAGGACGGGAAAAGGGCAGCCCGTGGGTGAGATCCATTGCCTCCCCTTCCGCTTTCTCCCGGTTGATATCAATGAGAACCATTTCCGAAAACAGCCCGCTAAGCACCAAGCTAAATGCAGAAGTTGCACCTACAAATCCACAACCGATCATAGCCACCTTTTGAATATTCACCATAAAATCAACTCCTTTTTGTGAATTCTAGTTTTATTATGAACCAAAACCATGTAATCATGATGTCTCGGATCTTTTATCTTACAAATTATCAAAATATTTTCCCTTTTTAAAAACATGGTGGAATCGTTGCATATTGAGGTTTGTTTAGGCTAACTTATGCTGACAAAAATTTTATCAAAATAAAAGGGGTCTCTTCCCTCTAAAAAGGAAAAATCCCACGGTTAGCCTTTGCTTACCGTGGGACTGGCACCCCCAATAGGAATCGAACCTATAATTGAGTCTTAGGAGGACCCTGTTATATCCATTTAACTATAGGGGCATAGCGGGATAACCGGTTATATCCGTATAAAAAGTGTATATCTAGTGTACCTCACCAACTCCTATTTGTCAACCTTCCGTTTTTAATTTCTTTCATTTCTTTTCAAAGAAAAAGTCGAGACGTGTGATTGCATCTCCTTTTTTTCATGATAAGATAAGGATAAGGGGCTGTATCTTTTGGAATAAGGTGCCATCTGACAACTATCTTCTATTACCTTACAAAATGGGAGGTTTTTTATGAATCATCGGATCCTTCGTTTGGACGATTTTACGGAATCTTTGGCCGGCCAAATTCTTTATCAAAATCAGCAATATCAAGAACCTGACAGCCGCCACAAAGCTATGATCCAGATTTTAAAGCAGGCGTACCTGGGAGAATTGACCTCCCGCCAGAAGGAATGTTTATATCTGTTTTATGGCCAACAGAAAAAGATGATAGAAATAGCGGATTTGTTGCATATTCATGTCTCCACGGTAAGCCGCCATATCCAGAAGGCCCTCCGCCGGCTGCATACCATATTAAAGTATTGTATGCCATCGGAAGCAACTTCCTCTTCTCATAACCGGTTTTTTTCATAATTTAATGTAGATATTTTTGTCCCCAAAGGCGGGACAGTAAAAAAGAGAGGGAAAATCCCTCTCTTTTACAGCATATCCTTTTTCTTTAAAATAAATCCCGCGATTAGCATACATACCAAACTGAGCACAAACGGGAACCACCAAAACTGACTGAGTGGGAGCCCGTCTACATTCATCCCATACAGACCTGAGATCACTGTCGGGATAGAAATAATCAGCGTGATTGAAGCTAATACCTTCATCACAATATTCAGGTTATTGGAAATCACTGATGCAAACGCATCCATAGTCCCTGACAAAATATTTAAATAGATATTTGCCATCTCAATAGCCTGCTTGATTTCAACCAACACATCTTCCAGTAAATCTTGATCTTCTTCATACATCTTGATAAACCGGCCGCGCATAATCTTTTCCAACGTCACCTCATTGGATTTCAAAGAAGAAGAAAAATAAACCAAAGATTTCTCAATCTCCAAAAGCTGAATAAGCTCTTTGTTTTTCATGGATTTACGAAGTTCTCTTTCCACGTGGTCGCTGATCTTATCAATCTGTTTCAAATATTGCAGGTATTTTGTAGCCATACGCAACATGAGATGCAAAATAAAATGCGTCTTTAAATTGGTGTGTACATTACGCATCACACCTTCTGCAAATTCGCTGATTAATGGATTTTCATTTAGGCATACCGTGATCACATTCTTTTCGGTAATCATAATACCTAACGGCATGGTAGTATACATAATATTCTTTTCATGCTTTTCTACCACAGGAATATCAATAATAATAAGAGTGTTGCCGTCTTCCGAATCAATATGGGAAGATTCTTCTTCATCCAGAGAAGCCCGAAGAAAATCCGGCTCAATGTGGAAATCAGTAATAAGGCTATTGATTTCATGTTCTTCCGGCGCCACACAATTAATCCAGCAACCTGCCTCATACTGATCAATCTCAGCAATACGTCCATTTATCGTCTTATAATAAGACAACATTGGGTCCATCCCCCTTTTTTCTTCAGGGCACAAGGACGCCTTTTGGGGCGGCGTTGTGCCTCTGATTATGATTTATATAACTGCTTCTTCGGTGATTGCCCGCAGGATCAGGGTTCACAATGCCACCTCCCTTAAATGATACATCGTTTTCATAATCCCTATGTATTATAACACATAACTTTAAGATTGCAAGCGTAAAACGGGGATTGAGAGACTAATTTGAAAATAATTGTTTGTATTCCGGCTCCCCGGTCTAAAACCGCTCAATTCTGCCTATTACCGCTTCATTAGGCCCAAATAGACGAAATCCAGCTATTATTTGAAGAATAAAAAGCAAAAAGAAAGATCCAGGTTTTCCCTGATAGGGTAACCCCGGATCTTTCTTTTTTACAGGATGAAAAGTATAAGTAGAGTAAGTAACAAATTGCCTTTCTACATAGATGTATCAGGATTCCTAACCAAGAATTTTTGTGCCGTTACAAGCAATAACTGCAACACAGATCCTTCTTATTTCCGTCATCTTAAAGCAAATCCTTATTTGCGATTAAAGATAGACATAATATCATAAAAAGTATCATCATCGTCCTGGCGGGAAGAGGATGCCGGCTGTTGAGTCACAGGGCGCTGGGGCCTGCTTTGAGTATTGGGAATAGAGGCACTTTGCTGTGTGGAAACCGGTTGTACTGGCTGGCGAGGCGTTACTGCCTGTGGAACCGGCGTTTGAGCCTGCGACTGAATCGGGTTCACCTGAGGGACAGCGGCCGCCTGTTGCTGACGGCTGATTTGTTGGTTAACCCTGGCTACAGGCGCAGTAGGTTCTGGCGCTGGGATATAAGAATCTTGCGTAGTAAAACCAGTCGCAATTACCGTTACGCTCATCTCATCTTCCATCCCTTCATCGAAGGCGGCTCCCCAGATGATATTCGCTTCTTCATCCGCCTGGGCGGCAATCATAGAAGAGGCAGTCTCTACCTCGTCTAAACCGATATCGGGAGAAGAGGTAATATTAATAATCACGCCCTTAGCGCCATCAATAGCGGTCTCCAACAAGGGACTGCAAATCGCCATATTGGCGGCAACTTCCGCTTTATCTTTACCGGAAGCCCGTCCAACACCCATATGGGCATAACCCGCGTCTTTCATTACGGCCGTGACATCCGCAAAATCCAAATTCACAATGCCAGGCAATAAGATCAGGTCAGAAATACTTTGTACACCCTGTCGCAACACATCGTCCGCCACTTCAAAAGCGTTCATCAAAGTAATACGCTGTTCACTAACAAACTTTAAACGTTCATTCGGGATCACTACCAGGGAATCCACATGCTCCCGCAAAGCGGCAATACCAGCTTCCGCCTGCTCCATGCGGCGGCGTCCTTCAAAACCAAAAGGCTTGGTTACAATGCCAACCGTAAGAATTCCCATCTCACGTGCTATTTCCGCTACTACGGGCGCAGCTCCGGTTCCCGTTCCGCCTCCCATACCGGCAGTAATAAAGACCATATCGGTATTTTTCATAGCCGCCGCAATGGCTTCGCGGCTTTCATCCGCCGCTTTTTGTCCAATTTCCGGTTTAGAGCCGGCGCCTTTGCCGTGGGTGATCTTCTCGCCAATTTGAATCTTTTGGGTTGCCTTGGAACGAATCAAGGCTTGTTTATCGGTATTGACCGAAACAAACTCCACGCATTTAACCCCACTGGTTACCATACGGTCCAAAGCGTTTCCACCGCCGCCGCCTACTCCAATTACTTTTATTTGTACAATATTCTCAAAATCGTTATCCAGTTCAAAAGGCATTTTGCTTCCTCCTACATCTTTTTACTTCTTTGTACTGGGTACATATGCAACAGGGTACATCCCCTTGTTAAACTCTATTCTTTTCCTCATTTGTTATTGAAAATGCTTATACTATAATTTAGCACTTTTTAGAATAAATTTCAATGCTATAATCATAAAATACGTCCTTATTTACAAATTTATTATTTTATCAGAACACACCCTTGGCAAAGGGAACATGATATTCCCATTCCATCACGAAAACCAATATCCTCCTTTTTTCTGTTGCTGAATTTTTATCAAAAAGCCCCTTTTCAGACGCCTTGATTCCTTTTATTTTTCTTATGTATCCTCCTCTACGAAGGAGGAACCTTCGGGATCCATGGAAGAAGGCTCCTCTTGACTGCTTACGCTGGAAACATAGTCCGGATTAAAAAAGCTGCGCCCGTCTTCCGCCGTCAAGGATAGATCCAACGTCCCCCGTTCGTAAGTCTGAATATGCTCTGGCTGCAAGGCTACCATAGCATTGCGCAGCTTAATCACTAGATCAATAGGCTGACCTAATTTAATGAGAATACGATCCTGATAATTCAGTTTAGGATTGGTGGGGGAAGTCAAATCGATCTCTTTGATATCCTGCATCCCGGTAGCGGTGATCGCCTGGGTGATATCTTCTAAGATGTCCTTCACGGTCTCATCCTGATATTCCATGACGCTTCCCAATTCAGCAGATTGAATTTCCAGTCCCTTAATCACCGGGAGGTTTTCTATCTCCGTCGCTGTTGTCTCCAACACTTTTCCAGAACTGCTTATTACTACATATTGTCCTCCATATTCCACCAGCCCAACCGGAACGGTCTCTGTGATATGTATCTGAATCTTACTGGGAAGCGAACGGGTAATCTCTGCCGTCTCAATATAAGGCATGGCATGTTCAATGGCCTCACTCCCCTCTTGCGTCTTACACAGGAATAAATTTTGCCCTTTTTCGATCCCACTTAAAGCAATAATTTGATCCGTATCATAACGGGTCTCCCCTACCACTTCAATGGTGTCAATCTTAAACAGCACCGTAAGAGACAGGGCTATTCCTATACATAAAATGCAGACCGTCATCAGAAAGTAAAGGAGCCATAAACGGATTTTTCGGCGCCGAGCGCTCTTTCTCACAGTAGATCTTCTCCCTTGATAAGGGGTATCCTGCCATTTCCTTTCTGATCTTGCTTTTTTTTTATCCATTGCTATTCCTCAAATCCTTTTTACCTTTGCGCCAATAGAAGACAAGCTTTTTTCTAGGCTTTCATATCCCCGGTCAATATGATGTAACCCACCAAGCTGTGTTATCCCTTCAGCCGCCAATCCAGCCACTGCTAAAGCGGCGCCCCCTCTTAAATCAGGGGCTTCCACCTGGGCCCCATAAAGTTTGCGTACGCCTTCTACCACCGCTACTTTTCCCTCGACCTTGATATTGGCTCCCATTCGCAGCAACTCTCCCACATGTTTATAACGACTTTCAAAGATATTTTCTACAAATACACTAGTACCTTTTGCCAAAGTCACCATGGCCATTACCAGCGCCTGCGCATCGGTTGGGAACCCGGGATATGGCATCGTACGTACCATTTTGATAGGGCGTAATCTTTCAGGAGCTTGCAGTTCCAATTGGGAACCATTGCAACGTACACGGCATCCTGCTTCCTCAAACATCGGGATTACCTGCCCCAGATGATCTTTCTCTATCTCCTTTATCGTGAGTTTACTACCCGTGACTGCCGCCGCAGCCATAAAAGAAATCGCTGCAATGCGGTCCGGAATAACGGTATGTTCCGCCCCATGGAGACACTCCACTCCTTCTATGGTAATGGTCCCTTCCCCAGCCCCTTCAATCCGTGCGCCACATGCGTTTAAATAGCAGGCTAAGTCGACAATTTCCGGCTCCCGGGCCGCGTTGGTGAGCACCGTGGTGCCGTCCGCCACTGTAGCGGCCAACAATATATTTTCTGTAGCTCCTACACTTGGAAAAGAAAGCGCAATATCAGTCCCCTTTAGCTTACCATCCACTTTGCAGTCTAGATATCCGTAATGCTCGTCAATATGCAATCCCATCTGCCGTAGGGCCTTTAAATGCAAGTCAATCGGCCGGGGGCCCAGCTCGCATCCTCCTGGAAAGGAAAGCTTTGCGCATCCCATCCGGGAAACGATAGCCCCTAAAAATACAATGGATGACCTCATTTCCCGCATCAAATCATCCGGAATATCGCAGGTACTGACATGCTGAGAATCTACCGTCAAGGTAGAACCCTCCCGATAAATCTGACAGCCTAAGTGACGCAGAATCTGAATAGAAGCATCCACATCTGATAAGCCGGGGCAGTTATGTATGACACTCTGTCCCTGGCACAACAAGGTGGCCGCCAAAACAGGCAGCGCACTGTTCTTTGCCCCATGAATGGGTAGTTCTCCTTCCAATGGATGGCCGCCCTCAATGATCAGTTTTGACACAACAAACACCCCTTCATCCTTGTATCCCAGGAAACATTCTTGTTTGCTATACTATGCAAAGGATGCTGGAGTGGTGAAATAGGCATCGGCTATTTTTCAGGGAAAAAGCCCTGTATGATTGAGTATATCCTTTCATTTGCGTCGAGAATTGCCATTTTGCGCGCATTGGTCTGATAAATTTCCAACGTTTTGGGATCCGCTGTCATTTTCTGAACCATCTGAATCAGGGCATCCCCGCTGAGATCCTTTTCTTCCAAGATAGCGGCCGCCTTCCGGCGGACCAAAGCCATGGCGTTATGGTATTGGTGATTTTCTGCTACATTGGGGGACGGGATCAAAATAGAAGCCTTTCCTTGGGCTTGCAGCTCACTTAACGTGATGGCTCCCGCCCGGCAAATCACCAAATCAGCGGCAGCTAAGCAATCTGGCATATCCTTGATATATTCTCTAATATCCAGATTAGCATGTTTTTTCAAATCTACTCCTTTTTTTATCAGCAACTCTGGAAACCAGCTTCCATATTGTCCATAAGCATGGATATGCTGATACCTGTCGTCCTTACTGCTCCACGCAATCAGATCCGCCACGGCCTCATTGATCTTACGGGCCCCCAGGCTCCCTCCAAAAGAAAGGATTAACGGGCGGCCGTCCAGCCCCAGCTTTTTGCGGGCAGTTTCCCTTCGAGCCGACAAAATCGCCGGGCGGACAGGATTCCCTGTAACTGTAATAGGACAGGAAGGGTCCAAATATTTTTTCGCATCTTCTACCGCCAGCATCACCTTTTTTGCATATTTGGAAAGCATCTTGGTGGTCATCCCTGGAAAGGCATTCTGTTCGTGGATTAAGATCGGTATCCCCATTTTAGCCGCCGCACGCAAAATCGGCCCGCTCACATATCCCCCGGTACCCACGCAGAGATCTGGTTTAAATTCTTTGATGATCCTCTTGGACTGCCCGTTTGCCGCCATGAGAAGACCTATGGTACGGATATTCTTGGCCAAACTCTTGAGGGAAATCTTTCTCTGGAAACCCGCAATGGTAATGGCTTGGAAAGGATATCCGGCCTCTGAGACCAACCGTTCTTCCATCCCCCCTTTGTTGCCCACATACAACAGCTCGGCCTGAGGATTATGCTGCCGCACCGTGCCTGCAATAGCCAAAGCCGGGTTGATATGTCCGGCGGTTCCCCCTCCGGCAAGCAAAATCTTCATAATATGAATCATGCTCCTTTCCTCTGAGAAAAACATGTTAGACTTTTTCTCTAAAATGATAGGAATATCACTGAGGCTTTTCCTCTGCCGCCAGAGGAGCGATACCTCAGAAAAGGGAATAACAAAAAATCTAGGGCCTATCTCTCTTTGCTATGTCTTTTCCAGGCTGGCCGTTCGTGAGATGGACAGTACAATTCCCATTTGCGCTAGCAACATAATCAGCGACGTTCCTCCGTCACTGAAAAACGGAAGGCTGATCCCTGTATTGGGAATGCTGTTCGTAACAACCGCTACATTAAGCAAAACCTGTAACCCTACCTGAGCAGATAGACCAATTCCCAACAGGCTTCCAAATTTATCTTTGGCGCGCATAGATATGGTAATCCCTCTCCACACCAGCAGGGCAAATAACAGCAAAATAATCAAAGCACCAATGAGCCCCAATTCCTCGCATACCACTGCAAAAATAAAATCATTTTGGGGTTCCGGCAAATATAGATATTTCTGCCGGGACTGTCCAAGCCCTTGCCCCAGTAGCCCGCCAGAACCTATTGCATACAGGGAATTTCGGGTTTGCCAGGTGTCCTGCCACATTTGTTCTGTGGTATAGGTAAGAGGATCCAGCCATCCTTGGATCCGTTCATTGGCATAACTGAGCATATCGGTAAATAGAAGGATGTAAGCGATCACACCCCCTACAATCGCAAGCGCCCCGCCAAACCAACGGAGTTTGATTCCGCCGATAAATAACATGCCTGCCGCCAGCAATACCACAATAATAGTACCGGACAAATGAGGTTCTAAAATCAACAGAGCGCATGTAGATCCAAGAACCAGAATGTAAGGTAAGATCCCATAACGGAAGGTCTCCATCTTATTAAAATTAATAGATATCCAATGGGCGAATATCAAAACAATGGCGAATTTGGTAATCTCCGACGCTTGGAAACTAAAACTTCCGATCTGTACCCAACGGTGCACTTGGTTGATCGGGGGCATTACCATAACCACAGCCAGCAGCGCATAGGAAACCAACAGAATCGGGACAGCTAATTTATGAAAATGGTGATAGTCAAAATAAGAAAGGGCCAACATTAATATGACGCCCACCACTGCATACAATAACTGCTTTTTGATAAAATAACCGCTGTCGCCATGCAGATAATAGGCGTTGGGATAGCTGGCGGAGTACAGCATCACCAGTCCAATCCCCAACAAAATCAACACCAAAATCAAAAAAGGCATATCCATGCCGGAACGGATAGAAAAAAGCTTAAAACGCTTTTTTACCGCCCGTTTTCCTGGATGAAGCAGAGAACGTTTTTCCTTGGGCGCTTCTTTTCTTTCCTTTCTTGATTTGGGAGGCGCATACCGTTCTTCACGGTGAAGGGCCGCCTCTGGAGGCCCTCCCGCTTTTCTGGAACGCATAACGGACTCGCCGGATGAAGAGCTTCTTGGAGCACGCCTTTTGTTGCTTGGATGATAGGTTGCTCTATCGTTCTCATTTCTTTTCACATCTTTCGCTCCTTTCCGCTCTGTTTGAAGATTAGGACCTTAATACGCAATCTAAAAGCTGCGTACATAGGGCAATGCATAGCCCTATCCTAACAATATCAACAACAGGGCAATTAACCCTCCAACAATAGTAATAACGCTAAATACTGTACAGATTTTACGCTCACTCCAGCCACACATTTCAAAATGATGGTGGATAGGGCTCATCTTAAATAATCTTTTGCCATGGGAAATCTTGAAATAGGTAACCTGTAACATAACCGAGAACATCTCCATGAGGTATACGACCCCCAAGGGAATCAAAAGGATAGGCCTATCCAACGCAAAGGCCAAAGCGCAAACCATACCTCCTAAAAACAAGGAACCTGTATCCCCCATAAATACTTTGGCCGGGTTCATATTCCATACCAAAAATCCCAAGCAAGCGCCCGCCAAGGCCGCCCCTGCAATTCCAGCACCCTCCACAGAGAGATATCCTGCAATTATCATAAAGAATATTCCCACAAAGAAAGTGATTGATGCATCCAACCCATCAATTCCGTCGGTAAGATTCACTGCATTGACAATTCCCACAATCAAAATTGCCGCAATGGGATAGTACCAGATCCCCAAATCAATATATCCTACAAAAGGAATATAAGTGTAAGAATCCCCGCCTGCAAAATAGATAGTAGCCAAGTAAGCAGCCGCTACCAAGAATTGTAACACCAGTTTTTGCCGAGCCGTCAATCCTAAGTTGCGTTTTTTCACCACTTTGATATAATCGTCGAAAAAGCCCACGATACCATAACACACGGCCATGGCCAGCCCGCCTAAAACTTTTGTCAAAACAAGCTGATAACTGGACAAAGACACCCCCGGGGCGATAGAAAAAGCATAATAGCAGGGCACGCAAATGACCATTGCCACAAAAATTCCGATAATGAACATAATGCCGCCCATGGTAGGGGTCCCCTGTTTTTTCTTATGCCAGGATGGCCCCACGTCCAATATGGTCTGCCCATACTTTAACTTGTGAAGAAAGGGGATCAGCCATTTTCCTAGGATTGCTGTTATAGCAAACGCAATCACCACCGCCGCTATCTGTGCCCAAAAACTGTTCATTATTTTGCCACCTCTCAAAAATGATCCGGCCTGCTATTCCGGCCGTCCTTTTCTTTTCTGTGTGCACCACACAACAAAAAGATTATATCACGCGCATCCCTGTTTGTAACCGCAAAATTTGACATATGCGCTGTCTCTCTGTTCCGATATGGCGTCCCTTCTGTTCATCCTATGTATAAACTGTTATGTTTATTTCTTTTCTGATCCGCTCTTTTTATGAGCCGCACCATAGAAACACCTTTATTCAACCTGATCTTGAGTAACAAATTCTACTTCTATCACGGTACCAGGGCTCACCTGCGTACCCTCTTCCATACTTTGAGATACCGAAACCACTGTCTCCCCTTCAGCAGGATTCCAGGCTCCGGAGATCTTGATATTGAGCCCTGCGTTGACCGCTGTCTCATTGGCCTGCGCCATGGACAATTGGGTTAGCTTGGGAACCGTCACAGTGGAAGCAGCCGACTGCGTATCGGTAAACAGCACCACCCGGCCATTCTTTGGAATGGATTTTCCCTGCCCCGGAATCTGCGAAAGTACCGTCTGGGCGCCTTCAGAAGGGCCGTAAACCTGATAGGTTAATCCCGCCTGTTCCAAAGCAGTTTTGGCTTCCGCTAAAGACATACCGCCCACATTTGGGGTCACCGTATCTTGTTCTTCCAACTCCGATTCATTAAACCGGCGTTCTACGCCCAGATATGGCAATATCTCCTCCATCACGCTGCGGAAGGTAGGGGCGGCTACATAACTTCCGTAGTAGCTATCCCCTTTCGGCGTATCGTAAAATACCAGCATCGCTACCTGCGGATCATCGGAAGGGGCAAACCCGCAAAAAGAGGAAATATAGTCCTTCACGCCTTCCTGCATGCTCTGGCCAATCTTTTCCGACGTCCCGGTTTTGCCCGCGATGCGATATCCGGGAATATACCCGTTTTTGCCGGAACCCTCTACCGCATTAATCCGGAGGTATTCGCATAACTGCTGGGAAGTTTCTTCTGAAACCACCCGGCGTTTGACCGTGGTATCGGCGGACCGAATCACTGTTCCGTCATCGTCGATGATCTCTTCCATCAGGTGGGGCTGTACCAGGTTCCCCCCATTGGCCACCGCAGCTACCGCGGTGAGCATCTGGATGGGGGTTACCGTCAGGCCCTGCCCGAAGGAACCGATCGCTAAGTCCAAATCGGTCATAGCGCCCACCACGCCTCCGGCATTGAAGAACTGCCCTTTGGCCTCTCCGGGAAGATCGATTCCTGTCCGCTCCTGGAACCCAAACGCGCAAAAATAATCATAAAACTTTTCTTTCCCCACCATGGCTCCCAGCTTTCCAAATGCCGGGTTACAGGAATTGCATAAAGCCTGCAAAAAAGTTTGGTGGCCGTGACCGGTGGTTTTGTGGCACTTAATCTTCCTCCCACTCTGTATAAAGTATCCGGGACAATCAAATGTTGTCTGCTCTGTCACTACATGTTCTTCCATCCCCATCGCCGATGTAATAATCTTAAAGACTGACCCGGGATAATAGTTATCAGAGACCGCTTTGTTTCTCCATTGTTCCCCCAGCGCCTCTGTACGGGCCGCCGCCCTCTCTTCCTCCGGCAGCGTTTCAATCTCCGCCGCTTTCACTTCGTCAGTGATGGTAAAAGGATCGTTGGGGTCAAAATCTTCTTTGATTGCCATCCCCAGTATCGCGCCGGTATTGACATCCATTACAATCGCGGCGGCCCTCTGTTTTACCTGATTGGCTTGAATGCCTTCCTCTAGATGCCTTTCCAACGAATACTGCACAAATTTATCAATAGATAACCTGATGTGGTGTCCGCTTTGGGCGGGCTCCATCTGTTCATAATCATAAGGCATATCCGTGCCCTGGGCATTCTTAGCCGTTACCAGCTTTCCAGGCTCTCCTGTCAGCTCTTCGTCATACTGTTTTTCCAACCCGGAAAGTCCTTGGCTGTCGGTCCCGGTAAACCCCAGCACCACTGCCGCTAAATTATTGTCGTTGGGATAATAACGCTGATAATCTTCGATGAGCCGAATGCCTGCTGTGATTTCATGCTCCGCCTTGAAGGCAACGATCTGGTCCTTGATTTCGCTCTCCACTTTACGTTTGACAATGGTATGGTACGATTTGGTATTGCTTGCCTTTTCCAGCAGAACGGATTCTTCCATCCCTAAGATTTCGGATAAGCCCTTGGCCACTTCCGCCCGGACGGTATCGTCCTTTAAGTAGACGGGTTCCAACACTACCGTCCAGACAGAAGCGCTTTCCGCCAAAGGCTCCCCGTTTCGATCCAAAATACTCCCACGTTTGGCGTTGATCGCAGTGTCGGCCAACTGCTGGGCAATGGCCTTTTCCTGCAAATCCTGGCCGTCGATCAATTGCAGTTTCACCAACCGCACCGCTATGATTCCAAAACCAACGATTACCAATCCAATTAGGACCATCAAAGACCTTCTCCACATTCTTACGGTAGTTCCCTTCGCCATCCTGCGATTCTCCCCCGAACGATGATATAGATTCTCTGTTCCCAGGTAAAAGGCGTCTATTGCCTGCCCCTTTTATCGGGAATTGGAGTCTCGTTCTTAACATCATATGAGGAGAATAGGCGGTTTATATCTAAATTTCGACCAGACAGGAAAAGGATATCATAGGTATTGAAAAAATTCCTTATGCGATGTTATCCTGTTCGACAAATACCACCTCTATCACTGTGCCCGGGCTCACTTGTGCCCCGGCCTCTATACTTTGGGAAACGGAAATTTCCGCATCCCCGGAAGAATCACCTGATCCTGCGCTGGATACGCGGATATTGAGCCCCACCGCGGCGGCCTCCTGTGTGGCACGAGTGATGGACATTTGCGTAAGGTTGGGAACTTCCACTGTTTTTTCCATAGATTCTTGGTCGGTATAAAGGACCACCAAACCGTCTTTCGGGATTTCTTTTCCTTGCTCCGGCACCTGAGAAAGTACCGTCTGATTATCGTCCGTCGGTCCATAAACCCGATAAGTAAGCCCCGCCTGTTCCAAGTTCTTTTTCGCTTCCGCCAAAGTAATGCCCGCTACCCCCGGCGTCTGGGTATCCTGGTTTTCCAATTCGGAATCGCTATACTTACGCTCAATCCCCAGATAGGGAAGGATCTCTTTCATCACGTTCCGAAACGTGGGTGCCGCCACATAACTGCCGTAGTAATTATCTCCCTGGGGTTCATCGTAAAATACCAGCATGGCGATCTGTGGATTATCCGCGGGGGCAAATCCGCAGTAAGACGCAATGTACAGCCCGTTGTTCTTGGGGTTCTTTTCCGATGTGCCTGTTTTCCCCGCGATGCGGTATCCGGGGACATAACCATTCTTTCCCGATCCCTGTACCGCATTGATACGCAGCATCTCACACATGCGCTGTGAGGTTTCCTCGGAAATAATCTGCCGTTTGGTTTCTGTACTGGACGTTTTCACAATATTCCCATTTTCATCCACAATCTGCTCTACCACATGGGGCTGTACCAGATATCCTCCATTGGCCACCGCCGCCACCGCAGTCAACATTTGGATAGGCGTGACGGTAAAACCCTGTCCAAAGGAAGCGATTGCCAAATCCAGATCCGTCATGCTGCCCGCTATTCCGCCCTCCTGGAAGAACTGGCCTTTGGCCTCTCCCGGAAGGTCGACCCCTGTTTGTTCTGAAAATCCAAACCCTTGATAGTATTCGTAAAATTTATCCTTTCCTACCAGTTTACCCAAATCGTGGAAGGCCGGGTTACAGGAGTTACACAGAGCCTGCAAAAAGGTCTGTTGCCCATGCCCGCTTCGGACATGGCAATGCACTGCCGTTCCATTTTCCACGAATACGCCGCTGCAATAAAAAGACGACTGTTCATTGACCACGTTCTCTTCCAGCCCCATGGAAGCGGTAATAATCTTAAAGACAGAACCGGGTTCATAGTTATCCGCTATGGCTTTGTTTCTCCATTGTTCGTTTAACGCGTCTGATTCCGCCTGCTGTTGGTTTTCTTCGGGTAATGTATTAATTTCCGCCGCTTTTAGGGGGTCGGCAACAGTAAAGGGATCGTTGGGGTCATAATCTCCCTTAATAGCCATCCCTAAAATCGATCCTGTATTGACATCCATTACCACAGCCAAGGCCCGGTTCTCCACTTGGTTGTTTTGAATTCCCTCTTCCAGGTTGCGTTCCAAGGTATATTGGATAAATTTATCAATAGATAGCTTCAAGTCATATCCATTACGGGCCGGCACCATTTGTTCGTAATCATAAGGCATGTCCGTGCCCTGGGCATTTTTGGAAGCGATCAACCGGCCGGGAACTCCTGTCAATTCATTGTCGTATTGTAATTCCAAGCCCTCCAGCCCGTGTCCATCCGTTCCGGTAAACCCCAATACCACCGATAATAAATTGTTATCGTTGGGATAATAGCGTTTGTAATCCTCTACCAAACGGATGCCGACGGTAATTTCGTGATCTTTCTTGAAAGCTTCAATCTGTTCTTTAACGTCGCTCTCCACTTTGCGCTTGACAACCGTATAGTAGGAGTTTTGCTGATTGGCCTTTTCTAACAGCACCGATTCATCCATGCCTAATATTTCCGACAGTCCTTTGGCAACCTCCGCCCGTTCCTGATCGTCTTCAAAATAGACGGGCTCCAACACCACTGTCCATACCGACGCGCTCTCAGCCAATAGGTTTCCATTGCAGTCCAAAATACTACCGCGTTCCGCACTGATGGTGGTATCCGCCAACTGTTGGCCCACCGCTTTTTTTTGTAGTTCGTCCCCTTGGACGATTTGCAGCCATATCAGCCGCACCGCAATGGCACAGAATCCCAACACTACCAGCACAATAAGCACAACGAGCGATCTCTTCCATAGCCTAGCGGTTGGTTGATTCTTCATCTGATCGACCTCCCAAAGACATAACATGTTTTTCCGCCGGAATGCAGGAAAAACAAAAGGATTGACAAAATTCTCAATCGAGATTCCAAACTTTCCAAATCAATCTTTTGTACCCTTTCCCACACGGCATCTACCAGGAATAAAATTCTTTTAAAACGATATTCCCTTCTTCATTCCCTTTTTAAAAGGGCTATCAGCAGAAATACAAAATGAGAGTTAAGATTATCTCTCAACTCTCTCGTACACAATATGTATAAATCAAAGTACCTTTGCTTTGTGTTTCCCTTTTAAGAAAACAAATTGGAAATGGTATCCCCTATCTTATCCAGCAGGTTGCGTTCCTTCACATTCTGTTGAATCTCCGCTTTATCCCCCTCTGATAAGCTAATATAATCAATCTGATGGGCTTCCGTCGCCTTCATACCCAATACATTTTTGGCGTAATCCTCCACTGTGCGCAATGAATATTCGTTTTCCAATTTCATGGAAAGCTGAACATTTGTGCTTTCTTTTTCCTCTAAGTTTTTTTTGGCAGAAGTAATCTGCGCAGTTAATTCCGTCAACTTGGCCTGGCTACTGATCATAGTACCCACCACGGACAACGCTACACAAGCGCATAATACGCTTACGATAATCGTAAGGGGATTGTATTTTTTTCTCCGGCTGGCCTCCAGCTGCTCCTCCGAAATTTTAATGATATTATCTTTTCTCTTTCCCTCTGCCCGTTCTTTTTCACTAGGCTCAAATAGCGAAAAATCATAAGCTGTATTTTTGTTTTCTGCCAATCTTGTCACCTCAATCTTTTAAAACTTCCAGAAACCCGAAACTTATTTCAACCGGATACATACCCTGAGCTTTGCGCTCCGGCTCCGCGAATTTTCTTCCAATTCCTTTTCTTTGGCTTCTATGGGCTTTCGGTTTAATAATTCCGCCTGGGGCGACTTACCACAAACGCATACCGGAAAATCCGGCGGGCAGGTACAACCTTTGCACCATGAAGCCATCCTTTGTTTTACCATGCGGTCTTCCAGGGAGTGAAATGTGATAACCGCCAGCCTCCCTCCCGGTTTCAACAGGGAGAAAGCCGCGTCCAATCCTTCCGACAGCCTGTCCAACTCTCCGTTAACTGCAATCCGCAACGCTTGAAAGGTCTTTCGGGCAGGATGGCCGTCCCGACGCACTGCCGCAGGCACCGCCGCTTTGATAATCTCCGCCAACTGCAAGGTTGTGGCAATGGGCGCTTCTTCCCGGCTGCGTACAATGGCTTGCGCAATCCGTTTGGCACATTTTTCTTCCCCATAACGGCTGATGGTCTGCGCCAATTCCTGCCAAGATAATTTATTAACCAAATCGTAAGCCGAAGGCCCCGTCTGACTCATCCTCATATCCAAAGGAGCGTTGTAATGAAAGGAAAATCCCCGTTCCGGGGTATCCACCTGATGGGAAGAAACCCCGATATCAAGCAATATTCCATCCACTTGATCTATGTACAGCGAGCCAGCGATCTCTTTCATTTGAGAAAAATTACCTTGGCGAATAACGGAGCTTGCATAAGGCCGTAACCGTTCGGTAACCGCCTCAATGGCATCTGGATCCTGGTCAATGGAAAGCAGGGTCCCCGTCGTCAGCCTTTTGGCAATGGCTTCGGAATGTCCTCCGCCCCCCGCCGTCCCGTCAATATAAATTCCATCGGGCCGGATCGCCAAACTTTCTATGGTCTCTTCCAACAAGACTGGTTTATGATGAAATTCCATCCAAAGGATCCCCTCCTTTCTTTATCCTATGCTTTTCTCCATTCTTGATGCTTTACAATCCCAGCGCATCCATGGCCTCTGCAATGGATTCCTCTGTCAATTCCGAATTAAATCGATCCCAACGCTTGGCGTCCCAAATTTCCGCCCGGTTGGAAGTGCCTACAAAAACGATATCTTTCGTCAAACCCGCATAATCCCGCAAATGCTGAGGAATTAAGATACGGCCTTGTTTATCCGTTTCTGCCTCCGCTGCTCCAGAAAAGAAAAACAACTGCAATTTTCGCGCCTTGGACATAGGCATTTCCTGAAGTTGCTTTTCCAGACGTTTCCATTCTTCTTGAGAGAGTACAAACAAACAGTGGTCCAAACCTTTGGTCACATAAAAAAGTTCCCCAAGATCTTCCCGGAATTTTGCAGGTACGATAACACGCCCTTTTGCATCGATATTATGTTGGTATTGGCCAATCAGCATAGATACCACCTATCGAAGTTCTTGCACCTTCCTCTACTTTCCACCACAATGTACCACTCAATGAATTAAATTATATAGGATAGCTCTGGAAATTGCAAGAGTAAATTCCAGATTTTTGGAAATTCGTTTGTGAAAATTCTACTAATATATACAAAATTAGAGTACGATATCCGCGGAATCCTTTAACATTTCATACGATATCTTTTAATTTTCACAATAAAGAGGTACTCTCAATATCTTCTCAAAAAAAGTAAAAATTTTCTTCGCCTATAAAGGATTCATTGGCCATATTGATCTTGATTTTTCGTCCCTGAAAAAGGGCGTTGCCTCCTCTATCAAAGAACTGGAAAAACTAGACCGGGAAGGCGAC
>CAJFUH010000208.1 GCA_904420155.1 uncultured Clostridia bacterium
CATTTCTGGAAAAAGAAAACAGGAAGTATTTGACAGAGCTGAATTCTGAGGTATAATGATTAATATCCAAAGGGAATGGCGTAAAATATCCTCAAAGTGGATTCGTTTTCTTTCATATTTTTAGTAAAAGGAATGATTCTCTGGAGGAAAACAAGGGGAAAGGCAGAGTTTCGGATGGTGAGAGAAATATAGATGTACGGTTCAATTTTAGGAGATATCGCAGGGTCTCGTTTTGAGTTTAGCAGGCCGCAGGATTTCGACCCGGATCGGGTGGAATTATTTGCAGACGATTGCTTTTATACAGATGATACAGTGATGACCATCGCAACCAAGTATGCGATTTTCAACCAGATGTCCTATGGAGCGGCCTATGCTTGTTTTGGTAGGAAGTATCCGTTTGCCGGATATGGAACGATGTTCAAAAAGTGGTTTGAAACACATACTTTACGGGCATATAACAGCTATGGCAATGGTTCCGCGATGCGGGCGGGTTACATCGGCGAATATTTTTCTACACTGGAAGAGGTGCAGCGGGAAGCAGAAAAAAGCGCCATGTGCACCCATAATCATCCGGAAGGGGTAAAAGGCGCGGTGGCAACCGCGACCTGCGTGTTTTTGGCCCGCAATGGTTTTTCTAAAAAAGAGATCAAAACATACGTAGAAAAAAATTTTGGGTACCATTTGCGGCGACCTTTAAAAAGCCGCAGACGTTCTGCTAAGTTTGATATCACCTGCCAAGGGACCATTCCGGTGGCTATCCGTTGTTTTTTGGAAAGCTACAATTGGGAATCCTGTATCCGCAATGTGTTTAGTATTGTTTGTGATACCGATACAGTAGGATGTATCGCAGGGGGAATTGCAGAAGCATATTATGGGACGACCGGCTTTGATGAAGAAGAATTATTGCAAAAATATTTAATCAAGACCAATCCCCATGGCAATCAAGATACGTATCTTTTTGATTGGGCTATAAAATAATAGCGGCTTCCGGCAAGGGGACGCAACAGAAAAACATTTGATTACCTGTTCTCAAAAACAGCAAGAAAGAGAGGAATGCCTTATTCTTGTGGAAACTTATCAGTCATCTCTCGTACTCAATGTAATTAAATCCGGTCGCGTTTATCGGGCGCATAAAAATCTGCGGAATGATTATGCTTACCGTAGTTTAATCGATATTCTCCACCTTCATTGTGAGTGCCCCATTTTTGGCTGTTTAAAATACCATAAAAAGAACACCAACGGTAGAATTTCTAACAGCGTAAAAATGACGCTGAATGTGCCAAAACAGTTTGTTCATCTGACAGAATATTCTGTATGGGCGGACTTTATGTACAGTTTGCGCTATACCAAACCAAATCATTATAAACAGATCGTCATTGATAATGAGGAGGTTACGCAGCGGAAAATGAATCATTTGATTCACTCTTTAAAAAAGCAACGGGGGCCGTGGGCTTATCGTGTCCCTCAAGTTATTTTGGAGGAGATCCGTCCGGAATGGCTGGTAAAATATCAGTCTGGTTCTGAACAGGGGCCATTGGAGGGCCTGAAAAAATTTTTTGGATGGTCATGAGAAAAAAGAAAATTTTTTAGAAGTAGGCAACCTGCTATTTCTGGAACGAGCCGCCCCTTTTTTCTCTGATGGGAAAGTTAGGAACGCTCTATGTTTTTTCAAACATATTGGATATAGGAAAAGAACCCCTTTTGAAATCATAAAAGTAGGGAGTATCAGGAAATGAAAAAATGTGAAATTTTGTGTCTCGTCATCCCCTGTTATAATGAAGAGGAGGTCCTTCCCGAAACTGCCAAACGGCTCACAGAGAAATTAAATGGGATGATAGAACGGAAGCTGATCTCACCTGAGAGCAAAATGGTATTTGTCAACGATGGCTCTAAGGATCAGACCTGGCCTATTATCCGGGAACTACACGCCACAAACCCCTTGGTATGGGGAATTAATTTATCCCGCAATAAGGGTCATCAAAACGCTTTGTTAGCGGGGTTGATGACAGTAAAAGAATATGCTGATATGGCAATCTCGCTGGATGCCGATTTACAGGATGATATAGATGCCATTGACCAGTTTGTAGAAAAATACTATGAAGGCTATGACGTTGTATATGGAGTGCGCAGTTCTCGGGAGACAGATACCTTTTTTAAGAAATTTACGGCGCAGGGCTTTTATAAATTGATGAAGGTTCTAGGGGTAGATATTGTCTATAACCATGCAGACTACCGTTTGATGAGCAAACGGGCCCTCCATGAATTGGAAAATTTCAAAGAAGTCAATCTGTTCTTACGAGGAATCGTACCCCTGATAGGATTCCCTTCCAGCGTCGTGACCTATGAACGTCATGAACGGTTTGCCGGGGAATCCAAATATCCGCTTAAAAAGATGCTTAATTTTGCCTTTGACGGGATTACTTCCTTTTCCGTAAAGCCTATCCGTATGGTCACATCCCTAGGTTTGATTATTTTTAGTATCAGCATTATCATGTTGATAGTCTTTTTAATTACCCATTTATGCGGAAATACAGTACCGGGATGGACCACCATTGTCATTTCAGTTTGGGCGATTGGGGGATTACAATTGCTGGCCATTGGAATTATTGGGGAATACATAGGCAAAATATATATGGAATCCAAAGCGAGGCCTAAGTATATCATTCAGGATTTCCTGAAATAAAATTAGGAGCGAATGGGAAACATTCATGAAGGAAGTTTTCTTTATTTCCCGAGAAAAGAGGATACGGCATGTTTGAAAAACAATCTAATATGTTCCATATAGGGCTTTCTTCAGAGCAAGGGGCCGGTTATGCTATTTTACCAGGGGATCCGGGCCGGGTGGAGAAAATTGCTTCTTATTTGCAGCAGCCTGTTTTTGTGTGCCAGAATCGGGAATATACCACTTGGTCTGGAATGTTACAAGGGGAACGCGTATTGGTTACTTCTACAGGGATAGGAGGTCCGTCGGCTGCAATTGCTGTGGAAGAATTGGCCCAGATAGGGGTGCACACCATGATCCGGGTAGGCACTTGCGGAGGCATGCAGACTTCGGTTTTGTCCGGCGATCTAGTCATCCCTACCGGTTCTATCCGCATGGAAGGCACGTCCAAAGAATACATCCCTTTGGAATACCCGGCGGTTCCCTGTTTTGAGGTGCTGCAGGCGTTGGTTGAGGCGGCGCAGGAACAGGGAAAACGCTACCATACTGGCGTCATTCAGTGCAAAGATTCTTTTTATGGACAGCACCAGCCGGAAAGCATGCCCAACGCATCAGAGTTGATGGCGAAATGGCAGGCATGGGTGAAAGCAGGCGTACTGGCTTCTGAAATGGAAACGGCGGCGCTCTTTACCGTGGCGGCGGTCCGCAAAGTAAGAGCAGGGGCTCTGATGATGACCGTATGGAATCAGGAACGGGAAAAACAAGGGCTCACCAATACAAGGATATCGGATACATCCCCAGCAATCCAAATTGCCATAGAAGCTATAAAAAAATTAATCTCAAAAGATACCGGGCAGCGGTAAGCCTGACAAGAAAAACCAGGGAAGAAAATTCTCTTCTCCTGGTTTTCTCTTTCTAAAACTATTAGGACTGTTTCTGCATCTGCTGTTCTACAAAAGGCAAAATTTCCATAGGGGCCTTTACTACAGGGGAAAGGGTTTCCATCTCATAAGGCCGGAAGCCATATCCACAGCCGATGAAGGGGATATGATTGTCTTGCGCTGCGTGATAGTCGTAAAAAGTATCGCCTACCATAACAGCTTTTTGAGCCTGTGTTTTTTGCAGCAGACAGGCGAGGCTCTCTGTTTTGGTCTCCATCCCTTTTTCCAATTCTTGAATCCAGTCAATGAGTTCATAAACGCCAATGGCCTTTAAGGCGGTGGAGATATAGCGGTAATTAGAATTGGAACAAACGGCAGTCTGATAACCTTGTTTCCGCAGGGCTGTCAACAATTCGGGAACGCCTTCATAAGGGCGGGCCATATTTAAAAATTGGGCCTCTGCTTCCGGGATCAGTCTCTGATAATCCCGTGCAGTCTGTTCCGTCCCGCCTGGAAAGAGAACGCTCATAAACTCCCGGTAAGCGGTCCCGTAACAAGAGACGATTGTTTCCCGACTGGAAATTGGAAAGCCCAATTCCTTTTGTACCATCTGGATAGCCGGCACAGAAAAAAGGTCGGTGCGGTTCAGAGTCCCGTCCAAATCAAAGACAACCAAATAACAAGATTGCGCTGTGTCCATATCATAAACCTCCCACGGTATCGATGTCTTGGTTTTATTATAGACGAGCTTTTGGTAAAAAGGAATTACCGTCTTGTAAAACCAGCTATTTCCATAAAAAGTTTATCTTTTTCACAAGATTTTACAGGCAACCGTTGTGTTTCGACGGGAGCGCTGGTATAATTTGAGAGAGAAGATTAGAATGGAGGTGGCCCGTGCAATGGATTATCAAAAGTTATTTCGCAGTACTGAAAAAAATGGATTCAATCGGGACGACGTCATCCGATATATGGAGGAAACGGAGAGGAATACCCAATCTGCGCAGGCGGAATTAAAGGATCAGATTGAATTGCTCACGCAGTCCCGAGAGGAGCTTACGCAGGAGGTATCCGCATTTTCTAGTCATGTGGAGGAGTTGGAGCAACAGTTAAAAGAGGAAAAAGAACGCGTTAGAAAGGTTTCTAGTATGCGGGACTATCTCTACACAGAATTGGAACAAAAGCAGCAAGAGCTGGATGAAGAGGTAAAAGCAAGACAGGATGACCTGGTGGCGTGTAAACGCGAAATAGAACGTTATTTGGTTCAAAAAAAGAAAATGCGGAAGCAAATTGAAGAATTATCTGTCAAAAATCAAAAATATGATGAACTTCAGGGAAATTTAAAAAGAATCCGCATGAAAGCGGAGGCGGAAGCGTATCAAATGGTCGAGACGGCCAAAGAGCAATCCATGGACGCCATCAGCGTGGTGGACGACGTGGTGGAGGAAATTTCTGTTTTTCGGTCTGATGTAGGAAAAATCCGGGAAGATATCCAGATCGGCCCAGAAACAGCGAAAGACAGGCTGAACGCTTTGTATGATTCCCTGGATCGTTATGTAGGGAAATTACAGGGAATCAAGGAGAGGTTTTATGAAGCTCATCATTTGCCCCTTTTGGAGGAAGACTATCAGTATATTGGGATCGTTCCGGGCGGCCCACAGGAAAACAGCGAAAGTGCAGAAGCGGAAGAGGAGCTCCCCAGCGGAGGCGGACAGGAAAACCTTCTGCCTATTCCAGAACCAGTTCCCGGATCAAGCAGTCATACGGTCCTTTATCGGGAAACCAGCTTAGAAGATGGGGAAGATAACTGCCAAGAAGCGGCGGATGAGTAAAAAGGGTGCACTGCAAAGTGGAAAAGCTGTAGGAAGGCTATCGGATCTGAAAATCCGATAGCCTTCCTTTTATCAGTTTATGAATTTGTCTGGGCCGCAGTTATGAAATCTTTTCTTACAAAACATGGAGAACAGAGCGACTTCCTTTGTTATAAGGGGACAGCAGAATCTACAGCAATAGAGAAAGTGAAAAACAGGATTTCTCAAAACAGATCCCAAACCGTTATAGAGCGAAATGAGCTAAAACGGGGGAAGCTTTGATACGCCTGTTTTTGTTTTACATTATTTTCTGGAAATCAGCGCTTCAGCGCAGCGGATCCCATCAACAGCGGCGGAGATGATTCCTCCCGCATAGCCGGCGCCTTCCCCACAGGGATAAAGGCCAGAAACCCCTAAAGATTGTAGGGTGATGGGATCACGGAGAATCCGAATGGGAGAGGAGCTTCTCGTTTCCACGCCGGTGAGCAAGGCGTCCGGATGAGAAAATCCGGGAAGCTTTTTTTCTAAGGCAACGATTCCCATCCGCATGGATTCACAGATGAATTCTGGAAGACATTCGGATAAGTTGGAGGGGATGGCGCCGGGCCGATATGTGGGAAGGATTTCGCCAAAATGCGTGGAAGGGCGATTTTTCAAAAAATCTTCCACTCTCTGTACCGGGGCGGCATAGGTTTCCCCACCCAATCGAAAAGCCTGTTCCTCCAGCTGCCGTTGCAAATACATGCCGGACAACGGATGGGAACTGGGAAAATCCTCCGGTGTGATGCCCACCAATAGAGCGCTGTTTGCGTTGGGAAGATTTCGGGCAAATTCGCTCATACCATTAGTCACTAAGCGGCCGGGCTCAGAAGCAGCGGCTACCACACTGCCGCCGGGACACATACAGAAAGTATATACGCCCCGGCCATTGGAAAGATGAACGGCCAGCTTGTAATCTGCCGCGCCCAAAGCGGGATGGCCTGCAAAGGAACCATATTGGCTGCGGTCTATTTGCTTCTGTAAATGCTCGATTCTAGCGCCCAGGGAAAAAGCCTTTGGTTCCAAGGGGATTTTGTTTTCGTAGAGTGCGGTAAAGGTATCCCGCGCACTATGACCGATGGCTAGAATAACATCTTGGGTTTCTAGTTCATAAGAGCAATCTTTGGCCTGCACGAAAAGTCCGGTGAGACAGCCGTTTTTCTCTTTCCACCCGGTTACCAGAGATTCAAAGCGCACCTCTCCTCCCAAAGCGATCATTTTTTTCCTTAAATTTTTTACCGTGGTACGGAGGTGATCGGTTCCAATATGCGGTTTAGCCGTATATAGAATTTCACGGGGAGCGCCGCATGCTACAAATTCTTCCAGTACTTTCCGGGAACGGCTGTCTTTGGTACCGGTATTGAGCTTTCCGTCGGAAAAAGTGCCGGCGCCCCCTTCGCCAAACTGGACGTTGGAACTGGGATCCAATGTTCCGGTTTCCCAGAAGCGGAGGACATCCTGGATCCGGCGGTCTACATCGCGCCCTCTTTCCAACAGGATGGGTTCCAGCCCGGCCAGAGCTAAGATTAAGGCGGCAAATAGCCCCGCCGGGCCGCATCCCACTACTACCGGCCGCTGTTCCAGTTTACGAGAAACAGTTGGCAAAGAGTAACAGTAAGGGACGGCCAGGGAAACTTTATTTTTTTGATTCTGTTTGAGAACCTGCGCTTCCCCGCGTTTTATATTCACTTCCACTGTACAAATAAAGTGAATACGGTCTTTTTTGCGCGCGTCCACCGAACGTTTGGACAAGCGGATCCAGGTAATCTCGCTACAAGGGATTCCTAGGCGCTTGGCAGCTGCTCTTTTTAGATCCTGTTCTTGATAGGAGAGGGGAAGGGAAAGGTCAGAAATTTTTATCACGATTTTTCCTCCTTTGATGGATGAGGCTGTCGGCGGCGCTTTTGCCGGCCAGCCGCCCCGAACACCAAGCCCATTGTAAATTAAATCCTCCGCAGTCGCCGTCTACATCTAATATTTCGCCAGCGGCATAAAGTCCCGGGATGGATCGTGACTCCAAGGTATCGGGATAAAATTCCTGGAGGGGGATCCCGCCGGCGGTCACCTGTGCCTGATTCCAGGCAGAAATTCCTAAGAGAGGGAATCTCCAATCTTTGATGGAGGCGGCAATTTGCTGTAAATGGCGATAGGTAAGTGTGCGGCAGGGAAGGGAAAGGGGGCCGATCCCCAGGGATTTCAATAGGGTCTGTCCCACCCGCTTATTCAAAATTCCGGATAAAAATTGTTCTAATATCCAGTCGGGATGTTGTTTTGCCCAAGATGCCAACAGAGATAAAAGCTCCTGCTGTGGATATTCCGGAAGAAGATCCAGGGAAAGAGCGATTTCCCGGCAAGGTTTTCCTGAGACGGTCTGACAAGTAAAGAATTCCCCGACATACCGAGAAAGCTGAAAAACGCAGATTCCGGACAGCGCGCCGTCTGAAATCTGAATTTCCCCAGTTTCCTGGCGGAAGGGATAACCATCTGCCAACAAGGTGACGCGCCCGGAACAGCGCATGCCTTTCATAGGGCGGGTGAGTTGAGGATCGGTGCGGACTGGGCACAAGGCGGGAAATAAAGGGGTGACAGAATGCCCTAAGGAACGGGCTAAGGCGTAACCGCTCCCATCGGAACCAGAAGCGGGCGCCGCTTTCCCGCCCGTTGCCAAAATTACTTTTTTTGTGCGAATCGGTATGGTTCCCTGAAGGGAAAAACCTTGTTCTGTGTGAAAGCGGATGGATTTTATGTGATGATCGCAAAGCACTTCCACCTGCTGTTCTTGTAACCCTTGGCGCAGAATATCAAGGACAGAAGAAGCTTGTCCACTGCATGGATAAACTCTTCCCTCCCCTTCTTCCCGGCAGAGTAGCCCGGCCTTTTGGAAAAAGGAAAGGGTGGAGGAAGAGGGATATTTAGAAAGGATATCTTTGCAAAAGGCGGGTGCATGTCCATGATATCGCGCGGGGGAAAGTTTGGCATTGGTCAGATTACACCGCCCATTTCCAGTGGAAAGAAGTTTTTTCCCCACCCGCGGGCCATGCTCCAAAAGAAGGACTTTTTTTTGCGGAGACAGCAGAGAGGCGGCTGTCACAGCGGCGGTCATGCCGGCTGCCCCGCCTCCGATAATCACCAAATCGGCAACAAGTGGAGAAGGCATAAAAGAAACCATCCTTTCTGAATGAAGATAAAAAAGAAACCTACTAGCTCATTTGTCCCAGAAAAAAAGCGATGTGATATCACACCGCCCATGTTATGGTATTGATCCGCTATCCAAAGAGATTCCCCAGTACGCCGTAAGACAGGAGCGTCATAATAAAACCAGCCGTAATAACACCCAGCGCGATAAAGGGAAATGATTGTTTGATACGCATATCCAGCATGGCGGCGATCAAAGCGCCTGTCCAAGCGCCAGTTCCGGGAAGGGGAATGGCTACAAACAAAAAAAGTCCTAATTTTTTATATTTGGTGACTTTCGCGCTTTTCTGTTCTGCTTTTTGTTCGATCCGGTGCACAAGCTTTACAAAACGCGTATTTTTGAGCCATAAAAAGATCCGTTTGATAAACAATAAAATAAAGGGAATAGGGAGCAAGTTTCCGATGCAGCAAATAACAAAAGCTATCGGCCAATCTATTTGTAGCACCATTGCCGCTAAAATACCGCCTCTTAGTTCCAAAATAGGGAATAAGGAGATGATAAATACAATTAACTCTCTGGGAATGTGATTATCACTTAAAAATTCGATAATGGGATATACAAGAGAATCCAAAAAGCGTCCTCCTTTTTCTGACATCCTTTTTTCTAGTCATTTTCATTTGGCTTAACCATTATACCGTACCCTTTATAACCTGTGCAAGTTTTTTCTTGGAAAATAGGAAGTTTCTGCCGGAAAGTTCACGGGTTGTTCATATCAGAGGCTTAAAATACAAAAGCTGATTCTGCCTAAACTCAAAAAAGCAGAAAAATAATAAGTATCTCATTTTATCAAAATAAGGAGTGTTAGCATGCATACCAAAAAGAAGAAAAAATGGATTGTTCTGGGCGTTGTTTTGCTGGTAGTCATTGGCTTGGTCGTCTTTTTTGTGGCAAGGCCCAAAGACCAAGGATTTGAGGAAGTAAAGACACAGACCGGGGATATTACCACCTATTACAGTTTCAGCGGCAATGTGGAATCCAAAGAGAAACAATCTGTATTGGCGGACAAAATGATGCAGATCAGCAGTATCCATGTCCAAGAAGGGGATATCGTTCATAAAGACGACGTGCTGATGGAGACTACGGCGGGAGAACAGATTAAGGCGGAAATTGATGGGGAAGTCACCAAACTCTATGTAGAAGAGAGTTCCCCAGTGGCAGCAGGGTCCCAGCTGATCGACTTGGTCAACTATGATGATTTGCAGGTTACTGTCAAAGTGGACGAATACGACGTCAAAGCGTTACAAGAAGGCAAACAGGTAACGGTAAGCATCGGGGCGCTGGATGACAAGGAAGTGTCTGGGACGATTTCCAAGGTGTCCCGCCAGGCGGTAGTGGCCAATGGGCTTTCTTATTTTACTGCCTCTGTGGATCTGGAACAGGATCCGGATATCCTGGTGGGGATGTCCGCAGAAGTGGAGATGGTCAATCAACAAGTTTCGGGCGTGGTTACCTTAGATATGGAAGCCCTGCAATTTGACGCTTATAATCATCCTTACGTTTACTATCGAAATGAGCAAGGAAAAGTGGATACCAAGACGGTAGAAGTGGGGATCAATGATGGAAACACTGTGGAGATCACCGAAGGTTTACAGGAGGAAGAAACAGTTCTAGTTCCCCAAAAGAGCGGAATGGAAGCTATGATGCAGGAAATGTATCAGAACGGTGGAGGCAGCAGGGATGAGTAAAGAGATCCTTTCCATGAAGGACATTGTAAAATGTTATGAGGTGGGGGAAGAACAGCAGGTTATTCTGGATCACATTTCGTTTTCTGTGCAGGAAGGGGAATTTGTCTCTATTCTGGGGCCTTCCGGTTCGGGAAAATCCACCATGATGAATATCCTGGGATGCTTAGATGTGCCTACCTCAGGGCAATATATCCTCTCCGGCCATGATGTGGCGCACTTAGAGGAGGCCCAACCCGTATACGCAATCGGGAAGTGGGATTTGTGTTTCAGTCTTTTCAGTTATTGCCGCGTCTGACCGCCATAGAAAATGTGGAACTTCCCTTGATTTATGCGGGCGTGCATACGGCACAGAGGAGAAAAAGAGCGTCTGAGATGCTGGAACGTGTGGGATTATCCCAGAAAATAGAGCATTATCCCAACCAGCTCTCTGGCGGGCAACAACAAAGGGTAGCCATTGCGCGGGCTATGGTCACTCAGCCTACGATCCTTTTGGCGGATGAACCTACCGGGGCGTTGGATCAAAAAACAGGATTACAGGTAATGGAGCTGTTTAAAGAGCTGCATCAAGAGGGGCGCACCATTATCATGATTACCCATGATGAAAAGATTGCCCAAAACGCCAGCCGCATTGTCCGTATTTTGGACGGAAAACTGTGGGAAGGAGAGAAACCGCATGTTTAAAGAAAGTTTGAAAATGTCTTGGAAAAATATCATACACAACAAAATGCGTTCTTTCCTTACTGTGCTGGGAATTGTCATTGGTGTGGCTGCCATCATCGCGCTGATCACCATTGTACAAGGGGTCACCAGTGAAGTAACCAGTGAATTTTCCGCCATGGGAACCAACACGTTGTCGGTCCAGATCAGGGGTACCGCTTTAAAATCGGGATTAAATGAGAAAGAATTGGGACAGCTGAAGGAAATAGAGGGGATCCAGGGGATTTCCCCCACGGTATCCCTCCTTGCGCCGGTGGTACAAGGAGGCGCTATACAGGAAGATGTGTCTGTCCAAGGGAAAAACGAGGAATATTTCCGGCATGAATCCGATTTGATTGTGCTTGGGCGGGCAATCAATCCTTTGGATGTGGAGAACAAAAACCGCGTTTGCGTCATCAGCGAAAGCTTACAGAAAAAAGTGTTTTTTGCCCAAAGCGCTTTGGGACAGCCGCTCCAGATCGGAGGGATCACTTATACCGTTGTAGGCATCGCTGAAGATTCTACGTCTGTAGAAGCTATGATGAACGGCACCGATTGTGTTTATATTCCATATCGCAATGCCTTGAGTATGACGGGAAACCACAATGTTACCTCGGTGGAATTGTACATGCAGGATTCCAGCCAGGCCGACACGATGATCCAATCGGTAAAGAATGTGCTTAATCAGGCGTTCAACTATAAGGATGACAGCTATAGCGTCACTAATTTGGAGGATCTGTTATCCATGATGAATGAGATCACAGGGATGATGACTACTATGCTGGTGGGTATCGCCTCTATTGCCCTGTTGGTAGGTGGAATTGGAATTATGAATATGATGCTGGTGTCGGTTACGGAACGCACCACGGAAATCGGGCTTCGCAAAGCGCTGGGAGCGGAACCTAAACGGATCCAGTTGCAATTTTTACTGGAATCTATTTTCCTGGCATTGTTTGGAGGGATCATTGGGCTGCTAGTAGGGGTTTTAGTGGCATTTCTGGTATCTTTGTATATCGGATTTACCTTTGTCCTTTCCTTGGACGCCATCTTGCTGGCGGTTGGATTTTCCACGCTGGTGGGGATTATTTTTGGCCTGGCTCCCGCAAGGAAAGCCAGCCGGTTAAATCCCATCGACGCCTTGCGCAGCGTATAAATTAGCAAGGCCAGGAATCCGACAAAAAGGATCTTATAAGAAACAGGGGAAAGCTAATGCTTGCGGCATCGACTTTCCCCTGTTCTTTTTTGATGAATGTTAAGGGCGGATCCGTAGAATCCTCCGAGGATAGATCACATTGGGATTGCACAGATTGTTGAGTTCTACCAACCGTTCTACAGTAGTGCCAAATTTTTCTGCAATCGAATAAAGGGTATCGCCTTCTCTTACGGTATACCATTCTGGAATTTGAGGGGAAGGTTGGTCCGGGACATAGATCCGAAGGACCTGACCTACCGCAATGTCATCGGGATTGGCAATCCCGTTATAACGGGCGATGTCGTTTACGGTGGTATCAAATTCCATAGCGATTTTCCATAGGCTGTCCCCTGGTTTTACTGTATATTGTACCGTTGCCATAGGAACTCCTCCTTTTTTCTTGTTGATAGGACATCATATGTAAAATAGGAAC
>CAJFUH010000209.1 GCA_904420155.1 uncultured Clostridia bacterium
AGAGCGGGGGTGAGAGCAGGGGGAAGAGGGAGGCAGAAAGTTTCATCAAAAGGGATAATGGATCCGTAGTGTATCGCACTTGTTCGGTCCCTTTTGCAGTAATTTAATGTAGGGAGCAGGAATCGTGTTTTGGAAGCGTAGCGGACATGCAAGCGATTCCCAGGCCCTTTTCTTGCTTCCTTCTTTTGGGCCGGTGGATAAAGCTTTCCAGTGAAAACGCGGGCTCTCTCGCCACGTTCCAAGAACAGCTCTGTGCGCGTTGTGCCCGCCGCAGGCGTGCCACCGCGGCATGAGCGGTTCATAGAGGGAAAACCAGATAATAAAATAAAAGTTGGAAAACAAATAGCAGGTTGTTTTCAAAAAATAAAAAAATTCTAACCCCCACGAAAAACCAAAAGAAAAGGCTCGAAACAGAAAACTGCCTGTTTCGAGCCTTTTTAATGGATGAAACAAGGATGAGCGTTCCATCCTACAAAGGCAACGGGTCAAATAACCCGGTTGCCGGATTGATCCAGATAAGCGTAAGTGGTGCGGTTAATGGCCAGGTTTTTAGAGCTGACCAGGCAAAGCCCGTCGGAATAGGATTCCGCGCTTTCATATTGGATGGGTCCTACCGCTACTTCCCCCTGCATATCCAAAAAGTAGATCTCATCGTCGTCTTTTACCCGGAGAAGGCCGTCGGATACAAATTCCTCATGGGTAACTTCCTTTTTGGGTTCAAACATGCGGTTACCGGAAGGGTCGATCACCGTAAAATACCAGGAAGACTGTTCGTTCTTGATATTCAGCACGCAGTAGCCGTTATGGAATTCCGGATCGTCCCTCAGGTTATATTCCGACAGATCAATCACCAGCTCCCCGGCGGTGTTGCAGAAACCGCCGCTTTTTTCATCGTATACAAGCCCGCTGTAATTTTCTTCAATGTAATCGTCGGACCAGCTGTAGGCTTCGTCCCTGTCGCTGGATACTTTCTTGGCCTTAGGGCTGAAAAATGTATAATCGTTGTAATATCCGGTTTCGTCCGGCGTCTTGAGATGGTATACGCCCTCCCCGATATATTCCGGCTCTTTCAGGTCTTTTGTGGGTTCCTGGATCCAGTTCCCATCGCTGCCTAAAATACCATAGTAGGTGGCGGTCTCCTCAAAGGTATCCACCGAGAACCATACAAACGCAACGCCCATAAAGTATCCGCCGTCCGTCATGCCCACGTCTTGGGTGTTGCCCTCTCCGAATAATTCCTCCGCCAGGGCCCAGCCGTCCCCGTCCACGGACCATACCGCTTGTCCCTGGGTATTGACCATCGCTTCGTTATTGACCAGCGCTACGCCGTCCGCAAAGCCCGTCAGTTCAAATTTATCGCCTTCATCGATACCGACAGGAAGTTCAAAAGCTACATTCCCCTGCGTGTCGATGCAGCACCATTTGGAGCTGACAAAATCGCCGGAAGTATCGTATTCCGAAAATTTCGCCCAGGCGTACCCATTGCGGAAGCTGGTGGCGTCTGTGATATAGCTCTGGTTGCCTATGGACTGCTGGACGTCGTCGTTGCCGGTTTGTCCGGTCGGCGCGGAATCAGAGGGATCCTGATTCCCCGGGGCGTTGGCAGCCCCCATCGGGAACCCGCATCCGGAAAACAGAACGCCGATCAAGACCAGCAGGGTTATGAGCGTAAGCAATTTCTTTTTCATGATGTTCTCCTCCACATCTCCTCAAATGTTTTTCGTATATTATACCATGAAAAATCCCTCCTGTACTCTATGAAGAGAAGAAAAAAGGAGGGGTACAGGAAGGACTTTTTATTACAGATTCCCATTGGGAAAAATTCAACTTAGCTTAAAAAATAACCGTTAAACCGCTTAGATGGGCCAGGGAAACTTCTGATGAAGTTCAATGGATATAACCGTCTTTAAAAAAGAGACGTACAATCCTGCGCCCGTATTTTTTAGGGTTCCGCCCTACAATAATGGAGCAGACCACAAAGGCAGCCCATGTTAGAGTAATGATACCAAAGACCGTACACACGAGAGGAAGATTATCCGTCCGGTGACTCATAGCGTTTTCAAAGGAAAGAAAGGTGCGGCCGTTGCTGTCGCTTAAATTCCATACAAGGTAAGAGGTTTCTTCCTTGGACTTGCTGGAAGAGGGAGATCGTTCTGCGTACACATGGAATGCGGTTTGGCCATTGCAAAGGGGAAATAGGGCATCGATTTGTTCCATTTTTTCTAAATATTGCCGGACAACAAAGGGAGTATCCCCCTCCGCCGGATACAACCATAGGTCGTCGTCGTCAACTTTATAACCGGTAAAGGCGGTTGTGAAATACTGGGTGTTTTGTTCGTTTACGGTTCTAAAACTGGTAAACAGAACAAGGGCGAAACATGCGGCCAGAAAGCCGAAGACAACCAGATAAGCCGTAAGAATTTCGGTTGAATTTTCTACATGCCCGTTAAAAATATCGAACCTCTTTTTGATGAAAGGGATGGTATGCCCATGATGGATTGCCCGATATTTTTGATTTGCTAATGATAGAAATTCCTCTTTGTTTTTGGCGTGTCCATCAATGGCGATTTTGTGCTTGCCGCAAAAAAGATAAGTATCCATTTGGCCATAATATCCGGTGATATCCCGGTAAGAAAACGTGCGTTTTTTCCCAAAAAAAGTTTTGCTGATAAACCCTTGGTCGTCGTATGAAATCACACAATTATGCCACGCAATCATTGAGACAAGCCCTAGCAGGAGGAAAAGGGAACATGCTCCAATCCCAAGGGTATTGTTGAGCCCTTTTTCTCCACGAAATACATAAAGGGATAAGAGAATAAAGAATACTAAGCTAACGCCAATTCCTGTAAAAAGGAGAAGATTGAAGAGGTGAACAATCCGTTTATCTTTCTCTCGTTTCCGTGCAGCATATACAAAAAGACAATGAACGGTAAAAGCGAGAAAAAGTAACCCGGCTACTAAAAATAAGAGATTCCAAATCATATTTTTTTCACCCTTTTTGTCATTTTATATAGATTATATCAAATAAAATAAAGAAATCAATTTATTGTGAAAAAGAAAAACATGTAGCAAAACAATTTTTAATTGATAGAAAAATCCACTTGAAAGGGAGAAAAGGAAAAGAGAGAGCGCTCTACATGACGAATGAACAATCTTTAAACGAAATGTAAATAATTTTACAAAATTAGCACTCTCCTCTTGACAGTGCTAATTTTGGTGCTATAATAAAGATGAACTTAAAAGAAAGGGTTCCAAGGAAAACAAAGAACCTCTTCTGAAGAAAGTTCCCTATCCGGAAAGGATAAAGCAAGAAAGGTAACAACAAGCTCGCCACCGGGAGGAAAAATCCTCACAGCTACGAGTACAGGAAAAATGGAACGGAGGAATGACTTATGTTACCTAGCATTTTTGGTGAAAACTTGTTTGACGATATGTGGGACGATGTTTTTGACATGGCTCCGGTATTTAACCATCGCAATCCGCTGTATGGCAAACATGGGAAAAACCTCATGAAGACCGACGTACGGGAAACGGATCATACCTATGAATTGGATATCGACCTGCCGGGCTTTAAGAAGGATGAAGTCCAGGTTGATTTGAGAAACGGTTACTTGACCATTCAGGCCTCGAAAGGGTTGGACAAGGACGAAAAAGATAAGAAAGGCCGCTATATCCGGAGAGAACGGTACGCAGGCCAATGCAGCCGCAGTTTTTATGTAGGCGAAAATGTGGAATCAAAGGATATAAAAGCCAAGTTTGAAGATGGTATTTTGAAAATCTCCATGCCGAAACCGGCAGGCAAACAGTTGCCGGAGAAAAGTTCCATCGACATTGAGTAAAAGTGATGGCTAGTCTCTCTTCTTCCCTGTAAAAGGGGGAGGAAGAGAGGCGGAATGAAAATCTATTTCCCAATTGAGAAAAGAGGATCCCTTGTTTCAGAAGGGCAAATTGCTTCTGGACAGAGGGATCCTCTTTCTTTTATATCGGCCTTATTCCGAAAGCGGAGGCGTTAAGACTTCTTATCGGGGATAGGCATTTGTATGCCGCTGTGACAGGGGTTAAATACTCAAGATTTCTCCAATCAATTCTTCAATGGGGCGGCATTCACAGATGGAAAAATGGTATTTTCCGGTAATACCCAGCTGATGCCCATCTACAAGATCCCCACGGCCTGTCCGCCGCTGAAAATACCGGCCGTTGCCCTTTCGTTTTTTGATCTGTTCTAAAACGGAGACCTCCTGAAACACAGTAATACCCCCTACATCCGGACAGCGGCGGCCCAAATACCACACAATAAAGGTAGAAGTTCCTTTTTCCTGATGGGCGCGGTCGATGTAATGGTTTAATTTTGGAAGATCAACCACAATGGTTTCTTTTGGGAATAGATCATGTCCTGGTAACAAATCATGGACCTTCATAAACGGGCTGTCATTGAGCATCTTTGCCTCTACACGGCAGATCAAAGCGTTGCTGGAATCCATGACCCGGATATCCGCATTTTTATGGACTTCCGGTCCCTGGCAATGATAAGGGGTTTGCGAGCAGATAAGCGATTCCAATTCCCTGACCAGTTCCTGCGAATTCTTCAAATCATGATCGAAATAGTAGGCTCCCTTTGATTTGCCGCTGCATATTCTGCAATTCCCACATGTTTTTTCAAAGGATTGCAGATTGATATGACAGGTCAACATAGAAGGATTCCCTCCTTTACAGCGTTTTGTGGTTTGACAAAGGTATACATTATGGGTATACGTCAATCATATCCCCGTGCGGTCGAGAAGTCAATCCATGAGATCAGTTATATAATGGCTTCGGTATCCAATGAACTGGCCGTGAGAGGTCTCCTGAGAGCAGCCAAGATATTTTTATAAAAAACTGCTTGACAAATATTTTGATTTGTCGTATTCTTATCAGGTATCGGATTTTTATAATACGAGGTGTAGCGCAGATGGTAGCGCGCTTGGTTTGGGACCAAGATGCCGCAGGTTCGAATCCTGTCACCTCGACCAC